>JBNMOF010000165.1:0-4983 GCA_051277175.1 Polaribacter sp.
GTTTGCCCTTTTCTTTATCCGCATAAATAACACGCCAAAAATCTAAAGCATCTCCTGCATTTAAATCTGTAGGATGCCTTCTTCCTCTCCGCAAACCTGCACCACCAAAAAATTGATCTATATACCCTCGTATTTTCCATAAAAAAGTACCGTAGTACCATCCTGTTTCGCCGCCAATTGACCAAATTTTATTTAAAGCTTTTTCTCGATTTATTACTTTTCTTTTTTTGAAGTCTTTAAAACAGCCATATGCTGGAACATTGATAAATTCGTCAACATAACTTTTAAGTTTTCCACTACTTACATACGAGTCTTTCCAACTAGAAATAATACTATTTTGCTCGATTTTTTTAAAAGCTAATTTCACAGATTTTTTATATGACATTGGCGTTATGTCTAAAAATGTATTGATATTGCTCTTTTTTCCAATAACTTCAACACCCATAGAGTTTACTAAAGTACACGCTAGCTTGTAAGATGTGGACGTTACAAAATACAACCAATAAGAAGAGAGTTTGGGGGTCATTATAGGAACTATAATAATCCGCCTTTTTAGTTTTCTTACGCGGGCAAATTGCAATAGCATTTCTTTGTAGGTTAATATTTCAGGACCAAAAATGTCATGTGAAGTATTGTATAATTCTTCTTTTGCTAACGCCTTTTGTAAAAAAGATAAAACATCCCGAATTGCTAAAGGTTGTGTTTTCGTGTTTAACCATTTTGGAGCAATCATAGCAGGAAGCTTTTCTACAATATCTCTTATGATTTCAAAAGAGGCACTTCCAGAGCCCACAATAATACCAGCTTTAAAAGTGGTCGAAGCATACTTTTTTGAAGCCAATGTTTTTTCTACATTTTTTCTTGATAATAAGTGTTTAGAAAGATTGGTGTCATTTGTAATACCACTCAAATAAATAACCTGTTTTACGGACGAACCCTCGGCAAATCTTTTAAAATTAAAAGCACATTTTTCTTCTAGGATATGAAATTCCTTGGCAGAATTAGACATCGAATGGATTAAATAGTAGGCGGCATCTATATCTTTTGGAATGTTATCTAACGTTTCTATTTTTAGAAAATCTGCTTCCACTAAAACAATGTTTTCCTTATTCTTGTAGTAGTTTTGTGCTCTTATCTTGTCTCTAACAGGGCAAATTATGGTATGGCCGTCATTTAGTAATAACGGAATTAATCTTTTACCAATATAGCCAGTTGCCCCAGTAACAAGTATTTTCATGCACTTTTATCTATTTTTTTGGTCTTTGATAAGACAGTTGTTTTTTGAAATTTGGAACCGCATATGTATCCAAACCATTAATGGTAGCAACATTTCCTTTAGAGAGATTAATCAACCCATCTGCTTGTAATAGTGCATCATCAATATATAATTCTTCAATTTGAGAAACAATTAACATAACATCATTTGAAGGTACGTAAACTTCTTCTATAAATTTCATGCTCATTTGTACTGGCGCACCTTTTACAAACGGTGCTTTAAATTTACCCTTGAATTCCTCTTCTAAGTTCGTCTTATCGAATTCTGACACCTCCTTTGGATATTTCGCCGATGTGTGATGTGCATCTTCAATAATAGCCTCATGAATATGATTGATGGTGAAAACACCTGAATCTTTAATGTTTTTATACGTATCTCGCGGAACTGTTGTTGGCCGAAGAATAAAACCTAAAGTTGGTGGTTTAGAGCCTAAGTGGGTAACAGAGCTAAAAACAGCAACATTTGAAATTCCTTCTTCTGATATAGAACCTAATAAATTAGCAGATTTAAATCCAGAACAACTATTTATCAAATTAATTTTGAAAATTTTTTCTAAATTTTGAATGTCATTATAGTCGTAAAAAGCCATTATAAATTCTTGTAATTATTAATTTTAATGTTTTTCCCTTTCAAATCGTGCATTAAATTATACAAACCAAAAAAGGTCCTGTTGATATAAATAAAGTGTTTAGAGCCTCTATTTCCATTCATGTTTTTGAGTTCTGAGCTTTTCATGTATTTACTCCCTAGCTCAGAGATTTCACCAAAAAAGCCATCATCAGAAAAATCGAAAATTTCTTCATGAAATGGTTTTGTAAACAAGCTTAGCATTTCATGAAACATTGCTCTGAAAAATTCTAACTCTTGCTCAGAGTCGTCTTCTCTCAGGATTTCTAATTCATATAATTTTTCTTCAAAAAGTACAGGGTCAGAAATACACTCTGGTTTTGCCAATTCAAAATAAGGGGTATAAAATTCCATAGGTATGGTTTTCATACATCCAAAATCGATTGCAATTAGTTCGTTTTCTGGAGATATTAAAAAGTTTCCTGGGTGCGGATCTGCATGTACCTTTTTTAATTTATGTATCTGAAACATATAGAAATCCCATAAAGCTTGTCCTAATTTATTGGATATATCTTGATCGTTCGTAGAAAATTCTGACAAATGAATACCATCCATCCAGTCCATCGTTATTATTCTATCAGACGACAAGTCTGAATAATAATTAGGAAAATTTAAATTTGGTATGTGTTTGCAAGCTGCCACAATTGCTTTGCTTTGTGCTACCTCTAGGATGTAATTTGTTTCTTCAACTAATTTACCTTCTACTTCTTTAAAATATCGATCAGAATCTTTTCCTCTAATATTAAACATTTTAACAGCAATAGGTTTTACCATAGATAAATCGGAGGTAATACTTTGTGCAATTCCTGGATATTGAATTTTTACGGCTAATTTTTTACCATCTTTTTCTGCTCTGTGAACTTGTCCGATACTTGCTGCATTTGTAGAAACAGTATCGAATTTATCATAAATTTCACTTGGATCTTTTCCAAAATATTTTTTAAAAGTTTTTACAACTAATGCAGGAGAAAGCGGTGGTACAGAGAACTGTGAAAGTGAAAATTTTTCTACGTATGCCCTCGGTAAAACACTTTTTTCCATACTAAGCATTTGGGCAACTTTTAAGGCACTTCCTTTTAATTGCTGTAGCCCGTCATAAATATCTTCAGCATTACTTTCATTTAAACGATCTTTCGCTTCTAATTCTGATTTGGTGAATTTATCACCGTAATATTTTAAATAATTTACACCAATTTTAGCGCCAGTTTTTACTAGTTTTGAGGCACGCTGTATTTTTGAGGTTGGTATGGAATCAATAGTTTTCATTAATTATTTTAGTTGAAGTTAATTTTTTCTTTTAGAATAAATTTTCCAAAATCAAGGAGACTTTTTAAAGGTTTTATATCCAATAAATCGAATCGAGAATTGATTGATTTTTCAATAAAAATATCTGTTTTGTCAAATGATGGAGAAGTATCATCTAGCCAAAACTTCATGGTAAGTATTAACTGTATCCAAGAGGACTCTTGCATTGTTTTGTCTTGAATTTTACCGAGTTGTTCTTGTTGTAAATCAATTTTTTCAATACCAATATTGTTTGAAAAAGTTTTAAAGTCTTGTTTTAAATCTTTCAATAGCTTTAAAGATCTTAATTTTGTGACATCTTCATTTCCTTTAAGTGCGTAAACAACGTAGCTTCTATTCGCTGTTAAAATTTCAAAAAAGGTAAAGTAAAAACTCAGCAATTTATTTCTTGCATCATAATTTGGGTATTCTTCACTTTTAGCCAATACTTTAATGGTGTTGTTAAAGAATTCACTAAAGATAGACTGCTCTATTCCTTCAAAAGTGCCATAAAACTTATAAAAATCAGATTCTTCAAAGTTATTTTCTTTAGCAAAACTGAAAACAGATTTTGGGTTGTGATTGTTTTCTAGTACAAACTCCATGTACCAAGAAATTAAGTTGTCTTTAGTGATGTTTTTCTTGCGAGCCATAATTGTTTAAAATTTTGTGTAAAGATACAAATGTTTAACATGTTAATTAATCTGTTAAACAATAATTTTTTGTTAAACAGTAAATTATTGTTAGTTATTACTATCTCTCTCGACTGAGTTATAAGTTAAAGGACAATGATTCTTAAAGTTAATACTTAAAATTTAAAAAAATGAAATATTTTACAAAAAACCTATTTTTTCTTCTAACAACGATTTCTTTCGTTTTCGTAAGTTGTAGTAGCAGTGATGACGGCTATTTGGCACCTGTTGATCCTGTTGATCCTGAGCCAACGGAATTAAATTCTAAAAGTTATAATTTAGGTTCTGTCGGAGATTCGGGAATCTCTGGAACGGCAAGATTTATTGAGAAAAGTGATGCCACATTAAGCATTGAGCTAACGTTGCAGAATACAACAGAAGGTGATGCACATCCAGCGCACGTTCATTTTAATACAGCTGCTGAGGGTGGTGATATTGCTTTGTCTTTAGAAACCGTAATTGGTGGAGAAGGAAAAAGCACAACTACATTTACAACGCTTACTGACGGCACTGCAATTACATATGCAGAATTACTTGATTTTAATGGGTATATAAATATACATTTAAGTGCTTCGGAGACTGGTACCTTATTAGCTCAAGGAGATATAGGTCAGAATGAGTTAACAGGAAATAAAATGAGTTATGAACTTGTTGAAAAAGATGTTGAAGGCATCAATGGGACTATTGAGTTTGCAGAACGTGTAAACGAAACTACTTTAGTAACAATACAACTTACTGGTACTTCTACTGGAGGTCTGCATCCTGCGCACATTCATGAAAATGATATTGCTACCACAGGAGAAATTATTGTTGGATTGAATGCGGTAATTGGAGATACGGGGATTAGTAAAACGCAAGTAGCAGTTTTAGTTGGAGGCACTTCAATTACCTATACAGAGTTTTTAACGCTGAATGCATATGTTAATATTCATTTGAGTGATGCTGATTTAGCGACAATCGTTGCACAAGGAAACATTGGCTCGAATACAGGAAATAATTCAGGAACCACGGAATCCAAAACATACGATGTAACTAATAGTGGTGCTTCGGCTTATATTTTCAATGGCGAAGGGTTATCAGATGCTAGCAACCCAGACTTTACTT
>JBNMOF010000166.1:0-4966 GCA_051277175.1 Polaribacter sp.
ATATTCTTATATTTTTTAGATGATTACATTGAATTAAAATTTAATGGTACCTAGAACTAAAAGAGACATTATGCGCATACTTCCATTCGGATTAATCTGGATGGTATTTACGATAATATATACGCTTTTGGAAAAAAGTTTGCTGGGCGATTTGACAACGTACCCCGCTACTGGGAATCCATATAGATATGGTGCAATCACTTTTTACTATATTGTTTCTTCTACTTTTATGGGATTAATAATAGGGACAATTGAGGTGAAGTATCTGAGTAACCTATTTTCCAAAAAGAGTTTTTCGTCTAAAATATTCCGAAAAACGACGGTATACGTAGTCTTCATGATTTTGGTTTTGTTGGGACTGCGCTTGTTTGGGTATTCCATGACCTATGAGACCAATCTAGCTGATGCAAGAGTTTGGGAGAGTTTGCATATCTTTTTTGTAAGCCGCATTTTCTGGACTGTAGAATTGTACATCGCCATTATAATTATTTCCACGTTATTTTTTACGGAGGTAAGTGAAAGCATAGGGTTTGAAGTTTTGCGTAATTTTTTTATCGGTAAATACCATACGCCTATTGAAGAGAATCGTATTTTTATGTTTCTAGACATGAATGCTTCAACCACAATAGCTGAGAAACTTGGTCATGTGCAATATTTTAGTTTGCTTCGTGATTATTATGAAGATTTGTCAGATCCTATTATTCAATGTTCTGGACAGATATATCAATATGTGGGTGACGAGGTTATCATCTCATGGCGCGTAAAAAATACCAATACGAGTGCAGAGTGTATCAAATGTTTTCTTTTAATGCAGGAAAAACTGGCAAGTCAATCAAAAATATATCAAAAAAAGTATGGAGTTACTCCTAGTTTTAAAGCCGGAATTCATTTCGGACTTGTAACATCTGGTGAAATTGGTGCGTTGAAAAAAGAAATCGTGTATACGGGTGATGTGTTAAATACAACCGCACGAATTATATCCTTATGTAAAGAGCATTTGGTAGACATCTTAATTTCAAGCGCTATGAAAGAGGAAATTGGAGAGCATTCTACCTACCAATTTATCTCAAAGGGTACCAATAAGCTACGAGGTAAAAACAAAAGCATGGAATTGTTTACGCTAAAAAAAGATTGACAACGATTAGAGTTTCGATTAGCCCATTGGTTATGGTTTGCGAACGTTAAATGCATGGTGTCGTATTTATTCCGAAGAATAGCCATACACTTTACATAGTGTTATGCACTGTTATTTTTTTTCTAAGAATTTTTCAATCATTTTTTTTGTCCCTTCATCAGTAGAGTAACTTTTTGATTTTACCTTGATTTTACCTTGATTTTCGCACCTGTCTGCTCGATGAAGAAGTCAAAATGTTTAATCGCTAAATCACAAATCTTAGTCATTCTAGTCTCAAATTTGGTTTTTGATTCTGCTAATTTTCTTATTTCTGTAGTAATTTTATCAGGAACATTTTTCTTGTAAACGTCCGCTTTTGTGTGAAATTCTTTGTCTACTGATACGAAGAGCAATAATAAAAAAAGGTGTCTTAAACTTCATAGATACAATACTTCTTTTTTTAACCGTTGTGTTGCTTTTATGAGCCGAAACGTGTTTGTATTCGAAAAGTTATGTGTTTTAGGCATTAAAGAAACTAAAATGCGGAGGTACGGCGGTATGGCGTTTCTGTTTGTGTAGCGCACAAATTCCGTGTTATATAAGGGTTTCAAGTATTAAACTCTTAAAATAGAAAGTAAAGAACAACAGTTTAGCTTGCACTAAACTGTTGTTCTTTATAATAGCTCTTATGATTGCGCCCTATAAGATAAGGACAGCGCTTTGTTTCACTTTTACGCTAAAGTTTTTAAAAGGAAAAAAGCGGTGCTACTGAAAACCCTATTTTTTTTAAAAAAAAATAGGGTTGTATTCATCCTAAGAAATAAGAGATGCCCACAGTTATTTAGAGCGAGTTTTGTTCTTTTTTAAGGAGTCTTAAAATGCATATCCTACACCAAAGCCAACACCAAGAATTCCAATTTTTGTTTTAAAAATAAATCCTCCTTCGGGTTTTTGATACCGATATCCGATATCAATTATTGGCAAAGTAATAGTATCTCTGTCCTCTTTCCCACGGAAAAAACCTGTACTTAATTCAAAATGCGAATTTTTCTTTCCCGTTAACATGGTTACTGCTCCTAATGCTCCAAAGCCACCACCAGCAAAAATTAAACCACCATATCCAACTCCCATTCTACCATACCAAGAAACCCATTTTCCTTCGTAAAAACTGCGTTCGTAATTCACAAATGCATGGTAACCAGGCATGAGTCCCGTATCGAAATAGATACTATTTTTACGCATTCCATTTTCTTCTGAGGACTGCGCGTTGGCAGAAAATCCCATTGCTATAAGTAGGATTGTTAGTAATATTTTTTTCATTTTAAATTTAGTTTATTTAGTTAGTCTGTTATTTATTACTGCTTGCGTTTCTATTTTAAAAAATAGATTTTGTACTTGTTAATCTTAACAATAAAAAGCCTTTAATTGGTGCTTGGATGTTTCAAGTTCGTTGCTTATAATCTAAATTATTGCCAATGTTTCTGTAGCTCATTAGCTACATGCTTTAGTTATCAAATTTAGTGAATAAAAATGGAATAGAAAGTTCGTAAGGATTTTTATAAGTAGGGGAGGGCGCGCCATTCAGGAGCTTCTTAAGTTTGTTATTTTTAAACAAATTATGAACATCGAACAAGTTGAGATTAAATTTTTGATGTACGTTTTTATACGAACGCAATGGTGTTATCTGCAACAAAAAAAAGTGCATTTTAATGCACTTTTTAAGTATTGAGTAAAATAAGGGCGATTTTTTAAAGAGTCTTGTAACTTACATTCCAGATTTAACAGGAGAAGCCGTTGTGCTCATATCTCTTACACAAAGATATTTACCGTCACGCTTTTGAAAGTATGACATGAAATTTCCGTTATCTACTTCTTTACCAGAAGCATCAAACTGTACCCAAGATCCAACTTCAATCGCTGTATTTCCCTCCGCAAAAACATCTACTAGCTTATAAACACTGTAATTTCCTAAGGAGTCATTTGCCATATTACTCGAAATATTAGCTGTAATTGCTGCCTTGCCAGACAAAGGGGTACTATTGCGACTATAGCTCATTGCATCTTCGCTATAATAAGCTGCTACAGCATCCGCATCTTTTGCTTTTTCACCAGCAGCAAAAGCATCTTCCATTGCTTGAATTTCCATTCTAACCTTATCCATGTCTAAAGCTTCCTCCTTTACGGTGGTTGCACAGGCGGAAAGAATTAAGATAGTAACCGCTAAAATTCCAACTAATTTAATCTGTTTTTTCATAATATTTGTGTTTTGTTTAAATGTCAAGATACAACATAAGTTTGTAAATCAGTGTGTTACTTGTTTTTCGAATGAAATTTGGTGGTAACTTAAGGTTGGAATCTCATTTTATTCCTGTAAATTTAAAAAATTGTTATTTTAATCTAAACCATTTTGTTTTGCAAAATTCTGTACTTAAAAAACAACTTTAAATAATTAATAGAAAACGAGTATTTTTGAATACATCATAAAAATTTTTACTTTTAGAAAGCATAAAAATGAAAAAAACACAGGTATTACTAGTATGCGCGCTACACTTTATTTTTTTTAACCTAAACGCTCAATCCAATGACCTTGAAAGGCAATTAAAGGAGGTTGAACAAAAAGTTATTGATTGGCGAAGAGACATTCATCAAAACCCTGAGCTTGGGAATCGTGAATTTAAAACCGCAGCAATGATTGCAAAACATCTTGAATCTCTAGGGATAGCAGTGCAAACAAAGGTAGGTATTACGGGGGTTGTTGGTATTCTTAAAGGAGGGAAACAAGGACCTGTAGTTGCCTTGCGGGCAGATATGGATGCATTACCTGTTTTAGAAAGAACAGCGGTGCCTTTTGCCTCTAAAGTAACAACAATCTATGATGGAAAAGAAACTGCTGTAATGCATGCCTGTGGTCATGATGCGCATGTAGCCATTCTTATGGGGGTTGCAGAAATTTTATCTGGAATGCAAAAAGACTTAAAAGGAACCGTTAAATTTATTTTTCAACCTGCGGAAGAAGGTGCTCCTAAAGGAGAAGAAGGGGGCGCGGAGCTGATGGTTAAGGAAGGGGTTTTAAACAACCCGAAGGTTGATGTTATTTTCGGACTTCATATCAATGCACAAGTAGCGGTTGGAAAAATTACGTATCGACCAGGAGGAATGTTTGCGGGTGTTGGCGATATGAAAATTACGGTAAAAGGAACATCTTCTCATGGCGCAGAACCCTGGCTTTCTATAGATCCAGTGGTTGTGTCAGCTCAGATTATTAACAATCTTCAAACCATTGTGAGTCGTAATGTAAACATTACTAGAAATGCTGCGGTGGTAACAATTGGCGCAATTCATGGAGGAAATAGATCTAACATCATTTCAGAGCAGGTAGAAATGCTGGGAACGGTTAGAACCTTAAGTGATTCTGATGAAAAATTAGTCTTTGAGCGAATTCGTCAAATAGTTACAAAAACAGCAGAAGCAAACGGAACTGAAGCTATTTTAGAACTCCCATATTCTTCTCATTATCCGGTTACATTTAATAATATTGCGCTTACATCCAAAATATTACCTTCCTTACAAAAATCTGCTGGAGCAGAAAATGTAATCCTCGTTCCTGCTGAAACAGGAGCAGAAGATTTTTCATTTTTTGCGAATGAAGTACCTGGATTCTATTTTTATGTTGGTGCCTTGCCAAAAGGAAAAGACCCTAAAACTTCAGCACCACATCATACCCCAGAATTTTATCTTGATGAAAGTGGTTTTATAACAGGGGTGAAGGCAATGGTTAACTTGGTGGTTGATTATATGGAAATGGAAAAGTAATTCTTGTAAATTGCTGCTAATAGCGTAATTTTAAAAATT
>JBNMOF010000167.1:0-4959 GCA_051277175.1 Polaribacter sp.
TATTCTCTAATACAATTCCGGGATGATTAAACTCTGTAAAATAACTCGTTTTATCAAGAGCAATTTCATTTCCAAGCATAGATTGCATAAAGGCAAAACGTTTTTTAGTATTCTTTTTTCTGATAAACTCTAAAGACTTATTTGTGGCAATTCTAAAAATCCAAGTAGATAATTTAGAATCTCCTTTAAATTTAGAAATAGATTTAAAAACCTCTAAAAAAACCTCTTGTGTAATATCTTCCGCATCTTCTTTATTAGGAACAAAAGAAATACAAGTACCAAAAACTTTTTGCTGATACTCGTCTAATAAAAGACCAAATGCAGATTGTTTGCCTTGTTTAAGTAATTTTATAAAACTTTGTTCGTCCAAATTGATTCTCAAAAAAAGTAAACATACAAAAAAACCATATAAACAGACTGTCTATATGGTTACAAGTTTTAAAAACTAAAAAAAATTACTGTTTAACAACTTTTAAAGTCTGCGTTTTTAATGCAGATTTTAATTTTAAATAATAAATTCCGCTACTTAAAGAAGCAGTCGATATGGTGTTATTTTTATCTAAAACAACAGGAATTAATTTCCCATTAATGTCATATAATTTAATTGCCGTTATTTTTTCTAAAGCTTCTATTTGAATGCTTTCACAAAACGGATTTGGATACACTTTTGCCACAAAACCTACATTATCTTCAATAGCTAAAGTGCCGCATTGTGGGTTTACACTTGATACTCTTGCAAATGCTCCGCTGCTCACAGACCAATTTTGCCAAACGCCACCACTTCCAGTTTCCCAATTATTTAAATCAAAATAGTTTACACCACTTTCTGTTCCGGGAACTTTATATACTTTTACGGCTTCTCCTCCTCTATTCCAATCTAAAACATTGCCAGCTGAAATAGTTTCAGGCGCATAATTTGTAGTACAATTTACTTGCAAGAAATATGCATATTCAGGATATTTCGGATGTTCTCCATACACATATGCTTTGCCATCTTCGCCTACACAAATTGCGGTATATTCATTCGCAGCTATACCAAAACCACGTTTATTATTGTCTTTTACAAAACGTGCTAAAAAAACAGTATGCCTTCCGTTTTGATCGCGTTCATCATAATGTGTATCGGTGATTACATCTTGCATAAATGGGATTTTCAAAAAATCATCATGCCCCAAAGTAACTCTAGGATGATACGGATTTCCTTGTGCCACTGCGCTTGTAACAGTTCCGTTTTCAGCAGAAAAATAAGAACTTCCTAAAATTGCCATTCCTGCACTTGTACCACCAATAACACCTTTTTTAGTGTTAATAAAGTCATTTAACGCAGTTTCCATTTCATTGTCTTTAAACAAACGAACATAATCAGACTGATCTCCGCCAGCAAACCAAATTGCTTCGGCATCTGCTATTTTTTCTAACACATACGAATCTGTTGCTCCCGCAACATTGTTAATTACAAAAGTGGTTACAGAATTTATGGTTACGCCTAAATCTGAATAAAAATAATCGTTATACCCATCACTTCCAGAAGCTCTTAACACTACAACATCTCCACCATCAGTCTGATTTAAAAACCATTTCATTGCATCGCTTTGTTCGGTTCTTCCGCCCATTAAACAAACACCAGCTTTATAATTTGTTTTTATATCTTTAGAACTTCCTGTTTGGTATTCAACATAATTTTGAGAAAAAGAAAGTTGAACTATAAATAATAGTAGTAAAGTAATTTTTTTCATTATGATTTAATTTTTGAGATATGAATCAAAATTTATAAGACTAATTAGGTTTCTAATGCGCTCAACTAAACATTCGTTAATAAATTTTTAACCTAATTTATTTTTTAGCATTTAATAATCGGTAAATTAAAACTGCTGTAATTTTCGCTTTTTGCGCAACCGAGTTTAAATTTCCTGTTTCGTTTATAGTGTGATCTCCAGAGCCACCCGTTAAACCCAAGCCATCAATTGCCATATCTACATAACCAGAAGTAAAAGAAATATCTGCGGCGCCTGCATTTCTTGGATTTACAGCTTCAACTTTGCCAAAACCTAAATCTTTACTTACCATATTATACTGCTCTAATAATTCTAAATTTCCTTTTGTTTTCGCCAAAGGCGGATATGCTCCTTTTCCAAAAACAATTTTTGCAGTTGTATTCGGATAGTTATTATTGATGATTTTCAGCATTGTTGCCTTTGCTTTTTCTAATTGTTCTGGAGAAACTGCCCTTAAGTCTCCATGAACGACTGCAGTTTGAGCAACTACATTATTTTTACCAAAAGTTGTTCCTCCTGTTTTATCGGCATTGGTTTCTAAATTAGTACCGCCTAAAATAAAACCAGGATTAAAGGTTAAATCTTTTTCGTTTGATAGTTGAAGATAAAACTCATTTAAAATTCTTGAAGTTTCATAAATTGCACCTGCTCCAATATCTTTCGTAAAAATTTGTGAGGAGTGTGCTGGATTTCCTGTTACGGTAAGTTCCCAGTCCGCAGAACCTCTTCTAGAAACTACGATGGTTTCTGTTCTATTATCCCCATTTTCAAAACCTAAAGCAATGTCTGTTCTTTTAGCAGCATCTATTAAATCTTTCTTTGAGTTTTCAATGGGTTCTCCACTTTTTTCCTCATCGCCTGTCATAATAATTTCTATGGATGCATCCTCTAAAAGTCTAGCTTCTTTTAAAGCTTTCATTGCTAAAATAATAATTACATCGCCACCTTTCATATCTGCAACACCCGGCCCTTTCATAATAGAATCATTTACCATGGTGTATTCTTGCAGCGGACTATCTTCTTCAAAAACAGTATCTAAATGACCAATCATTAAAATTTTTGGCCCTTTAATATTTCCTTTATGAACTGCAATTAAATGTCCTGCTCTATTGTAGGATTTGCCAGAAGTTAATTTGGTTTCAAAACCCAAGGCATCTAATTCTGTTTTAAACAGTTCACCAACTTCAATAACACCTTTAAAATTCATTGTTCCGCTATTGATATTTATGGCTTTTTTTAGCAATACAATAGCTTCATCGATATTTTTATCTACCGATTTAACAAGTCGTTTTTCTGTGCGGTCTTGTTGAGAAAAAATAAGCGTTGAAAAACATAAGAATAGTAAAAAAGATATTTTTTTAAATGTGAACATAAAATGTTTTTAGTTTAGTGTAAAAGTTTCTCCTGCAAGATAAATGTCTAAAGTGATGCCATGCGCACCTAATTTATCTTGATACAAGTTTTTCGATTTCTTCGGATTTTTAAATACAATTACTTGGTATTCGCCAACAATTTCAGCGTTATTTCCTTGTACTAAAATTGCCGTAGATTCGTCAATACCAATTCCTGTTGTTTCTGGATGCTCAATAACAGCACTTAACAATCTGTTATAACGACTTCTTTTTACAAAATGTTGGTCTATAATTACGTTATCAATCAACCCTAAACCTGATTTAATTTCGATATTTTCTGATTGTAAATTTCTAAATGTTGATGAATACTCCGGATTTTTTAATTCTGTTCCTGTAATCATCATTTTACTCATTACGGCAGCACCAGCACTTGTTCCTGCAATTAAACTTCCGCTATTATAAGCCTTGTGAATGGCTTTTTCTATTTCGGTATTTTGAACAACCTCCATAAATCGATTTTGATCACCGCCAGAAATATAAATCATGCTTGCGTTCTTAAGAGAATCAATTTTATCCGAAGAAATTTTTTCGCCTTTTATAAAATGCAATGCATGCACATTTGCAATATTCTTAATTAAAAATTGCTTTTTCGCATAATATGCAGAAGTATCTGGCTCGCTACTAGACATTGGTAAAATTATACCATATCCTGTTTTATCAATTCCAGATTCAGAAATAATTCTATCAATCATAGCCGAAGGTCTTGAACCTCCGCCTATGATAAATAGTTTTCCTTTTGATTCTTGTTCTTGCTTTTGTTCTTGCTTTTCGGGCGCATCACAAGATATAAAAAACTGAAATGCAACAACGAAGCACAAAAATATAAAGGTTTCTTTTTTTGACATTTTATTGTTTTTGACCAATTACAATTCCTCTTGTATCGCCTGTTGAAGTAAACCAAGCTTCGGGATTAGAACCATCTAAATTTGCACGCATTAAAACGTCTGTACTTCTGTCTCCCCAATAAATTTTATCTTCATCTGGGTCATAACCAATTCCGTACACAACTCTACCAATTCCCGTTGCAATTGTGGTCACATTTGTACCATCTAAAGCAGCAGACTTTATTCTGATGTCCCCAGAACCAACATATTCATCATAATAAATACGGTCTTTAATTACTTTAATTGTTCCGCCTTCAATTGCAGAAATTAAGATAGCTTCTCCTGTTCCATCCAAATTTTTAACCCCAATATCTCCATTATAATTTACCCAATATAATTTACGATTTATGGCGTCAATAGAAAGTCCGTCTGGATCATTAGATTGCCCAGTTACAAAATCTTCCATTTGTGTAACATCCGAATTTGATAAATCTGCTTTTTGAACGCCAGAACCTGTTGTCCAATAGATTTCATTTTCTTGATAATCAATATCAATTCCGATTGGACTATCTGCGCCCGTTCTAAAATCTTCAAAGTTACTGCCATCTAAATTTACTTTATAAATTTTATCTGTACCAGCGTCACTTATATAGATTTTTTTATTCACAGAATCTAACACCATATTGTATGCAGATTGCGAGGTTACGCCAGCTACCATTGAAAAAATTGGTTGCTGATCATTTATTAATCCTTGAAACAGTTGAGAACCATCTGTAAAATAAATAGCAGTTCCCGAAGCACTAGGATCTTTAATCACAATCGTTTTTGTTATTTCTTTTATTTCTAACGAAGTAGAAGTTTCAATAACTAAATTCACGTTATAAGCACCAGGATTTGTATATAAATGCACTGGGCTTTTTTCTTTTGATGATGTATTATCTCCAAAAT
>JBNMOF010000168.1:0-4931 GCA_051277175.1 Polaribacter sp.
TTCGGTTTCAAAAGTAATGTGCTGGTATGCACCAATATCTGGGTTGCTAGTTCTATCAATTCCTAAAAAATCTATTGTAAAAGGTGTTGCAATTGCCTTATTGATGGCGTCACTATTTTCGCCAATAATAAAATCGCTTTTCTGAGTATTTCTAAAATTAGGATTCCCATTCAAGATAACGTCGCTATAATTTGTATTGTTTGCAAAATCTACTTCAGCAACCCCTTCAAAAGAACTATTCGTATCGTTAAATTTAAGCATGCAATTTTTTACCGAATAATTAAATTCACCACCGTCACCAGTTTTATCAATAAAAAATTCAACGTTGTTATTTCCATCAAAAATACAATTGGTAAAATTTGCTGCTTTTAAATCTCTAGTTTCTGTAATTTCTTGTCCAGTTTCATTGATAAAAACGAAGGAATTGTTTATTAAAACTGCGGGTAAGGGCCTAATGCTATTGTTCCAATAGTTTGCAAAAGTACTGTGCGTAAAATTGTAGGTTCCACCAATGGTTGCTGCCAAAGAGGCCTGTCCTGCAGAACCAATAACTACATTATGCGCTTCAATATTTGTTTCTCTTGCTAAAATTCCAAAATTAGAATGATTGTAGATTTCTGTATTTTGAAGTTTTAAAGTAGGAGTAATGCTAGAACCAATGCCGTCAATTAGGATTCCAATAATTCCGTTTTTAATTTGTGCGTGTTTTATTTCATTGTTCTTACTTCCTGCACGCATCCAGATGGTTCCCCATTGTCCGGGAATGTTGCTGAAGTTATTTTCTAATCGATCTCCTTCAAAAACTACTTTTTCAGAAAGTGTTCCGTTTACTTTTAAACTTCCTGTATTGTCTACAATTAAACCAGAATTGTTGTGAAAATAAACATGGGCGCCCGCCTCAATAGTTAGTGTTTTGTTCGCAGGAACAGCAGCATATCCATAAATAACAGTTGGTTTTAATTTGGTAAAGGTAAGTTCTGTATCTTTTAGAAATCTTCCTTTAATAGCCGTGGGCTCACCGTCTAAAGTCAAACTATCAATTTTCATAGAAATCGCATATTTACCTGGGAAAATAAAGGTCGCATCTTCAACCAAAGTCACTAAATCTACTACTTGCTGATTTGAACCATTATCAAATAAAATTTTATCTGTGTATAAGGGATTTGGTTCATTGGTAACATCTACTGTGGTTTCAATTAGAACAAAAATACTGTCTTTAGCAAGAATATCAATATCATTAAATTCTTTACCAGGAATTCCATCAACATTTAATCTGTAGTTAGAAGAAGTTCCGTTTTCTAATTGAATTGCAGGAATTGTAATGGCAGCGCTTCCTCTGTTATATACTTTTAAACTATAAGTAGCAGAACCAATATTTGTGAAAATAGTGTCTAAGAAAACCGTGTCTTTAGAGAATTCTAGATTTCCGAAATTGGGTATTGTAGAAAAATCTTTTCTACAAGCGCTTACAGAAATAAGTGCAACGCAAATAATAAATGAAATAAAGTAACGCATAGATGTATGTTGTGTCCTTTCGTCTAGAAATTTAGGGAACAGGCGAGAGGTTCGTTTAGATTTTAATTTTGTTGAACTTTAATAGCTGTTAAAATAGAACTTTAAATGAGGAGAATTATTGTTTTATCAACTCTATTTCAAATAATTTACTCCAATTTTTTCCGGTAACAAACAATCTGTTATTTTCAGCATCGTACGCAATACCGTTTAAAACTTCATCATTAGCAAGTAGTTTCTGGGTTCTGGTCATTTCTTTTTCTAAACCTCTTAAATCTCCAAGACCTTCTACAATTCCAGTTTTAGCATCAATAATTGCAATGGTATTTTTTTGATATTTGTTGGCGTATATTTTACCATTTACCAATTCTAATTCATTTAAGTTGTTCACAGAACGGTCATTCGTGTATACTTGTATGAAGCGTTTTTCTTTTAAAGTTTCTGGGTCTAAGAACCAAATTTTACTCGAACCGTCAGATTTTATCAATTCAGTTTCACTGTGTGTCAAACCCCAGCCTTCTTTACTTTTATTGTACGCGAATTCTTTTTCTAGTTTAAATGTTTCTAAATCGTACACAAAACCTTTATTGTTCTGCCAAGTTAGCCAAATAATTTTATTGTTAACAATGGTCATTCCTTCTCCAAAATACTTATTATCCAAGGCTATTTTTTGTAAAATTTTTCCCGTTTTAAGCGCTACTTTTCTAAGTGTAGACTGTCCTCTGCGTCCTGTAGTCTCATATAAAAAACCATTATGGTATTCTAGACCTTGTGTATATGCTTTCTTGTCATGAGGATATTCATTGATAATTTTATATTTATAAATAGCTGGCTTTTTTTTTGCAAAAATCTCTATAAATCCATTTTCTTTTTTCGTCTTTCCTTCAAAAAAAGCCAAAGCGTTAATTGCATGTTTACCAACACCTAAATTAGTTGTATTTACAGTTGCAGAATTACCGTTGCTCGCAATTTCTTTTCCATTTACATAAAACTGAATTTTATCAATAGGTCTGTCATTTTCTTCGATTAATTTTATGGTAACAGACTCATTTAAAATAGCTTTATTAGGCTTTTCTAAAGAAAATTTATAGGCATCTGCACAAGAAAATGTCAGAAAAATAAGTGTTAAAAAGGATATTAAAAGGGAGTATTTCTTCATTATTTATATAGATTTCAATGTATTAGAACGTAAATATTCAAAAAAAAGGTGACAAAAAACAACTTTTAAGAACTAAAAGAAGTATTAATTTGCTTTTAGGTCAAATAAAAACTATTTATTTATTTGTAAATTAAAAAATAAGGTTAAATTTGCATCTTCAAAATAGTTAAAAACAGCTATTTAGAATATTGAGTAAGACTTTACCAATTTTACTCTTACAAACATAAAATTAAAGTATTAAATATATACAAAATGAAAAAAGGAATTCATCCAGAAGATTATAGAATGATGGCTTTTAAAGATATGTCTAACGGAGATGTATTTATAACACGTTCTACTGCAGATACAAAAGAAACTTTAGACGTTGATGGGGTAGAGTATCCTTTAGTAAAATTAGAGATTTCTAGAACTTCTCACCCATTTTACACTGGTAAATCTAAACTTATTGATGCTGCAGGACGTATTGACAAGTTCAAAACCAAATACGCAAAATTCAAAAAAGAGTAATTTTTTTAGAATTTTAATCATATTTAAAACTCCAACAGACAACTGTTGGAGTTTTTTCTTTCTGTAGCGTTTCAGATTGGCAAAATTACAGAGGTTCTTATTACTATCTTCTTTTGGTATCTATTGTTTAAAAAAAGTCTAAGTGTAAGAAGTTAGAATATAGACGGTTCCTAGAAGGTCTGAATTTCTGGTATAATACTTGTTTATTTTTTGCCATTCATCTCTCAAACTGCTCGGAATAGCACAAGGATTTTGACTGCAATCTCTAAGGCGTAATATTTGTAAGCATTATTAAAAAGAACGGACTAATAGCAAGTTGATAAGTTGTTTTTTAGAAGAGGAAAAAAAAGAAGTACTGTATTTTAACATAGGCAGTATAAAAAGTAAAAAAGAATTTAATTGTATGGAATTTTTTGATATTGTTATTATTGGTGGAGGACCAATTGGAATTGCTTGCGGATTGGAAGCAAAGAAAAAAGGATTAACTTATGTTATCCTAGAAAAAGGCCCTATTGTAAATTCGTTATTTTATTACCCAGTAAACATGCAGTTTTTCTCCTCTTCAGAAAAGTTAGAAATTGATGAAATTCCGTTTATTAGTAAAGAAGCAAAACCGCGAAGAAGCGAAGCTTTAGAATACTACCGGAGAATTGCAACTTCAAATAAGCTAGATATTAAGTTGTTCGAAAAAGTAACTTCAGTTTCTAAATCAGAAAATATATTTACTGTTGTATCCGAGAAAAACAGTTACACAGCTAAAAATATAGTAATTGCAACTGGTTTTTATGATCTTCCAAATACGCTAAATGTTCCTGGTGAAGATTTGCCAAAAGTTTCTCATTATTATAATGATCCGCATTTTTTCGCAGGACAAAAACTAGCAGTTATTGGTGCAAGTAATTCTTCTGTAGATGCCGCCTTAGAAAGTTATAGAAAAGGTGCAGATGTAACCATGGTGATTAGAGGTGAAGAAGTTGGGCAAAGGGTAAAGTATTGGGTAAGACCAGATATTATCAATCGAATCGAAGAAGGAAGCATTAAAGTGCACTACAATGCTACTGTAAATGAAATTGCAGAAACTACAATTACTATAGCAACAGAAACTGGAATAGAAACACTACAAAACGATTTTGTTTTAGCGTTGACTGGCTACAAGCCTAACTTTAAGTTATTAGAAGAGGTTGGTATTCAGTTTTCAAAAGACGTAAAGAAAATACCTTCGTATAACGAAGATACAATGGAAACAAATGTTACAGGAGCCTATTTAGCAGGAGTTATTTGTGGAGGAATGGATACACACAAATGGTTTATAGAAAATTCTCGCATTCACTCCAAAAGAATTATTGCAAATATTTTAAAAGAGAAGTAGCCGTTTTAATAATTGACAACTAAATGCCGTTCTTATCTTCGATGCATCTATCATTTTTTAGTCTTGATTGTTACCTAAATAAATCCTTGCAAAGATTAATATGCTCTTAAGGATGCTTTTGTAAATTTAATTAAAACCTTTAAAAAAGATCTAACAACTAAAATAACGATAAAAACCGTTTCTTAATACTGAATTGAAGTCAGTAAAATGAAACGGTTTTAACTTTTTAATAGGAAAAACATATAGTTATACGCTTAAAAACGCAAGCTACATATAATCTTCAATTGGGTTACAAGAACAATTTAAGTTTCGGTCTCCAAAAGCATCATCTACTCTTCTAACTGTTGGCCAGAATTTATTGTCTGCGATGTATGACAAAGGAAA
>JBNMOF010000169.1:0-4879 GCA_051277175.1 Polaribacter sp.
CAAAAAGTTGATATATAAGATACCCAGAAGACAATATATTTATCCCTAAAACAATAGAAATTGCATAGCTATTAGGTCTTTTTAGTATTAAAAAGACAGTAAGACCAAATAAAAAATAAGAAATAAAACTTTTGATTTTTGTTATTTTGGAAAGTTCCCAAATAGCAACGATACCAAAAAAGAAGATTAAAGCTATATAAGATTCTTTAGAAAAAAGAATAGCAAATAAAAAAATTAAAACGAAAATGATTCCTGAAAAACTCCTTCTTAAAAGGTTGCGCATATTATAAATCTTCTAACAGGAGCAAATATAAGTTTTTTGTGCTACTGTTACCATAGTTTAAAAAATTATCGTCTTTTTTATTAATTTCGTAATCTTTAATAGATGAAATATTAGAAGGTAATGTGTTTTTAGAATTTGTTTTTATACCGGTTAAAGCTTCACCTGTATTTTTAACTATCTGACTTGTTGTAGCGTAAACAATAAAGTTTTCCGAAAGCTCAGATAATTTTGTGCTTCTTAATTGATTTGAAGAAAAAAGAATATCACCCTTATCTGCAACTAAATGTTCGCAAGTTGTAAAATAAGGGAGAGATTGTTTAAAATTAGTATCTATAGCTATCTCTTTTTCGTCTAAAAAAGGAAATAATTCTTTATTTGTAACTAATAATTTATTCCAATTATTTTCTAATAAAATTCTTTCAACATTCTCTATAACTTCTTCTTTTTTCAAGCAGTATAAAAATTTACCACCTTTTTGAATAAAATTATGGACAAATAAATCATCTAGCGACAAATCTACTTTTTGTTTTTGAGCTTCGTTGTCGCCGTTATTCGATATGTTAAATAGTTTTTTTAAAAATTTCATTATTTTAATTGTCGAATATTAAATTATTCCTCTGGATTTTTTTCAAGGGGAGAAACATTTACATCTTCTTCAATTACTTTTTCAACTTCTTCTTCAATTACTTCTTCGTCTTTTATTGTTGTATCTATTTCCTCAAAAGGTCTTTTTCCGAAAACTTTTAGTAAGTCGTCTTTAAAAATAACTTCTTTTTCTAAAAGTAGTTCTGCTAAAACGGTTAACTTTTCTTTATTATTATCCAACAGCTCAATAGCTCTTTTGTATTGCGCTTCTATCGTGTTAGAAATTTCTTTGTCAATTTTTTTAGCAGTATCGTCACTATAAGGCTTTACAAAAGAATCGTTTCCTGAAGAATCATAATAGGTAACATTACCAACTTCTTTGTTTAAACCATATACTGTAACCATCGCTCTTGCCTGTTTGGTTACTTTCTCTAAATCACTTAATGCGCCAGTAGAAATTTTATTAAAAATCACTTTTTCTGCAGCTCTACCTCCTAAAGTAGCACACATTTCGTCTAACATTTGTTCTGTTTGTACAATCAATCTTTCTGCAGGCAAGTACCAAGCAGCTCCTAAAGATTGTCCTCTAGGGACAATTGTAACTTTTACTAAGGGAGCGGCATGTTCTAGCATCCAACTAACAGTTGCGTGACCAGCTTCATGAAAAGCAATTACTTTTTTCTCTTTAGGTGTAATTACTTTATTTTTCTTTTCTAAACCTCCAACAATTCTATCTACAGCATCTAGAAAATCTTGGTGGTGAATTGCTTTTTTACCATGTCTCGCGGCAATTAAAGCAGCTTCATTACACATGTTGGCAATATCTGCACCAGAAAAACCAGGAGTTTGTTGTGCCAAAAATTCAATTTTAACATCATCTGATAATTTTAGTGGCTTAATATGTACTTCAAAAATTTCTTTTCGTTCATTGATATTTGGTAAATCTACATAGATCTGTCTATCAAAACGTCCTGCACGCAATAGCGCGCTGTCTAAGACATCTGCTCTGTTGGTTGCAGCAATTACAATTACATTTGTATCCGTACCAAAACCATCCATCTCTGTCAAAAGTTGGTTTAATGTGTTTTCGCGTTCATCATTTCCACCAGTCATGCTATTTTTTCCACGAGCTCTACCTACGGCATCAATTTCATCGATAAAAATAATGGAAGGAGATTTTTGTGCAGCTTGTTTAAACAAATCACGCACTCTAGAAGCACCAACACCCACGAACATTTCTACAAAGTCGGAACCAGATAAAGAGAAGAAAGGTACATCTGCTTCACCAGCAACGGCTTTTGCTAGTAATGTTTTTCCAGTTCCTGGAGGTCCTACTAACAGCGCTCCTTTTGGAATTTTACCTCCTAAAGAAGTATATTTCTCGGGATTTTTCAAGAAATCTACAATCTCTTGCACTTCTTCTTTTGCGCCTTCTAATCCAGCAACATTTGCAAAAGTGGTTTTTACTTTGGTATCTTTATCAAAGAGCTTCGCTTTTGATTTTCCAATGTTAAAAATTTGTCCACCGCCACCACCAGCACCTGATCCACCACCAGACATTCTTTTCATGAAAAATAACCAAACTCCAATTAGTATGATAAAAGGTAGAAATCCAATTAAGGTGTCTACCATACTTGTTCTACTTTCATTTTTTAAATCGAAAGTGAGCTCACTGTCTTTTCTAGCAATCTCTAAATCGTTTTCAAAATTTTGTAAATCACCAAAATTATATTCATACAGAGAACTTCCTTTTCTGTAAAAAGCAGAGTTTGTTAATTTTTGATATTTAGACTTTTTCATAGCGTCTTCGCTAATAAAAATTTGAGCAAGGTTATTGTTTACTACAATAATCTTTGATATATCATTGTCTCTTAAAACTTCATTAAATTCATTTTTTGAAATACTTTTAGTAGCTAAGTCTCCACTACTAAAAAACTGAAAGCCAATAATAAGTACTAGTACTGCTCCATATATCCAATAGCTATTGAATTTGATTTTCGGGGTATTTGTTTTGTTGTCTTTTTTATTTTCGTTCATTTTATTATAAAATCTAAAAATTTAAGTTGTTTTAATTTCTGTAATTTTTGCATCTCCCCAAAGGCTTTCTAGATCATAGAAATCTCTTATCTGCTTTTGAAAGACATGCACAGCAACATGGACATAATCCATTAAAATCCATTCAGCATTGTTCTCACCCTCAATATGCCAAGGCTTATCTTTGATCTGTTTGCTTACTAATTTTTGAACGGAACCAGAAATTGCTTTTACTTGTGTGTTTGAGTTACCAGAGCAGATTATAAAATAATCGCAAACAGTATTCTCAATGTCTCGTAAGTCTAGCAGCTGAATGTTTTCTCCCTTAACCTCTTCAATTCCCTGAATTATCACAGAGATTAAATCATCTGTACTTACTTGCTTTGTAGTCATTAATTTTTTTCTAATTTATATGCAAAGTTATTCTATTTTTTCCACTATTTTGTGTATTATTGAACTACTTTACAGTTTATTTAACACTTGAAAATAATCAAACTTAATGCCATCGATTCTACCAATTCTTTTTTAAAAGAAATGGCGCTTAATTCTGCGGTAGAAAATTTCACAGTAGTTGTTACAGATCGTCAATTAAAAGGAAGAGGGCAACAAGGTAATGGTTGGGTGTCTGAGTCTTTTAAGAACTTGGTTTTTAGCGTTTTTGTGATTTTTGATAACTTTAAGGTTTTAGATAATAAGTATTTAAATTTTGCCGTTTCTTTGGCTATTTTTGATGCTTTGAAAGAAGAGAATATTCCTGCCATTTCTATAAAATGGCCGAACGACATTCTGTCAGGAAATAAGAAAATATGTGGGGTTTTAATAGAGAATAGTTTGAAAGGCACAGAAATTTCTTCTTCAATAATTGGAATTGGGTTAAACGTAAATCAAACGAGCTTCCCCGATTCTTTAAAAAGAGCGAGTTCTTTAAAGCTTTTAAGTGCTAAGGATTTTGAACTCGATAAATTGTTAGAAAACATTGTCTCAAAATTGAAAACTAAAATTGATATTTTAAAGTCTAAAGACTTTAAATTTTTAGAAATTGAGTATTTAAATGTTTTACACAAAAAAAACATCCCAACTATGTTTAAAAATAGTCAAGATGTTTTGTTTATGGGAATTATTTGCGGAATTTCTCAGGAAGGTAAGCTTCAAATAGCACTAGAGGACGAAACCATACAAGAATTCGGAATTAAAGAGGTTTCTTTTCTTTAAAGTTTACCAATATTTTCCGTAAGTGTTTCTACAAATTTTGTCAAGGGTTTCTTGATCATCATGGTCATCATAGGGTTAAAATCGCCCACAAAGCTTAAAGTAACTTCACTTTTATTTTCTTCGACTTTTTTAATATTAGCTGCTAGTGTAAAAGGTAATTTACTGCTTGCAGCTCCTAAAGTAACATTAGAAAATGCTGTTTTTTCACTTAACACCAATCGGATTTCTGGCATACCAGGCAAACCGAATAAAAAAGAGTCTCCATCAACTTCAAATTTATTGATGTTTGCCGGCATAATTTTTTCAAAATTAGTCAAATCACTAAAAAAGTTAAATAACTCTTCTTGGGTTTTTTCTAATAGCACTGTATTTCCGTCAATATTCATTTGTATTTATTTTATTGTTTCCAGGTACTTGGGTCTTTTCTCCATTCGTGCAATGTAGTAAGTTCTTTTTCAGAAATATAATTACTTTCTAAAGCTTGCTCCAATAAATTTTCATAATTACTTAAAGTAGCTAAATCTATGTTTTTATTTTTAAAGTTGTCAGTAGCAATATCAAAACCGTAAGAAAAAATAGCAACCATTCCTTTTACCACTGCACCTGCTTCTTTCAATGCATCTACAGCATTTAAACTACTGTTACCTGTACTAATTAAGTCTTCTATAACCACTACATTTTGTCCACTTTCTAAATGCCCTTCAATTTGGTTCTGTCTACCATGTTTTTTAGGTTCTGGTCTCACATATACAAAAGGAACACCCA
>JBNMOF010000170.1:0-4828 GCA_051277175.1 Polaribacter sp.
TAAAAAAACAGAAAGGATATGCAGACTTGGTGCAAAATATTTCTGTAATGGCTACTTGGGATGATCATGATTATGGTGTCAATGACGGTGGTATAGAATTTTCTGAAAAAGAAATGTCACAAGAGGTTTTTTTAGATTTTTTTAATGTTGATAAAAAAAGTCCCAGAAGAAATCAAAATGGCGTGTATCATTCAGAAATTTTTAAAACACCGAAAGGCAGTATAAAAGTATTGGTTTTAGACACGCGGTATTTTAGAACTCCTTTAACGAAATCTAAAAGAAATAAAAAAAGATTTGCACCCAATAAATTTGGAGAAGGAACCATTTTAGGTGAAAATCAGTGGACATGGTTCATCAACGAATTAAATAATTCTACCGCAGATTTTAATATTATTGTAAGTAGTATTCAGATTTTATCTGCAGAACATGGTTTTGAAACTTGGGGGAATTTTCCTCATGAAGTTGAAAAGTTGAAAAACACCATCGTAAAAAGTAATGCCAAAGGAGTTGTATTGCTTTCTGGAGATCGACATATTTCTGAGTTTTCAAAAACAAGTGTTGCCAATCTTTCGTTTCCTTTAATCGACTTTACTTCAAGCGGACTCACCCATTCTTATCAAAATTTTAGCTCAGAAAAAAACAAATATAGAATTCAAAATGTGGTTTCTGAAATTAGCTTTGGAATCTTAAAATTTAACTTTGATGCCCGTAAAATTACTATGCAAATGCGGGGTAAAGACAATAAATTATTACAAGAATTATTTCAGGTATACGAATAACTTATTATTAATTTAAAAACCCTACTTTTGCAAAAAATTTAAAAACAAAATGGCAACAAATAGAACATTTACAATGCTTAAACCAGATGCTGTAGAAAACGGTCATACTGGAGCAATTTTAGACAAAATAAACGCTGCAGGATTTAGAATTGTAGCTTTGAAAAAGACACAAATGACAAAAGCAGATGCTGAAACTTTTTATGCAGTGCATAATGAGCGTCCGTTTTTTGGTGAACTAGTAGAATTTATGACACGTGGACCCGTTGTAGCTGCAATCTTAGAAAAAGACAATGCTGTAGACGATTTTAGAACCTTAATAGGTGCTACAAATCCTGCTGATGCTGCTGAAGGAACTATTAGAAAATTATATGCAACTTCTATGGGAGAAAATGCTGTACATGGTTCTGATTCTGACGAAAATGCTCAAATAGAAGGAAACTTTCACTTTTCTGGAAGAGAGCAATTTTAAGAAATTATAGAAATTCTTAGTACCAACTTATAAAATAAAACTCGCAACTTCATTGTTGCGAGTTTTGTCTTATAACCCTATATTTTTAAAAAAAACAGTATTCAAGCGACTTGAAATGATGCGTTATCTACTAAAAATTAATGCATTTATTTTAGCAACCTAAACCAACATCAATTTAGAAATAACTTCCTCTCCTATTTCTTCATTCATCATTTTTACAATTTTATCTTTTCCGTAACTTAACTCTTCACGCAAAACGGAAGATGTTAACTGAATAATTAAGGTTTTATTTTGCAATTTCACAGAAGTTGTGTGCGTTGCAACTCCTTGTCCCATCATTTTAATCCAAGTTTCTTCAATCTTAATTTTCTGCATTCCTTTTGTCAAATTATTTTCTTTGATAAAAAGCTGCATTAAATCTTCTATAGAAAAAGAATCGTTTTCTCTTTTGGACATTTCTTATGGTTTATTATTGCAAATCACGCTTTTTCGCGGGATGTGACAATCTTGTGAATACTTATAAATAGACTACTTCGATATTCTTTCTTGCACTGACTTCTAAAGGTTAAAAATCTGATAGGGTTTATTACTTTGTTTTACAATATTCTCCGTCCTTTCTGAATGCGTGTCTGTAATAAAAATTTGTCCAAACTCGTCATTATTTACCAAATTGATAATTTGTAACACTCGGCTTTCATCTAGCTTGTCAAAAATATCATCTAATAATAAAATAGGAACCACATTCGCCTGCTGCTTGATAAACTCAAACTGCGCAAACTTTAATGCAATTAAATATGATTTTTGTTGCCCTTGAGAACCAAATTTTTTAATGGGATACTCACCAATTTCAAAACTTAAATCATCTTTATGGATTCCTGCGGTAGTATATTGCAATATTTTATCTTTATCTAAAGATTTTTGTAATAAATCTTTCATAGAAAAATCATTTAACTGACTTTTATAAATAAGGTTGACATGTTCTTTGTCATCAGATATTACTTGATACTTCTCATTAAAGATAGGAATAAATTTTTCAAGAAATGCTTTTCTTACCTCATAAATCCGAAACCCATACTCACAAAGTTGCTCATTGTAAACCTCCAAATTTAAAGCATCAAAAGTTCTATTCGCCGCAAAATATTTTAACAATGCGTTTCTCTGACTCAAAACCTTATTATAAGACAACAAGTCTTTTAAATAACTTTTATTTTGTTGAGAAATAACCCCATCTATAAATTTTCTTCTCGTATCACTGCCCTCTGTAACCAAGTCTCTGTCTGCAGGAGAAATAATAACCAAAGGCAACTGTCCTATATGTTCAGAAAACTTCTCATAACTCTTACCATTTCGTTTTAAAACTTTCTTTTGTCCTTTTTTTAAACTGCAAACAATTTTCTCTGTTCTGTCATTTAAAATATAGTCGCCCTCTATCATAAAAAAAGCTTCCCCATGTCTAATATTCTGAATTGCGACAGAATTAAAGTAGCTTTTTGCAAAAGATAAATAATAAATAGCATCTAAAATATTGGTTTTACCAACGCCATTGTTTCCAACAAAGCAATTAATTTTCTGCTGAAAATCAAAAGATTGCGATTCTAAATTCTTAAAATTAACTAGAGAAAGTTTCTGTAAATACATGAATAAATAAAGTTCTTTAAAACGAATTGCAAATTATTGAAAATTTTGCGAATTATCTCCTTTTAAAATCCAATTAAAAAAACTATTTTTGTCGCCAACAATTTAAGGAAATATGGCTACATACAAGAAGAAATTTAAAGCGGAAGGTAAAAAAGAACAACAAACGTTTGACGAATCTGAATTCGAAACAGCTGGAGTTTTAAATACTTTAGAAGAAACAGCCTCAAAATCTGAGCAATGGATTGAGAAGAATAGCAAACCTTTATTCTCTGCATTAATAGCTGTTGTAGTTATATTTTTAGGATATTTAGGGTATACAAAATATATCTCTGAACCAAATGAAATTGAAGCTTCAAATGAATTGGCTTTTCCAAGAAAATACTATGACCAGGCTTCTACAGCAGGTTCAGGTATAGATTCTTTATTAACTTTAGGGTTGGAAGGAGTAGACGGTAAATATGGCTTCTTAGACATTTCAGACTCTTTCAGCGGAACAAACGCGGGTAATTTAGCAAACTATTATGCAGGTGTCTCTTATTTAGAAATGAAACAATATGATAAAGCAATTGAATATTTAGAAAAGTTTAATTCTAATGATGAAATGCTAGGTCCTGTTACCTTAGGTGCTGTTGGAGATGCTTTTGCAGACATTAATCAGCCAGAGCAAGCTTTAGAATACTATCAAAAAGCAGCAAATAAAAAAGACAATGCTTTTACATCGCCTTTATTTTTATACAAAGCAGGAATGACTGCAATGGAATTAGAAAGGTTTGACAAAGCGGAATCTTTATTTACTAAAATTAAAGAGAACTACCCAACATCTGACCAAGGTAGAGATGTTGCGAAATTTATAAATGCTGCTAAATACGCTAAACAATAATTTTTAGTAAAAATAGTGTCAGTTAGCAGTTGCTCACTGAGTGCTAAAAACTAAATACTAAATAAAATGGCTACGACAGACTTATCTTATTACGATAAAACAACAATCCCAAATGCGAAATCTTTTCGATTTGGGATTGTTGTTTCTGAATGGAATCCAGAAATTACCAGAAACCTTCAAAAGGGAGCCATTGAAACTTTAATAGATTGTGGCGCAACGCAAGAAAATATTATTTCTTGGGATGTTCCCGGAAGTTTTGAATTGGTTTTTGGTTGTAAAAAAATGATTCAATCACAGAAAGTAGATGCTATTATTGCCATTGGAAATGTAATTCAAGGGGAAACAAAACATTTCGATTTTGTTTGTGAAGGAGTTACACAAGGAATTGTAGATTTAAACATTAAATATGATGTTCCTGTAGTTTTCTGTGTATTAACTGATAATACAAAACAGCAGTCTTTAGACAGATCTGGTGGAAACTTAGGAAATAAAGGAATAGAATGTGCTGTTGCCGCAGTGAAAATGGCCGCCTTAAAAAATATAGACAGAACAAAAGAGCACATCGGTTTTTAAGTTTAAACTTTTTACCGCAAAATTTTCTATCCTATTAGATCTAACGTATTCCTTTTTTCCGAAGCCTAAAAGGTGAGAAAGCCTTGCATAATTTAAGAATACTTTTAACATCTTATGTAGGCGAACTCCGTTAAATTCTTTAAATTTGAACTGTTTACATTATTGGTACAAAAATTGATTCATTTTAAAAACTGATGTACCAATTATTTCTAAAATTATGGGATTTTTAAAACGTACAAACAAGAAATTTGATTACCAACCTCGATATTATAAAGGTGAAGGAAGTCCTTTTAAAATCGAGCACAAACTAGATCTTTATAGAACGACAACTGGAAAAAACAAAGGGATTAAAGGTAAATTTGGAGATGCCATCGGCGATTTAAAAAATTCTGATAAAAGAACAAACAGAACACTTTTAATTATTATCACAATTTTAGTTTTAATTTTTCTCTACATCATAGATTTCGATCTCTCTATATTCATAAATAA
>JBNMOF010000171.1:0-4818 GCA_051277175.1 Polaribacter sp.
TTAACTGCATGTTTCCTAGATCTGACGAGAAATCAATAATACTCTGCGCTATTCTATCTCCAATTTCGTCTACATGAATCAATTCTTCAAAAGTTGCAGCCATTAAACGGTCTATCGATTTAAAATACTTCGCTAATTTTTTAGCCACTGTTTCTCCAACAAATCGAATTCCAAGAGCAAATAACACTTTTTCAAATGGAATTTCCTTTGACTTTTCGATTCCCTTAATCATATTTTGAGCAGATTTCTCTGCCATTCTTTCCAACGGAATTACTTGTGCAACTTTTAAATCATATAAATCTGCATAATTTTGAATCAAACCTTCTTTGCGCAATAAATCTACCGTCTCACCACCTAAACCATCAATATCCATTGCTTTTCTAGAAATGTAATGTTGAATTCTCCCTGTAATTTGTGGTGCACAGCCAAACTCATTCGGACAGTAATGTTTTGCGTCTCCTTCTTTTCTTGCCAATACAGTATTGCATTCAGGACAATTGGTTGCATACTTTGTTGGTTCTGAATTTTCTGGACGTTTTGTAAAATCTACCGCAATAATTTTTGGAATAATCTCTCCTCCTTTTTCAACAAAAACCGTATCCTGTTCTCTAATGTCTAATCTTTCAATTTGATCTGCATTATGCAAAGACGCTCGTTTTACGGTGGTTCCTGCCAATTGCACTGGATCTAAATTTGCCACAGGTGTAATTGCACCAGTTCTACCCACTTGATACGTAATTTTATTTAAAATTGTAGCAACTTGTGCTGCTTTAAATTTATACGCAATTGCCCATCTTGGAGCTTTTGCAGTATACCCTAACTCTTCTTGCTGTTGTAAATTATTTACTTTTATAACAATTCCGTCCGTTTCATAAGGTAACTGGTGTCTTTCCACATCCCAATAATTTACGAAATCAAAAACCTCATCTATGGATTTAGTTAATTTTATTGATTTAGGGACTTTAAAACCAACTCCTATTGCATTTTCTAAACTCTCGAAATGTGTTTTATATTTTCTTTCTGAGGTTACAACCTGATACAGTAAACAATCTAATGGTCTTTTTGCAACTTCTGTGCTATCCTGTAATTTTAAACTTCCGCTGGCGGTATTTCTAGGGTTCCTGTATTCTTCCTCTCCATTTGCAACACGCTCTTCATTCATTTTAATAAAACCGTCTATCGGTAAGACAATTTCTCCTCGCATTTCGAAATTAGAAATAAAATCTTTTTTTATGGATAAAGGGATTGAACGAATTGTTTTTATATTATTTGTTACTTCATCACCTTGAAATCCGTCTCCGCGAGTAACTGCTTTTATAAATTGACCATTTTCATACGTTAAGTTTATAGAAGCTCCATCAAATTTTAGTTCGCAAGTGAATTCTAAATCTGTGGCCCCTAAAACTTTTTCAACTCTTTTTTCCCAATCAATCAAATCTTCTTTTGAATATGAATTGTCTAGAGAATACATTCTATTTTTATGGACAACTGTATTAAAATTTTTAGTGATGGTTCCTCCTACCCTTTGTGTTGGAGAATTAACATCGAAAAAAACTGGATACTCTTTTTCCAATTGCTCTAATTCTTTTAGCTTTATATCAAAATCAAAATCAGAAATTGTTGCGTTATCTCGCACATAATAATTGTAATTGTGCGTATTTAAATCGTCTCGAAGTTGTAATATTTTTTCTTCTGCAGTCATAATATATTTATAGAAAAAATTGTTTTTGAAATTAAAAAAATGTATTTTAAATTACTCATTCAAAATTGAAATAAAAAAATGAAATACGCTATAAAAATACATAAAATTTCTACAGTTGACGAACTTTCTGAGGTATGGAATGTTGAAGACTTTAAAGCCCTTTTAGTGCGGTTTGATTTTGCCAATAATGATATTAACGATATGAAAGAGTTAAGAGAATTACTTTTTATGGCAATTGCTGATAAAGACCCAAGTGAAGCTGCTACAATTGTATTGGATTATAAATTGGGTGCTTATTTAAATAAAGGACAAATAGATTCTCTTTCCTATGAAATGTTGGTAGATAAAATTTCCGAAGAATATCCTAAAATTGGTTTGCACAAAGAACTTTTTAACGTGAATCAATTATTATATAAAGCTTTTAATGGAAAGTTCCCAAATACAAAAGCAACGGTTGTCGATTTTGAAATCACCCCTTTATTTCATGCCGATAAAAAAATCACTAAAGAAATTGTGTTAAAATGTTTTGCGAAAAATTTAGACAGTCATAATATAATACTACGTTTGTTTGGAAAACAATTAAATGGAGAAGAAGAATTTGTAGAAGCAAACGATATTATTTGGGATTTGGAACAAAATGAAACGAGTTATCGTTTAATCACCTCAGAATATTTTATGCATAAAGAGGAGTTTCTAAATGAAGAAATGGATTGTAAAATTGAATTCTTTAATGAGGACTAAGATTCTGAATCACAATTTTTAAAAAAATGAAATAGGTTTTACAGATTCTTAAAGTTTATTCTCGATAATACCAGTATTATAAGCACTCGTAAAAAGCTTTGCCAATGGATACGTTTGATTCAAAACAAGAAAAACGTATCTAAGATTTCTGTAACTCCTATTTTAAAAAGGTTATTAAAAATAAAAAATCAAAAACAAATAGTACCTTTTAAAAATTCCTACCTTTACTATTGAATAATAATGCCCATATTTTGCGGTGATAATATGTTTCACAATAGCCAGAGTTTTTTAACTTTACTATCCGCAAAAAATATTGATAAAGAAATAAAATGATAAAAAATATTGCCACAGAAAACCGATGGATTATTCTTTTGGTTTTATTCTATTTTTTTGGAATTGTCGGAATATCCTTCGATGAATTTAAACCGTTCTTTCTGCCTCTTTCACCCCTTAATTTATTACTTACACTATTTGTTTTTTATAAAATAAACAATGATTTTAGCAAACGATTTTTAATCCTTTCTTTAATGATTTTTGTTATTGGGTATTCCGTAGAAGCAATTGGAGTTGCTACAGGCTTGCTCTTTGGAAACTATTCTTATGGAAATTTATTCGGAATTAAAGTTTTTGAAACACCTTTACTAATAGGAGTAAATTGGTTGTTTTTATCGCTAAGTGCACATGGTGTAGTTCAATACTTCACTAAAAAACCATTGGTCCTCATCACGATCTCTGCCCTTTTAATGACAGGCTTAGATTTTTTTATTGAACCGGTTGCTATGGAATTAGAATTTTGGAGTTGGGAAAATAATATAATTCCGATTCAAAATTTTGTAATGTGGTTCGCAACAAGTGTTATTATTCACAGTATAATTTATGCTTTCCATCCGAAAATAAATACAAAAATTAGCTTTGTTATTTTCATCGCTCAGTTATTATTTTTTGGTACATTATATCTCTTAATCCCCTAAGATTAAATGATAGTCACCAAATATTAATTTTAATATTCACTCTTAAGTAACCAAAGAATTAATTCAAATTATTATTAGAATGAGTACACAAATAACAACCATTAGTTTTTTTAAATATACTTCACTAAAAAATAAATTTTGGGCCTTTAAAATGATGCAGTTTGCCAATAAAGATTTAACGAAAGTAAGCGGTCTAAGTTTTTATCGATTAATGGGCAGCGGCAAAGGTAGGGGCTTTAACCCGTTTCCAGATTGGTCTGTTTATTGTCTACTTCAAGTCTGGGAATCTGAAGAAGCTGCTCATACTTTTTTTAGCGCTTCTGATTTAATGAAACGATACCAAGATCATACGGAAGAGTTGTTTACACTTTACATGAAAAACATTTCTGCAGGTGGAACCTGGGTTGGTAAAAATCCATTTGAAAAAGCAACTGATTTAGACCCCAGTTTACCCATTGCAGTGATTACTCGCGCAACTATCAAATGGAATTGGCTTCTTCGATTTTGGAAATATGTACCTACTTCCGAAGAGGGATTAGACGGAAATGAAGGATTGATTTACACCAAGGGTGTAGGTGAAGTTCCCGTCATTCAAATGGCGACTTTTAGTTTGTGGAAAGACTTTGAGTCTGTAAAACAGTTTGCTTACAAAAGTAAACAACATAAAGAGGCCATCAAAAGAACGCGAAAGTATGACTGGTATTCGGAGGAACTTTTTTCTAGATTTCAACCCTATAAATCTATGGGAACTTGGGAAGGAAAAGATCTTTTGATTTTTTAAAAAAACTTATTTTGGTCTTGCAATAATGGTCATAACACCCAAAGATGATTTCTTCTCGTTCCATTTTGTCGGCACAAACTGAAGCATTCCTGTTACAAAATTCAAAAATTCATTTTCCATATTTTTTGTCCACTGAATTCCTTTTTGTTCCATCTCGCTCATCCAAAAAAGTAAATAAGGATTTAAAGTACCGTAGGTTAATAGCTCTGAAACCTCCCAACCGCTTTTGTCTAATAACAGTTTTATGTTATTTGGCGAAAACAAAGACGTATGGCGTGGCGTATGCCAACCTGCCCAGTTTGCATTATATTTTTTTCTACTTGCTGAATCAAAATTTGGAATTTCAATTATAAGTGTTGTAGCTGGTTTAGCAATCGATTTTAAATAGGTAAGGTTTTCTAATGGTGTGTAATCATGCTCTAAATAATGCCACATCGTTATTACGTCTGGCTGTAAATTAATGGAAAGGTCTTTTATTTCTGCAACCTGTAAATCTATTCCCTTAAATTGGCCAATTTGCTCTTTCCATCCTTCATCACTAAAATCAATCCCCATCGTTTGGCATTTTAACTCTCGCTGGCATGCTTTTAGAAAACTTGGGTTCCCACACCCAACATCCAAAA
>JBNMOF010000172.1:0-4806 GCA_051277175.1 Polaribacter sp.
CCTTCTATAAGTATGGAATATAAATTTGGAGATATCGTAGATGAATTTATATCGTATTCTTACAATGGTAATATAGAAAGTGAATTTCCATATTTAAATGGCAAATATAACGGGCTTGTCAAAGAATATTTTTTGAATGGAAAGATAAAAGAAGAGACTACTTATCGCCATAATGAGAAACATGGAAAAAATACTACTTATTATCAAAACGGAAATAAGAAAGAAGAAAAAATGTTTTCAAATGATATAGAACACGGAATGTCATTTTTTTATGATGAAGTAGGAAAATTAAAAAAGAAAAAGGACTATTTTAATGGAAAAATATACACGATTGAAAATTTATAAATCAAGTTTAATTGCGCTGTTTTTATTTGTAGTAACAGGTTTACATGGCCAGTATTCTGCTGATTTTTTAAAGTTTAGCAAACTACATCCAGAAGAGACAAAAATTCGTTTACAACAAGAAACGGTCATTACGATCAAAGTGACCAAGGTTGGCTTAGAAATAAATCAAGGTTTTGTTGAAGAAGATTTGTATTTAAACGAATCTGCCACGTATAATTCTAAAAGCAGATTAAATTTCTCTACTTTTTTTGAGCTTAATGAGATTGAAGCGTATTCACTTTCTTTTGAAGACAGCGAATATGTGGAAACAGCAGTAGAAAAATTCACGGAAAAGGACGAGTTGAATCAATCTTTTTATGATGATACAAAGTCTTTAAATTTTGTGTACCCGAATTTAAAAAAAGGATCAAAATCAAAATTAAAATATTCTCAGAAAATTAAGAACCCTCGTTTTTTAATGCCTTTTTATTTTGGAGATTATTATCCTGTTAAAAAAAATAAAGTAACGATTATTGCAGATAAAAGCGTGAATTTAGAATTTAGGAAATTTAATGTTTCTGATGACAAAATAAAATTCAAAAAAGAAGAAAAAAGGGGGAAAATAATTTATAGTTGGGAACTAAATGACCAGTCAGCATTCGAATATGAGGCAAATGCACCAAGTTTTAAAACAATTTTGCCACATATTGTTCCGATCATCACATCCTATAAAATTAAAAAAGAAAACAAAAGATTGTTAGGGGAAGTATCAGATTTATATGGTTGGTATTATTCTTTGGTAGAACAGGTAAATGTAGAAGCGCCAAATCAAGAATTGGTTACTTTAGTAGCCGAAATTACTTCAGATAAAAAGACTGAATTAGAAAAGGTAAAAGCTATTTATTATTGGGCGCAGAAAAATATAAAATACATTGCTTTCGAGTATGCGCTCGGAGGTTTTATACCAAGAGAATCTAACGAGGTTTTTAGAAAGAAATATGGCGATTGTAAAGACAATTCCAGCATACTTTACAGAATGTTAGAAATTGCAGGTGTAAAAGGAAATTTAACTTGGATTGGTACCAGAAGTATTCCTTATACCTATGAAGAAGTGCCAACGCCGGTGGTAGATAACCACATGATTCTTTCGTATGAAAACAATGGAAGAACTTACTATTTAGACGCAACAGGTAGATATATTAAATTCGGAATTCCGACTTCTTTTATTCAAGGAAAAGAAGCATTGGTTTCTTATGGGAAAGAATTTAAGATTAAAAAAGTACCCGTTATTGATGCAAAACAAAATGCAGTTGTAGATAGTACAACTATAAAAATTGAAAACGGAAGTGTTATTGGATCTGGTAAAACAATTATTTCTGGCTATCCGAAGATTGATGTTTTTAATGCCCTAGAAAACGAGAATACACAAACTAAATTGAAACAATTTTATAATAGCACGTTTGAAAAAGGAAATAATAAATTTTTAGTGAGCCGTTTTAAAGAGACGAATAAATATCATTATGACAATGATTTTATAGTAGATTATGATTTTGAAATTAAAGATTATGCTAAAAATTTAGGAGACGAAATTTACATCAATCTAAATCTAAACAAAGACTTATCTTATTATAAAACGGATAAAAAGCGCGAAAATGCCATAGAATATGATTATAAGAGATATTTTGGGTACACTACTAAATTAGAAATCCCAACAGGTTATAGTATAGATTTTGTGCCAGAAGATATAACGGTTTCAAATGATTTTATGACTTGTGAGATTACCTATGTAGTAAAAGAGAATACAGTAATTTACAATCAAACCATTGAATTAAACTTCTTAATTTTAACTTTAGCACAACAAAAAGAAGTAAATAAACAGATTAAAAAAATTGAAAGAAACTATAAAGAAATTGTAGTTTTAAAAAAAGAATAAATAAGAATTATGAAGATTAAAATTAGTTTATTAGTTGCTGTATTATGTACTTTTCAGATGGTATTTTCACAAGACGCTCCTTATTTTGAAAGTTATGATTGGGAAGAAAACCCCAGTTATGTCGTGGAAGAAGGAAGTACAGAAGATATGATTGCTGTTAAAGAAAAAACGGTTACAGAGTTTTATTTTCAGAAGAAAGACTTGGTCGAGTATTTTTTAGAACATAAAGTTTTATGGCTAAATTCTGATGATGCGATAGAGGAATATAATAAAATTTATTTACCATTTTCGTCTAGAGCAGAATTACAGGTAAACAAAGCAAGAGTTATTACTCCAGATGGAAAATTGATCAATCTAGATCAATCTAAAATACTCACTTCAGAAGATGAGGAAACGGGCAGAACCTATAAATATTATGCTTTAGAAGGAATTACAAAAGGAAGTTTTATCGAGTATATGTATGTGGTAAAAAGGTCACCAAGTTATACCGGTGACAAAGTGTACATTCAAGATTCCTATAAGAAAGATAAAGTTGAATTCGATTTATTCTCTCCGAGTAATTTATTGTTTAAATTTAAGAGCTTTAACGATTTGCCAGAGGTAGAAAGAGATACTTTAACGACAGAAAAATTGCATTATAAATTGCACGTTGCTAAAATTGAAAAATTAGAAAGCGAATACCAAGCCCCGTTCAACGCTTCAAGAGCTTTTCTTGTGTACAAAATTGATAAAAATACGGCAGGTAAGGGCAATGATATGGTTTCTTATAGCAATGTTTCACAGAATTTGTACAGCACTTATTATCCAGATTATTCAAAAAAAACAAAAGGTCTGCTGAGTGGTTTTATTAAGGAGTTGGAATTACCAGAGAATGCAAATGAAGAAAGCATCGCTAGAAAATTAGATTTTTTTATTAAAGTAAATATCTATTCGCAAGATGTTTATAGCGATGATTTAAAGGATTTAGATCAAATTTTGACGAAAAAAGTAGCGAACGAAACTGGGGTAATAAAATTATATATTGCTGTTTTAAGATTGTTAAATGTAAAGCACGAACTTGTTTTAACCACCGATAGAAAACAAATGAAGTTCGATACAGAGTTTGAGGCAACTAATTTCTTAACCGACTTTTTACTGTATTTTCCAAAATCTAAAAAGTACCTATCACCAAATGCATCTGGTACACGATTTGGTTTTCCGATGCCATATATGATGGATAATTATGGGTTATTTATGAAAGAAGTGGTTATCGGTGACTTTAAATCTGCCGTTGGTGAAATTAAATATATAGAACCCGTAAAAGCAGAAGAAATTATTGATATTATGAAAGTAACGATCGATTTCAATACAGAAAATTTAACAGAAAATATCGTTAATTTTGATAGAGCTTTCAGCGGATATTATGCCATGAATATTCAGCCTTTTATGCATTTAATCCAAGGAGAAAAAAGAGATGAATTGGTCGATAATTTTATAGAAAATATTACAAAAGAGTTAGAGATACAAACTAGAAAAATAGTAAATGATGATTCTGAATTGTTTGGTGTAAAACCATTACAATTTATTGTAGATTTTACAACGGAAGCCTTTGTAGAAAAGGCAGGAAGAAAGTATTTATTTAAATTAGGAGATTTAATAGGGCAACAAGTACAATTATATCAAGAAAAAGAGAGAGTACTACCTTTAGAAGAGCAATTTCACAGAAGTTATTTTAGAACACTTACCATTCATATTCCTGAAGGCTATAAAATCACTAATTTAGAAGACATCAATATAGACAATTTGTATGCCAAAAATGATGAAGAACTGTTTTCATTTAAATCTTCTTATAAATTAAATGGAAACACGTTAACGGTAATTGCAGATGAACATTATAGAGAAAATATTGTAACAGTGCCTATGTATGAAGAATACAGAACCGTAATTAATAGTGCAGCAGATTTTAATAAGATAGTATTGTTACTAGAACCTAAATAATAGGCCTATGAAAACTAAAAAGGAGCGAATTACTCCCTTTTTTCATTATTTATTTTAAAACAAATAACTTGTTTAATCTAAGTAAGTCAAGCATTAACCTAAATAAGACTTTAATAAATGTGTCCTAGACGTAGATTGTAGGCTTCTAATTGCTTTTTGTTTTAATTGACGAACCCTTTCTATAGATAAGTCAAATAGATCACCAATTTCAGTCATGCTATAAGGAGAGGGTAGGCCAATACCATAATACATTTTGATTACTTGCGCTTCTTTATAGGACAACCTTTCCAAGACCCTGTTTATTTCTATAGTTAAAGATTGATTCATTAACTCTTTGTCTGGTTTAGGTGATTCTCCAGACTGTAATATATTATATAAATTAGAATCTTCACCTTCTTTAAAAGGGGCGTCCATAGAGATATGTTTTCCAGAATTTTTTAAAGACAGCTCGACTTCTGTTTCAGTCATTTCTAATTGTTTTGCTATTTCTTTATTTGTTGGTATCCGTTGCTCATTTTGTTCTAATCGAGCATATATTTTTTTTATTTTATTGATGCTTCCTATTTTATTTA
>JBNMOF010000173.1:0-4761 GCA_051277175.1 Polaribacter sp.
TACACGCCCTTTTTTACCATTTCTCTCTTCTTCATACATTTCAATTTCCATTGAAGTCACTTTTGCAGGACTTAATGCTCTTGAAATAAATAATTGCTCATTTTTAGTATAATTAATAACATCAATGTTTTCATTCCCTAACTCACGAACAATACCGTGAATTCTTGAACCTTTTACACCAACACAAGCTCCAACAGGATCTATTCTATCATCATAAGAATCTACCGCTACTTTTGCCTTTTCTCCTGGTATTCTTGCAACTCTTTCTACAGTGATTAATCCATCAAAAACTTCAGGAATTTCTTGCTCAAATAATTTATTTAAAAAGTCTGGAGACGTTCTAGATAAAATAATTGCTGGCTTATTTCCTCTTAATTCTACTGTTTTTATAACACCCCTAACAGAGTCTCCTTTTCTAAAAAAGTCTGAACGTATTTGTTCACTCTTAGGCAATACAATCTCATTACCATCATCATCTAACAAAATAATTGCATTGTGACGAATATGGTGCACTTCTGCAGTATATAATTCGCCCTCTAATTCTTTAAAATGCTTGAATATATTTGTGCTATCATGTTCATAGATTTTTGAAATTAAGTTTTGACGCAATGCTAAGATAGCTCTTCTTCCTAAATCAATCAACTTCACTTCTTCAGAAACATCTTCGCCAATTTCAAAATCTGGTTCAATTAACCTTGCTTCTGCTAGTTCAATTTCTTCGTTATCATCTTCAGAGAAGCCATCTGCAACCACCACTCTATTTCTCCAAATTTCTAAATCTCCTTTATCTGGGTTAATAATAATATCAAAGTTATCATCAGAACCAAACTTTCGTTTCAAAGTAGCTCTAAAAACCTCTTCTAAAATAGACATTAGTGTTACTCTGTCTATACTTTTATTATCTTTAAATTCTGAAAACGAATCAATTAATGCTATATTCTCCATTACGCTTTTTCTTAAAATAAGATTTTCACTTTTGCTTCTTTAATCTCTGTATACTCTAAAGTTACGGTTTTTTCTACAGTAACATTTCCTTTACCAACGGGTTTTGGCTCTCTTGCCTTCCATTGTAGCACAATTTTGTCTTCATCTGCCGTTACTAAAGTACCCTCAATTTCTTCTTCTGCTGTTTTCACCTTAAGAATTCTATTCAAATTCTTAATATACTGCCTCTTTACTTTTAACGGATGCGCAATGTCTGGTGTAGTAACTTCTAAAGAGAAATCTTCTACTTCTCTATCAAAATTATCGTTAATAACCCTGCTTATACGCATACATTCACTTAACGACACACCATTATCACCATCTACAACAACTTGAACTTTATTGTTTACAGATATTGATAATTCTATAAGATACAAAGACTCATTAAGTGCCAATGCTATATCTACTATGTCTTTTACTGCTGTTTGATTCATATTAAATCTTAAAATAAAGTATAAAAAGAGGGGACTTTTGAGTCCCCTTCCTTCTTCGTTTACCACAAATTTCGGTGCAAATATACGAATTGTTTATGATTTACCAAACCAACTCGAATTCATTATTTTTTTGTAACTTTAGGTACCTTGAATATTTTAACTTTAATTTCTGACTTATGAAAAAAATCTTAGTTCCCATCGACTTTTCTAAACCGTCTGAATATGCTGCTAAAATGGCAGCTATGATTGCCGAAAAAACCAGTGCCACAGTATATCTTATTCACCTAATTGAGCTTCCTTCGGGAGTTGTAGATATGGGATTTAATAGTAAGTTTAGTGTTCCAGAAAGCATGTTGTATCTAAGAAAAACAAGAGAAAAAATATTAGAATTTAAAAAAAGTTTTTTTTCTGAAGATATTACTGTTGAGTATTTTATAAAAATAAATAATGCTTTTGAAGGTATTAAAAAATATGCTGAGAAAATTGATGCAGACCTAATTATAATGGGGTCTAAAGGGCATTCTGAATTTGACGAAATAATGATTGGCTCTAACACAGAAAAAGTTGTAAGAACTTCTAAAATTCCTGTTATTGCTGTAAAAAGAGATAGTAAAAAATTTAAGTTAAATAATTTAGTTTTTGCATCTAATTTTAAAAACGAAAATAAAAAAGTATTCAGCAAATTTTTAGAATTTGCCAATGCTTTTGACAGTGAAATTCATTTATTAAAAATAAATACGCCATCAGATTTCGAAAGCACTCAAAGTGCAGAGGAAAGCTTGAAAGATTTTATAAAAGGGTATCATTTACCTAAGCATACTCTGCATATTTATAATGACATTTCCGTAGAGAAAGGAATTATCAATTTTTCTAGGGATAAAGAAGTCGATTTAATAGCGTTGAGCACACATGGTAGAAGTGGACTTTCCCACTTATTTACGGCAAGTGTTACCAAAAACTTATCTAAAAAAGCGCTAAAACCTATGTTTACAGTTAAAGTTTAAAAGGTTATTGAATACAAAATTGCGACAACCTAATAGTACTGTTTTAACACATAAAAAAAACCTCCAATAAGGAGGTTTTTTTTGTTTAATAGCGTACTAAAACGCAACTATAAAATATAATCTGTACTGATAAAATTAGATGTTTTTTTATCCAGCAATTCTTGTAAAATTGCATTGTTATACTCGGTGTCTTTTGCTGCCAAGAAGGTTCTAATAGAGAAAGAACGCAATGCATCATGCACGCTCAAAGTAGCCACTGCAGAATCTTTTCTTCCTGTAAAAGGATATACATCTGGTCCACGTTGCGCAGCACTATTTAAATTCACTCTACATACTAAATTTACTAGTGTATCAATTAATGGTGCCAAGGTCTTCACTTCACTTCCAAAAACACTTACTTGTTGTCCGTAATTAGAAGCTGCCATATCATCTAAAGGTTCTTGAATATTTTTAAACGAAACAATCGGCACCACTGGACCAAATTGTTCTTCTTCAAAAACTCTAGAGTCTTTAGAGACGGGATATAATACTGCTGGAAAAATATAATTTTCTGAGGTTTCTCCTCCTTTTTTATTGATTACTTTCGCACCTTTTACGAGCGCATCGTCAATTAATTCTTGAATGTATGCTCGTTTTCCTGGCTCTGGTAAAGGCGTTAATTTTACGTTATCTTCCCAAGGATTCCCAAATTTAAGAGCATCTACTTTTTCTGTAAAACGCTTGTTAAATTCTTCGACAATATCTTCATGAACATATAATATTTTTAAAGCGGTACAACGCTGTCCGTTAAATGAAGTGGCCCCAGAAATACATTCGTTAATTGCCAAATCTAAATCTGCGTCTGGCAAAACAATTCCTGGATTTTTAGCCTCTAGACCTAAGACCAAACGCAACCTATTTTTAAAAGGATGATTTGCCTGTATTGCATTTGCAGATGTGCTATTACCTATCAAGGCTAAAACATCTACAAGACCAGATTTCATTATTGGAGTAGCTAAAGTTCTACCTCTACCGTAAATAATATTTACAACACCAGCGGGAAAACTTGTTTGAAATGCCTCTAATAATGGTGATAATAATAAAACACCATGTTTTGCCGGCTTAAACACAGCAGTGTTTCCCATAATTAAAGCAGGAATTAACAAAGCAAAAGTTTCATTTAAGGGATAGTTGTAAGGTCCCAAGCACAAAACAACTCCCAAAGGACCTCTTCTTATGTGTGCACGAACTCCGCTATTTTTTTGAAATTTAGCAGAATCTCTATCCATTTTTTTGTAATCTTCAATCGTATCGTAGATATATTCTACTGTTCTGTCAAATTCCTTTTCTGAATCGGGCAACGTTTTTCCGATTTCCCACATTAATAATTTTACAATTTCTGCTCTTTTGGTTTTCATTTGTACCACAAATTTTTCCATAGCCGCAATTCTACCCTCTACCTTCATTGTTGGCCACAAACCTTGACCTCTAGCGTAAGCCTTAGACGCAGCGTTTAATGCATCAAGCGCTTCCTCTCCAGTTAAATCTGGCACCGTTCCTAATAATGTTGGTTTGTATTCTTTAGTTGATGAAATTGTTGAGTACACCGCTGCACTTGCACCTTTCCACTCTTTCAATTCACCGTCCACTAAGTAGGTATTTTGATTGACAAGTGAAGTAATTTTATATTCGTTCGGAATTTCTTTAAATGTATTCTTCATAAGTTGAGTTTGACAAAAAATCGAGTTTTTTGATTAAAAAAATAATAAATAATATGTAAAATAGCAGGTCTTTGTCTACACATCAAAATTAACTAAAAATAACTAAAAAATATCTTAATTTTTTTCTAAAACACGAAAAGCATTTCGTGTTTTACCAGAGATATGTTCAATATACCAACACTATACCAAAAATTGAAACAAATCTGGTTTGTCATTTAAATAATCGCCAAAGAAATTCTTCTCTTTCATTCGAAGAATTAAAGGTGCTAAGTCTTTTGCCGATTTTAATTCTAAACCAACCACCGCAGCACCGTTTGTTCTGTTATTTTTTTTAGTGTATTCAAAGTGTGTAATATCATCATTGGGACCTAAAATTTCTGCTACAAACTCTTTTAGAGCACCTGCTCGTTGTGGAAATTTTACAATAAAATAATGTTTTAAATTAGCATATAGCATCGCACGTTCTTTGATCTCGGCAGTTCTTGTAATATCATTATTGCTACCACTCACAATGCAAACAACAGTTTTACCTTTTATTTCTTCTCTAAAAGAGTCTAAAGCAGCAATACTTAAAGCGCCAGCTGGCTCTACCACAATTGCATCTTTATTGTACAGATCTAAAATAATCTGACACACTTT
>JBNMOF010000174.1:0-4714 GCA_051277175.1 Polaribacter sp.
ATCAAACTTAGCAGCTACTTTTAAAAGTTCAGGTAAACGCGCCATGGTACCATTTTCATTCATTATCTCTACAATAACACCTGCAGGTTCTAAACCCGCCAAACGTGCAAAATCTATAGCTGCTTCTGTATGGCCAGTTCTCCTTAAAACACCACCTTCTTTGGCTCTTAAAGGAAAAATGTGTCCTGGTCTCGCCAAGTCAAATGGTTTTGTGTCTTTTTGAATTAAAGCTTGAATTGTTAATGCTCTATCTGCCGCAGAAATCCCAGTTGTTACCCCTTTTCCGCGCAAATCTACAGAGACGGTAAATCCAGTTTCCATTGGATCTGTATTGTTTTGAACCATCATGCCGAGTTCTAACTCTTTGCAACGTCTTTCTGTTAACGGTGCACAAATTAATCCACGACCATGAGTTGCCATAAAATTAATCATTTCTGGAGTTGTTTTTTCAGCTGCTGCTAAAAAATCACCTTCATTTTCTCTGTTTTCGTCGTCTACAACAATAATTACTTTTCCGTTTTTTATATCTTCAATTGCATCCGCAATATTATTGAGCTGTGTGTTTTTGTTATTTGATGGAGAGGTCATATTTTAGAAATCTTTTTTAGATTTTAATTTTAGAAATAAATTTTTAATTGGTAGTAATATAGCGTCAATATTAAATAATCCTTTATCTTTTGTAGCTCTTCTCGTTAAGAAAATTCCGAAAGGAACCATCACCATAGCAGATATCCAAGATCCTAAAAATGAAGATATAGAGCTTTCTTCAGCTAGATTTTTACCCAATGTATTCCCAAAGAAATAAATAACATAGATAGCAATTGCTAAAATCATTGGCAAACCAAATCCACCTTTTCTAATAATGGAGCCCAAAGGAGCACCAATAAAAAAGAGGATTAAACAAGAAAATGACAATGCAATTCTACCATAGTATTCAGAATCAAAAAAGTTTAATACTTTTCGTTTCCTTTTAATACTATTCAAATTATTCTTTACATTCGTCAGCGCGCTGTTCATTTTTGTTTTTGAACTATTTAAAACTTTAATTTTATCTTTTAGATTAAAGTTTTCAAGGACGCCTATTGTATCTATATCTTTGATTTTTAAAGAATCTGAATACTTGTACAATTCGTTCGATTTAGAAATCGATGCAATGCTTTGTGCTCTTGATAATAACAAATCATTATACGAAGTTTTTAAAGCTGGAATTGTATCATTTAGTTGCTGAAGTTTTAGCATTTTGTAGCTATTCTTAAAACGTTCTTCATCTAATTCTCCGTCGCCAACAATATCAGAAATATCAATATTAAACTCATATTCTTTAAATGTTGCTTGTGAAGCAGGCATTTTTTCTTTCTTAGAATACGAAGTTGTAGTCTTAGTATGGTCTTGATAAAAATAACCATCATACAGCACAAATGTCATATACCTACTACCTTCTTTAGAAATAATTTTTCCTCTTTCCGCTGTTATTACCTTCTGGTTTCCTTTTCTAGAACTTAAATCATAAATTAAAACATTTTTTAATAAGTTTTTTTCTGCACCATATTTCTCATCAAACTTAATTTGATAATTAGGTAAATCACTATTAAAACTGCCAGGAATTAGCGCTAAGGCGGGTTTTTTCTTTTTTATATTGTAGTATAAGTTTTGTTGCTTTAAAATGGCATATGGAAAAATGTTATTTAAAAATAAAAAATTGATTCCACTCAAAATAAGTGTCAAAAATATAAGTGGTCTTACCAAACGCTGCAGTGATATACCTGAGGACTTTGCTGCCGCAAACTCGTAATTTTCACCTAAACTTCCCAAGGCCATAATTGAGGAAAGTAGCACAGCAATAGGCAATGCTTGTGGCACAATACTTAGCGAAGTATAGTATAAAAATTTTAAAATAAATAAGATGCTAATACCCTTACCAGCAATATTTTCAAAAGTTTGCCAAAGTAATTGCATTACCAATACAAATAAAACAATTAAAAATGTGGCTGCAAATGGAACTAGAAACGTTTTTAAGATGTATTTATCTAAAATTTTCATTGTAGCAAAAGTAGTTTCTTAAATATAAATATGCTACTAATTTCCTGTTAATTGAAGGCATTAGTCTATTGTGTAGTTTTTACTTAAATATTTTGATTTATTAAAAGTGAAGAAATCCTGAGATAAATTTTCATTCTTTTTAAATTCAGTGATGGTAAAGGTTGTTTTTGATGCATTTGCACCCGTTTGAATAAGTTTATAAATATGCTTTGTTTTTGCATCTATAGCTAATTCTACCTTTACTATTTCTGAATTACTATCTATAGGATTCAAGGTAACTAACTGAATATTTCTACCTTTTATATTTTGCTGCTTACCCATCTGTAAAGAGTAGCCTTCCTTGTAAAAAGTTAATAATTTAGAAGGATAAATAAATCCGTCGTCTCCACCTAAATCACCTTCAGAAATAGAAATTTCTTTTTCATCATGGTTAATTATATGCAGCTTTTTTCCATCGTAAATAAACTGATTACCTAAATAATTTAAGCTGTATTTTTCTCCTTGCAAATTAATTTTTCCTCTAATTGGTGGCTCATCGCCTTCTTTTATTCCAGCATCTTCGTTACTTAAGGTTTGACTAAAACCAATATACATGTTTTTATAAGACCCCATTTTAGTGGAGACTTCATCTAATAAAGATTTCGCCTGTTCATCCGTCTGTGAAAATGAAACTGTGGTTATAAAGAGACTTAAAAATAAGAGTCCTGTTTTTTTCATAATTTAATAATTATCAACCTTTATTTAAAAGAGGTTATATTTTTTTTTCGTTTTCTAATAATTGATCTAAAGCAACAAAATCAGTCACTAAAACTTGTCTCGCTTTACTTCCTTCAAAACCCCCAACAATACCGGCTGCTTCTAATTGATCTATTAATCTACCTGCTCTGTTATATCCTAATTTTAATTTTCTTTGTAAAAGAGATGCAGAACCTTGCTGGGCTGTTACTATAATTTCTGCAGCATCTCTAAATAGTTTATCTCTGTCTTCAATATCAATATCAACACTTGTGCCACTTTCATCATCTACATATTCAGGTAATTGATAAGCTTCAGCATATGCTTTTTGAGAGCCGATAAAATCAGTTATTTTCTCAATTTCCGGAGTATCTACAAAGGCACATTGGATTCTATTAAGGTTATTACCTGCAGTATATAATAAATCTCCACGACCAATTAATTGATCTGCACCGCCCGCATCTAAAATAGTTCTAGAATCGATTTTAGAGGTTACTCGAAAAGCGATTCTTGCAGGAAAATTTGCTTTAATAATACCTGTAATTACATTTACAGAAGGTCTTTGTGTTGCCACAATTAGGTGAATTCCAATAGCTCTCGCAAGTTGCGCTAAACGTGCAATTGGTGTTTCTACCTCTTTCCCTGCAGTCATAATTAAATCTGCAAACTCGTCAATAACTAAGACAATATATGGCAAAAATTGGTGGCCATCATTTGGATTTAACCTACGAGCTTTAAACTTAGTGTTGTATTCTTTTATATTGCGAACCATAGCTGCTTTTAACAAATCATACCGATTGTCCATTTCGATACAAAGCGAATTAAGTGTATGAACAACTTTGGTTGTATCTGTAATAATAGCGTCTTCTACGTCTGGTATTTTTGCTAAATAATGGCGCTCAATTTTATTAAATAATGTTAATTCTACTTTCTTTGGGTCCACTAAAATAAATTTGACTTCAGCAGGATGTTTTTTATATAATAGCGATGTTAAAACTGCATTTAAACCAACTGATTTACCTTGTCCAGTTGCACCTGCCATTAATAAATGTGGCATAGTTGCAAGATCCACTACAAAAGTTTCATTAGAAATTGTTTTCCCTAATGCAATTGGTAGTTCCATTGTTGATTCTTGAAACTTCTTTGATGAAATAACAGAATACATAGAAACAATGGTAGATTTCTTATTTGGAACTTCGATTCCAATGGTTCCTTTTCCTGGAATTGGCGCTATAATACGTATTCCTAAAGCGGATAAAGACAATGCAATATCATCTTCTAAATTCTTGATTTTTGAAATTCTAATTCCCGCTTCTGGTACAATTTCATACAAGGTAATTGTAGGTCCTACCGTTGCTTTAATTTCTGCAATGCCAATCTTGTAGTTTTTTAAAGTTTCTACAATTTTGTCTTTATTAGCTTCTAATTCTTCGGGATCTATAGAGATTGTTTCATTATATTGTTTCAATAAATTGAACGTAGGGAACTTAAAATTAGCCAATTCTAGTGTAGGGTCAAACTCCCCAAAATCTTTTAGCAATTTATCTGATAAATTTTCTGCTACACTTTTTTCCTCCCTGCCAATAGCAACATCAATTTCTACAATAGGTTCTATTGCGGTTTCTTCTTCCTTGAAAATTGTTGTTTTTAAAACAGGTGTTTTGTCTGCTTCAATCTTTAAATCAATTTTTTCTTTTTTAGTAGTTACATCTGAATGTTTAGAAATTGTGGGCTTTAAGTCTATTACAGATTTTTCAAATGCAGATTTGCTTTCTTCATCCGAAGTTAAAGAAATCGTTTGAGAGGATTGAACTTCTTCTTCTTCTTCTTCTTCTTCTTCTTCTTTCAGAGCTCTTTCTGCTCTGTCCTGCTTTATTTTATTTATAAATTGGTCAAAAGTAACTTTGTACCGTAAAACGATATACGCTAAAAAAAAGAA
>JBNMOF010000175.1:0-4709 GCA_051277175.1 Polaribacter sp.
GATTCTTCGAGTCCTTACCATCAGCAAAAAAAAGATATTTTAATTCAAGACGGTCGCATCAAAAAAATTGATACGAACATTCCGGCACAGAAAGAATATATAATTGTAAACAGAGAGAACCTGCATGTTTCATGTGGATGGTTCGATACTAGTGTTTCTTTTGGTGAACCCGGCTACGAGGAACGCGAAACAATTGAGAATGGTTTGCAGGTTGCTGCAAAAAGTGGCTTTACTGCAGTTGCTGTAAATGCAAATACAAATCCTGTAATCGACACGAAATCTGCCGTTGAGTTTCTAATTCATAAAGCAAATAATTCTGCGACAAAACTATACCCTATTGCAGCGTTGACAAAACAAAGCGAAGGAATAGAAATGGCAGAATTGTACGACATGCAACAATCTGGTGCCATTGCTTTCGGAGATTATAAAAAGCCTGTTGTAAATGATAATTTGATGAAAGTTTCTTTATTATATGCACAGAATTTTAATGGTTTAGTTTTGAGTTTTCCAAAAAACAAAGCAATTGCAGGCGAAGGAATTGCGCATGAAGGCGTAAACAGCACAAAATTAGGCCTCAAAGGAATTCCTGCATTGGCAGAGGAGCTACAAGTTGCTAGAGATTTATTTTTATTAGAATACACCGGAGGAAAACTGCACATTCCAACAATTTCTACAGCAAAATCTGTTGCCTTAATTAAGGATGCTAAAAAGAGAGGTCTAGATGTTTCTTGCAGTGTTGCAGTGCATAATTTAATGTTAACGGATGATGAACTGCATGAATTTGATAGCAACTATAAAACGAGTCCACCATTAAGAACCCATGCAGATTGCAAGGCCTTAGTAAAAGGACTTAAATCTGGAGTTATTGATGTGATTACTTCAGATCACAATCCGATAGATATCGAACATAAAAAAGTGGAATTTAGCGAAGCAAAAGACGGAACTATTGGTTTAGAAAGTTTGTTCGGAGCAGTAAATTCTATTTTAACGATTGAGGAATTCATTGAAAATATCACCTCAAAACCAAGGACCATTTTCGGTTTAAAAACTACGGCAATTGCTCAAGGAGAAATCGCTGATATTTCACTCTTTAATCCTGATCAAACATATACTTTTACAAAGAAGCATATTTTGTCTATTTCGAAAAATAGTCCGTTTATCAATACAAAATTGAATGGGAAAGTGTACGGTATTTTTTCAAATAAGCAATTGATTTTAAATTTTTAATTCTATGGGAAATCAGCATATAAAAGATGGTAAAAAAACTGCAATTATTAGTTACATACCAGTTATAGGTTTATTAATTTCATTCTTTTTAAATAAGGACAAACAAAATTACTTTGCTAGTTTTCACATCAGACAAAGTATTGGTTTGAATATTTTATACTTTATAAACAAATGGATTGTGTATTCCTATTTTGGAATCACTGCAGGAAATATTGGCAAAGTGGGTGTTTTAGTACTTTTTATACTAGGTATTATCGGAGCACTTCAAGAACAACAAAAATTGGTACCACTTTTAGGAGAGAAATTTCAAGAATGGTTTAAAAATATTTAAATAAGATTTTAATTATAATGAGTGATTTACAGTACATAGTAAGAACCCCTAAAATTCCTTCAGAAAAACCACCTTTATTAATTTTATTACACGGATATGGTAGTAACGAGCAAGATTTATTTTCTTTTGCGGAAGAATTACCAGACAATTTATTAATTGTAAGTGCGCAAGCACCGCTTTCTATGGGTTTTGGCAGTTATGGTTGGTATTCTATTAATTTTGACGATATAAATGGGAAGTTTTCTGACTTAAAAGAAGCCAAAGAATCGATTGACAAAATCGCTGTTTTTATTGATCAAATAAAGAAAAAGTACACGACCAATCCTGACAAAACATTCTTGTTAGGTTTTAGCCAAGGTGCAATTTTAAGTTACTCACTAAGCTTTTTCTATCCGAATAAAATAGAATATGTACTTGCATTAAGCGGTTATATAAATACGGAATTACTTCCAGAAAATATTTCATCAGAAATTAAGACAGACTATTACTGTTCTCACGGATCTGTAGACCAAGTTTTACCTGTAGAATGGGCTCGAAATTCAAAACCATTTTTAGATAAATTAAGCTTTAAAAATGTGTACTCTGAATACAATGTAGGCCATGGCGTTGCGCCACAAAACTTTTATAGTTTTAAAAAATGGATTATAGAGCGCTTATAGTGACACCTTGAAGACGAACAGGAAGCGTTTAATTTAAAGGATCTAAAAATTAACCTTGCTATGGATATAACAGAAATTCGATCACTTTTTCCAATTACAAAGGAAACCATATACTTAAATAGTGCTTCGCAAGCTCCTCTGAACACTTTGGTGCAAGATGAACTTCAGTCATATATAGCATCAGAATTAAATTTTGTAGGTAAAAAGGGATTCAATCGTGACGATATACGCATTCCTTTGTCAAAATTATTGGGCGGTTCTCCAGAAGAATATGCATTAACAACAAGCACAGGTGTTGGTTTGGGAATGATCGCTCAAGGAATCGATTTCAAAAAGGGAGACAATATCATACTCCCCGAAAAAGAACACTGGAACAACTCTTTTCCATGGTTAAATTTAAAAAATATAGGTGTTGAAATACGGTTTGCAAAATTAAATAAAGATACCAGTATAGATCCTGAAGCTATTGAGAAACTCATTGACCACAACACGCGTGTTGTTGCAATTGCAGCTGTAAGATTTAACAGTGGTTTTAGACCGAATCTCTCTAAAATTAGTAAAATAGCACATTCAAAAAATGCTTTATTTATTGTAGATGCTGCACAAGGAGCTGGCATGGTTCCTTTAGATGTAGTTAAGGACGGAATTGATATTATGGCGGGATGTGGCTTTAAATGGCTTTTAGGAATGCACGGAACAGGATTCTTATACGTAAGCAATCGTGTTGTAGAAATGATACAACCTGTTTTACCAGGAATGTATGCAGCAGAAATAGCTTACGATACACTTTCTTATCACCAAGATGCTAGAAAATTTGAAACAGGTACCCTTGCATATCCACTATTTCACGCTTGGTCTGCCGGTCTAAAATTACTACTTTCTATTGGCATACAAACAGTATATAAAAAGGCGATAGAAAATACAACTATCATAATAAACGGACTTCTAAAAAACAATTACAGCATTGTAACTCCTCTTAAAATTAAAGAAGAAAGAACTGCTATCGTTCATTTTAATGCAGGCTCTATCATAAAAACAAAAGCACTATTTGCAAAATTAAAAGCAAACAAAGTTGTCGTTACATTACAAGGAGAAAATATAAGGGTGAGTCCAAACTTCTTCAACACCAAAGAGGATCTAAGAAGCTTCTTAGATTTAATTTAAGTAATTTAAAAAAGTTTATAAATCGTCGTTAAAATAATTCCTCTAGCATCTTTTAAAACATAAGAAACCAATTGTCTCTCTTCTTCTACTTTCAGATGAAATGGTGACGCTCTTAAATTAATTCCACTTTTCTTTTTTAATCTAATTCCTTGGCCAGATATAATATCTTTATTTGGTGTAAAATCTCCTTCAGGTACATGTTCTGTTAAAATAACATACTTAAAACCTATTAACTTGTGCATTACGCGTTGCACTTCTGTATTCGACAAATGCTGTAATACTTGTCTAACAATGGCACAGTCTCCCAAAGGCAACTCATCACTAGCAATATCTAAACAATAAAATTCTAAATTAGGTTCTTTAAAATTTTCTTTATTGAATGCTATCAAGGGAGCTACAATGTCTATAGCATTGTATGTCTTTGTATGCTTTACAAGTTCTTTACCAACATTGAAATCACCACAACCTAAATCGCACACTATAATTGGTGTTTTAAAAGAGGTTAAGAACAAAGTAACTGCGGCTATATAAGGTTTTACAATTTCTAATTGATGTGATCCTGAACCAGAGTAAAAACTAGAATTATTACTTCCCCAAAGCTTCATTTCATATACCTGTTCCATCGCTTGTTTAGTAGGCCAAGAGTTTTTTATTCTTTTAGATTCATATCCTTTCTGTTTCATATACATTCCGTTTATCTCCACAAACCTACAAATTATATCTAATAACAGCCTTTATAAAAGGAAGGCAGACAGATTTAAATCCGCTAATCAGAAGAAAAATCCCATTTAATAATTCTAATTCAATAAAAACCATTGTTACTTTTAAACTACCTTTGCCCTAAAAATAATACATGAAGTTTTCCGATTTTCCTTTTAATAAATCCATCTTAAAAGCAGTTACTGAAGAGCGTTTTCAAACGGCTACACTCGTGCAACAAAAAGCGATTCCTTTAGTTTTAGACAAAAAGAACGTAATTGTGTCTGCGCAAACTGGTACCGGAAAAACTGCTGCTTTTGCATTGCCTATTATTCAATTATTGTTTGATGCACAAGATGCCGAAAAAGGAGAGAAAAAAATAAAATCTTTAGTAGTCACGCCTACTCGTGAGCTGGCAATACAGATTTTAGAGAATTTCAAAAGTTTTAGTAAATATTCTAATCTAAGAGCAACTGCTGTTTTTGGTGGTGTTTCTCTAGAACCTCAGAAAGAAATTTTAGCGAAAGGAATCGATATTTTAATTGCAACTCCGGGAAGATTGATCGATTTGCAGCTGCAAGGAAACATCGATTTGAGTGCTGTTGAAATCTTTGTTTTAGACGAAGCGG
>JBNMOF010000176.1:0-4697 GCA_051277175.1 Polaribacter sp.
TACAAGAAATGGCAGCAAGATTGGGTATTATTTCTCAAAAAGGATTGTCTGAAGTAATTAGAGAAGAAATTAAATCGCCATTTTTAAGACAATGCATCACTATTTTAATTCTGTCTGCTGTTGTTGTTGGAAATGCATCCTATGAGGCAGGAAATATTAGCGGAGGAATTTTAGGTTTAGAAGGTGTTTTGGGAAAATACAGTATAGCTATCGGAACTATTTCTATAAATTTAATGAGCTTGTTAATTGGTTTTATTGCCTTTATTCTTTTATATATTGGCAATTATAAATTCTTAGAGAAAGCACTAATTTCTTTAGTTTTATTAATGAGTGTCTCATTTATTGCAACCGCAATTCTTACAAAACCTAATCTTTCAGAAATACTGAATGGAATGTTTGTTCCGAGGTTTCCGGAGAAAAGTATTTTAACAATTATAGGTCTGGTGGGCACCACTGTAGTGCCGTATAATTTATTTCTACATGCTTCTTTAGTAAAAGAACGTTGGCATAAAAAAGAAGATGTATCCCTTGCTAGAAAAGACACTATTATCTCCATTATTTTGGGAGGTTTGGTTTCTATGGCAATTATAATTTCTGCAGCTGCCATACAAACAACAGATATTACGAATGCAGCAGACTTGGCAAAAGGGTTGGCGCCACTGTTTGGTGATTTTGCCACTTATTTTATGGCTTTAGGTTTGTTCGCAGCAGGAATAACCTCTGCTATTACAGCACCTTTAGCAGCAGCGTATGTTGCAAAAGGGTGCTTGGGGTGGTCTGGAGGTTTAAAATCTAAAAAATTTAGATTTGTTTGGTTTGCCATTCTTTTTTTAGGTGTTTTATTCTCTTCTATAGGAATAAAACCGATCGAAATCATAAAATTTGCGCAAGTAGCAAACGGAATATTATTGCCAATAATTGCAGGAATTTTACTTTGGATTGTGAATAAAAAATCTGTTTTAGGAAATTTCGTGAACACAAAAACTCAAAATATTTTAGGAGTATTTATATTATTAATTGCTATTTTTTTAGGAGTAAAAGGAATTTTAAAAGTTTTGGATTTTCTATAATTTTTATGCTTAGTTTCTTTAAATTTAAGGCAACGCTATTCAGTTAAAGAGGATGATTAAAACTGATAATAATTTTTTAAAAAAAAAGTATGAGTACTATTGATATAAATTGTGATGTTGGCGAAGGAATGAATAATGAGCATTTGATAATGCCATTTATTTCTTCATGTAATATTGCGTGTGGTGGTCATTTTGGCAATAAAAAAACGATTGACGAAACCTTAAAGTTAGCAATTCAGAATAATGTTTTAGTTGGCGCACACCCCTCTTTTCCTGATCAAAAGAACTTTGGAAGAACGGTTTTAAAAATTACTGAAGCAGCATTAAAACAAAGTATAGTTGCACAATTAGACCTGTTTTTAGGATGTTTGGCAAATTACAATCTAAAAATACACCATATAAAACCACATGGAGCTTTGTATAATTTAATTGCCAAAGATAAATTGGAAGCTGTAAAATTTATAAAAATAACTAAGAAATATTTACAGAATTGTTTTTTATACGTGCCTTATAATTCTAAAATAGCAGAAGTTGCTTTAGAAAATAATATTAAAATTAAATATGAAGCTTTTGCAGATAGAAATTACAATGACGATTTAACATTGGTTTCTAGAACGCAGGAAAATGCCATAATTCTAGATACAGATGCTATTACAAAACATTTAGTTAGAATGGTTAAAACAAATACCGTAGCAACTATTTCTGGTTCAGAAAAAGAAATAAAGGCAGCTACTTTTTGTATTCATGGAGATAATGAAAATAGTGTTGGAATACTTCCAGTTTTGGCGACAAAATTAAAAAATTACGGAATAGAAATTGGGTAATAAAATTAAATACAAGCCTTTTGGGGATCGCGCAATTCTAATAGAATGGGAGTCTAAAATTTGCGCTTCAATTTCTGATGTTATTTTAGAATTTCAACAAAAAATAAGTGCATTTGAAAATAGAAAGATAGCAGACACTATTGTGGGGTATGCATCTTTGACAATTATTTATCGAACGCGTATTATCGACTATTTAAAGGAAGTAGCCGTTTTGAAAAAAATAGATGCTTCGAAAAACATAATTGGCAAGAAAAGTAGCTTTACTTGGGAAATACCTGTTTGCTATGATCTAGAATTTGGAATTGATTTACAGGAAATTTCTAAGGTTACAAACTTAGAAATACCAGAAATTATTAAACTGCATTCACAAAATCCCTATCGTGTTTATTTTATAGGTTTTCTTCCTGGTTTCCTTTATTTAGGAGGTTTAAATAAACAATTATTTTTTGATAGGAAATCAAATCCGAGATTAAATGTAGCTCAAGGTACCGTTGCAATAGGAGGTGAGCAAACGGGTATTTATCCATCAGAAAGTGCTGGTGGTTGGAATATTATCGGTAAAACTCCACTCGTTTTTTTTAATATAGATGAAGACATTCCTTGTTTTGCCAAAGCAGGAGATTTTATAAAATTTATTTCTATTGACAAAGAAGAATTTTTTAAAATTAAGAAAGAAGTAAAACAGGGTGCGTATCAAATTTTTAAAACCTTGACAAATGATTAAAGTCTTAAAACCTGGTTTTTTTAATACAATTCAAGACAAAGGCAGATTTGGTTTTGCGTCCTTTGGTGTTCCAATTTCTGGAGTAATGGATAGCTATTCGGCAGATATTTCGAATAGTATTTTAAATAATTCTTTGGAAGCTGCTGTGATAGAAATTATTTTTGGTAACTGTGAGTTCCAATTTTCATGTGCTACTTTTATTTGTATTTCAGGAGGAGATTTCTCGCCTAGAATTAATCAAAAATCAATTAAGTTAAATAAAAAAATAAGCGTTTCTAAACATGATATTTTATCTTTTGGAAAAATAAATTTTGGGGCAAGATCTTATTTGGCTGTTTTAGGTGGTTTGCAATCTGAAAAGAAACTAAAAAGTAGAAGTTTTTATAAGGGAATTACAAAGAACTTTTTACTTACAAAAGGATTAGAAATTCCGATTCAAGAAAATAGCATCGATGTATTGCTTTCAAACGCATCTATAAAAATTGATGACTTACATTTTAATGCAACGGATCTTATATGTAAAAAAGGTCCTGAATTTGAGTTGTTGAATACACAGCAACACACGCTGTTATTTGAAAGTTCATTTTCAATCTCTAAGGATGTCAGTAGAATGGGATATCGATTAAATGAGCTGATAGAAAACGATGTACCCACGCTTTTAACGAGTTCCGTTTTGCCAGGAACAGTGCAACTAACACCTTCAGGAACCTTAATTATTTTAACAAGAGATTGTCAAGTAACTGGTGGCTATCCAAGAATATTGCAACTATCTGAAAAAGCTATTAATATTTTGTCTCAGAAAAAAGCAGGTCAAAAAATTGAATTTTCAATATAATCTTATTTGAGTTACAATTTATATTCATTGAGTTAAGTGGTCTTTTACTTTCCACATACCTTTGATATATGGGAACAATGGTATAGAAATTCTACTATGATACCTATAGAAAATTAGTTTAACTATTAAAAATATAAAGATGAGTAATAGTAGTAATACAGTAGTAGGTTTATTAGCAGGAACAGTAATTGGAGCAACTTTGGGTATTTTATTTGCCCCAGAGAAAGGTCAAATTACGAGACGAAGAATATCCGAAGAAGCGGAAGCAGCTAAAGATATAATAGTAGAGAAAACTTCTGAAATTAAAACACAAGTTGCATCTTCGGTAACAGACAATAAAGAAAGTTTAGATACGCAATTAGAAAATGTGGTTTCTAATGTAAGCCATAAAGCAGAGGATATAATTACAACTCTAGAACAAAAATTAAAGGAATTGAAAGAGAAGAATAAGCAAATGCAAAAATCTGCCTAAAACATGCGTATATTCGATAACTTTAGTGATTCCAAAGATAAAGGTACAGCTGCAGGAAAGCAGTTTCTATTTAAGACATATGAGCATACAACCTTGAAAGCCCTTCAACTTTCTGCTTTAACAGTAAGTATGCTTGTGAAGCTTGTGGTTATTGGAAGCATTGCTTCTTTAGGAGTTGTTTTTTTAGCTATTTCTTCTGCTATTGCCCTAGGTGCATATTTTCAAAATGCAGCTTTAGGATACTTGTCAATTGGGTTACTAATTTTGTTTATCTCTCTTTTGATTTATCTTTTTAGAAAATTCTTTGATAAAAAAGTAATAACTAAAATGTCTAAAATGTTTTTTAGTTAATCTATAAAATTAAAAAAAATGAAAACATATCAGAGTTTTGAGCAGATAGATGGTGATCTAAAGCGGTTATCGTTGGAAAGGCAAATAGCATTGGAAGAACTTAAAATAGTGAAAAATGATTTTGAAGAAAGTCTAAGACCAATAAGTATCCTAAGAGATGCATTCAAATTTTTAAGTAAGTACGGCGCGATACTGTTTATTAAGAAAATTTTTAAATAAAAAAAAGTTGCGCTGTTATTTTTAGAATAAGAGAATAGATAGTCGATAAAAAAAAACTTCAGTGCTTTCGCATTGAGGTTTTTTATTTTTTTAAAACAGTTATTGATTTCTTTTTGAATTGATTTGGGGTAATATCGTATTTTTCTCTAAAAATTTTAGAAAAATAACTTCTACTACTAAGTCCGATGGTATATACTATTTG
>JBNMOF010000177.1:0-4580 GCA_051277175.1 Polaribacter sp.
GGAGTTTTTGGGTTTTCGTTTTTCTGGTTGGCAAAAACAGACAAATGCAAAAACATTGCATGATATGGTAGATAAATCTTTGTCGTTTGTTTTTGAAGATGCACATTATAAAACCATTGGTATCGGCAGAACCGATGCTAAAGTGTCTGCAAATTTGTATTATGTGCAATTGTTTAGGGATGTTGAAATTGATAAAATGGTGTTTCTAAAATCTTTAAATTCTAACTTTTCTCCTGATTTTAGGGCGGTCTCAATACAAAAAGTAGCTACTAGTTTTAATGTTATACAAGCTTCTAAAATTAAAGAGTATCATTATTATTTCTCTTTTGGTGATAAAAATCATCCTTTTGCTGCACCTTTTATGGTAAATATTGCTGAAGTTTTGAATGTTGAATTGATGGCAAAAGCTGCTGCATTGTTTGAAGGCGAGCATTATTTTCATAAATATTGTACAAAACCAAGTGCGCATACAATTTTTAAGCGCGTTATAGATGCTTGTGAAATTGTTGAGAATGACATTTTAACAGCAAATTTCTTTCCAGAAAAGTCTTATATATTAAAGGTGAAGGGAAAAGGATTTTTACGGTATCAAATTCGCTTAATAATGGCGACCTTATTTGAAGTTGGTAAAGGAAATCTTGATTTAGAGTTTGTTGTAGCATCGCTAAAAGAAGACAACGATCGAAAATTTTTAAGAAATATTGCGCCTTCTTCTGGTTTGCAGTTGTATGATATTAAGTTAGCACTGTAGTTTCTAAATAGGTTTGCGTGCGCGATAGGAGCGACATCCTTTTTAAATGTAAGTGCGAGTGTCTCGTTTTTTTGCGGGTCTATCGAGAAAATATTTAAAAAGATACAGTGGATAGCGCAGTTTTTACTTTTTTAAAAACACGCCCAAAAGAAAAATCCACCTTGTGTTAAGATGGATTTTTAAATACGATATGAAACTTGTAATTTATCCTTTGATAACGCCTCTAGAAATTACAATTTTTTGAATTTCTGAAGTTCCTTCATAGATCTGAGTAATTTTTGCATCCCGCATTAAACGTTCTACATGATAGTCTTTTACAAAACCATTTCCTCCGTGAATTTGAACCGCTTCAACAGTTTGTTCCATGGCTACTTTACTTGCATACAGTTTTGCCATTGCAGAAGACATGTCGTAATTATTACCTTGATCTTTATCCCAGGCAGCCTTCATGACCAACATTCTTGCAGCTTCAATCTCTGTATACATGTCTGCTAACTTGAATGCAATCGCTTGGTGATTGCAAATCTCTGTTCCGAATGCTTTGCGTTCTTTAGAATATTTTAAAGCCAATTCATAACCACCAGCAGCAATTCCTAAAGCTTGTGCAGCAATACCAATTCTACCACCAGAAAGTGTCTTCATTGCAAATGTAAATCCAAATCCGTCAACACCTATTCTGTTTTCTTTTGGTACTTTTACATCGTTAAACTGCAAGGTGTGTGTGTCTGAACCACGAATTCCTAATTTGTCTTCTTTTGGACCAACGTGAAAACCTGGCGCTCCTTTTTCTACAATAAAAGCATTGATTCCTTTGTGTCCTTTTTCTCTATCTGTTTGTGCGATTACCAAGTAAATATCTGCACGACCACCACTTGTAATCCAGTTTTTTGTTCCGTTAATTAGATAATAATCTCCTTTGTCTTCTGCAGTGGTTGCCTGTGAAGTTGCATCGGAACCCGCTTCAGGTTCACTTAAACAGAAAGCACCCACATGTTCTCCGGTTGCTAATTTTGTTAAATATTTATCTTTTTGCGCTTCAGAAGCATAGGTTTCTAGGCCATAACAAACTAAAGAATTGTTTACAGAAACAATCACAGAGGCAGAAGCATCAATTTTAGAAAGCTCTTCCATTACCAATACGTAAGAAATTGCGTCCATGCCGCTTCCTCCGTATTTTGGGTCTACCATAATTCCCATAAAACCAAGATCTCCCATTTTTCTAACTAATTCTTGTGGAAATTCTTGCTTGTTGTCTCTTTCAATAACTCCTGGTAGTAATTCTGTCTGTGCAAAATCTCTTGCAGCATCTCGAATCATCTTGTGTTCTTCTGTTAAACTAAAATCCATTGTATGTTTTTATTCGTTATATTCGACTCCAAAGATATCGATTTCGTAACACAGTTTCAACAGACTTTTATTATTTTTACAGATATGAACGAAAAGGAGATTTTTGCAATTGGTTTAATGTCTGGAACTTCCTTAGACGGAATCGATTTGGTCTATATAAAATTCTTAAAAAACAAGCATACTTCTTTTGAAATTTTGCATTCAGAAACAATCGCTTATGCTAAAGAATGGAAAGAATTACTGCAGCAAGCAATCTCTTTTTCTTCGGAAGAATTGTTCAATTTAGATGGTACTTATGGAAAATTTTTAGGAAATATAATTCAGAATTTTATTGAGAAATATAAAATTAAAAACATTGATTTTATTGCTTCTCACGGACATACCGTTTTACACCAACCACAAAAAGGAATCACATTGCAGATTGGTTCTGGGGAAGAAATTGCAAAAATAACGAAGCAAAAAGTTATCTGTGATTTTAGAACGCAAGATGTAGCATTAGGTGGGCAAGGAGCCCCATTAGTTCCTATTGGAGATGCTTTGTTGTTTCCTGAATATGATTTTTGTTTGAATTTAGGAGGGTTTTCGAATGTATCCTTCCGAAAAGAGAATGAACGTGTTGCTTTTGATATTTGTCCTGTAAATATTGTGCTAAATTTTTATGCGAATAAAATAGGTTTAGAATACGATGCATCTGGAAAAATAGCATCCGAAGGAAAGATTAACGAACAGCTTTTAGAGCAATTAAATGCGTTGGACTTTTACAAAACAGCAGCTCCAAAATCTTTGGGTTTAGAATGGGTTCAAAAAGAAATACTACCCTTATTAGACGCATATAAAATAACTATTTCTTCTATATTAAGTACTTTTGTAGAGCACATTGCAATGCAGATCGCAAGTGTTATAAAAGACTCCAATTCTGTTTTAATAACTGGTGGAGGTGTGTTTAATTCTTTTTTAATGCAGCGAATAGAAAAACATTCCAATATTAAAATAAAACAATCATCTGATGCATTAATCAACTATAAAGAAGCATTAATTTTTGCTTTTTTAGGAATGTTGAAGATTGATAATCAGATAAATTGCCTGAAAAGTGTCACAGGTGCAAGTAAAAATCATTCTTCTGGTGTTATTTTCTTGCCTTAGGATTTGATTTAAAAAGCAGTAACAATCGTTTTTTTTACATTAAATTTGTGGAGTATAGTATCACAATTATTAATTCTAAAAATATTTTAAAAAATGAATCAGCTTTAACTTCTTAAAAGGAAAAAAATGTCACAAAATTACATCGAAGAATTTAGAAATTAAGTTGAAACTTTAGTAAGAAATAAAATGAAAGAATTATTAAAAAAATACGAGAACAAACAACCTGAAATTGTTTTTCATTGGAAAGATCAAGAAACTGAGGCAGAGGGATGGACCGTTATAAACTCATTAAGAGGCGGCGCTGCTGGTGGAGGAACAAGAATGAGAAAAGGTTTAGACATGAATGAAGTATTGTCTTTAGCAAAGACAATGGAAGTAAAGTTTACTGTTTCTGGACCGGCAATTGGTGGTGCAAAATCAGGTATTAATTTTGATCCTAATGATCCAAGAAAAAGAGCGGTTCTAGAGCGATGGTACAAAGCAGTTACACCGCTTTTAAAACATTATTATGGTACTGGTGGAGATTTAAATGTAGACGCAGATAAAGATGTAATTCCGATTACAGAAGATTGTGGCGTTTGGCATCCACAAGAAGGTATTTTTAATGGACACTTTAAGCCAACTGAGGCAGATAAAATTAATAGAATTGGTCAATTGCGTTTAGGTGTAATTAAAGTCATAGAAGACAAACAGTATTCTCCAGATTTATCTAAAAAATACACGGTTGCTGATATGTTAACGGGTTACGGTGTTGCCGAAGCTGTAAGACATTATTACAATATTTACGGAGGTAAAATTGAAGGAAAAAGAGCCATTGTTCAAGGGTTTGGAAATGTAGGTTCTGCTGCTGCTTATTATTTAACGCAATTAGGTGCTAAAGTTGTTGGAATTATAGACAGAGAAGGTGGTTTAATTAAGGAGGAAGGATTTTCTATGGAAGAAATGACTGCCTTGTTCTTAGCTAAAGATGGCAACCAGCTTATTTCTGAAAGTATGATTCCTTTTGAAGATATTAATGAAAAAATATGGAGTTTGCCAGCGGAAATTTTTGTTCCTGCAGCGGCTTCAAGATTGGTATCTAAAGATCAAGTTCAGCAAATGATTGACTCGGGATTAGAAGTAATTTCGCCGGGTGCAAATGTTCCTTTTGCGGATAAAGAAATTTTCTTTGGACCGATTATGGAACATACAGACACGCATTTAAGTTTGCTACCAGATTTTATATCTAACTGTGGTATTGCGCGCGTTTTTGCATATTTAATGGAAGCACGAGTTGCGCTACCAATGCAAGACAAAGCAATCTTTGATGATACCTCGAATATCATAAAACAAGCATTGC
>JBNMOF010000178.1:0-4567 GCA_051277175.1 Polaribacter sp.
TAATTTGCGGACTTAGGCCATAAATGGCATTTCCTTCCAAACCAAAACGTGTGATTACAGCTTCTCCTTTTTGAGTTTTTTCTGCGCAAGAAATCGTAATATTTTTTAAAGGATCTCCTTCGTTTTTCTCAATAAATTCTGATTTCCATTCAATTTTAAAAGCACAGTTTGAAGCTTCAAAAGGAATGGTTGGGATGCCTTTTTTCTGAAAGGTTTCTAGCCAACTACCGTCGGAGCCTGTTATTTTCCAACTTCCGCCACCCAGAGCGAAAACGGTAAAGTCTGATGAGATAATTGCATTATTTATGATGAGGTTATTTTTAGAATCCCAACCAGAAAACATCTGTTCATATTTAAAAATAATTCCTTTCTTTTTCAAATGATTTAAAATAGTACTTAAAACGGTAATTGGTTTTATCCCCTGTTTTGGATATACTCTTTTACTACTTCCAATATAGGTTGGAATTTCAAGTGTATTAAGCCAATCTTTAAAGTCTTCATTTGTAAAATGTAATAATGAATTTTTTAGAAAATCGATCGGAGTATAGCGTTTCGTTAATTCAGAAATAGGTTCCGAATGGCTCAGATTAAAACCACCTTTTCCTGCAACTAAAAATTTTCTACCTGCAGTTTTATTCTTTTCATAGATCGTGATATCGAATTTGTCAGTATCTAAAAATGCTGCTAAAAGGAAAGAAGAAGGTCCGCCACCAATAATGGAAATTGTTTTTTTCATATTATTTCTTCTAAACACTACTGTGAGATAGGCTTTATATCTTATAAATATCGAAAAATTTATAATTTTGTAAAATTACTTATATAAACTTCGCCATTGCCTTAAATAGAAGTAATTTTGCAAAATAGAAGTAATTTTGCAAAATTAAATTAAATTAAAAAATGACTACAACTGAAATTTTTGACTCCTTATGGAAGGAGTATACAGAAAGAACCCCATCAGCACAAAAAATAAAAGAGTTGTTTATTAGTGAAGGAAACCAAGTGTTTAATGACCATGTTGCCTTTAGAACTTTTGACGAGCCTCGTGTAAATATTGAAGTTTTAGCAAAGCCTTTTCTTGCAGCTGGTTATGTAGAATGTGGAGATTATACTTTTGAAGCAAAGAAATTATACGCAAAACACTATGAGCATGCTACAGATAAAAACTTGCCAAGAGTTTTTATTAGTCAGTTAAAAATAGCTGAATTTTCTAATGAATTACAGGGAGAAGTAAAAAAGATGATCGATGCAATTCCTGTGAGTGAATTAAATGCAGCGCAATTAGTCTTTAAAGGAAGATTGTGGGAGCAGCCTAGTTTTGAAATCTACGAAAAACTACAAGCAGAAACAGAATATGCCGCTTGGCTGTATGTGAACGGATTCTGTTCGAATCACTTTACAGTAGATGTAAATAAATTAAACACCTTTAAGTCTTTGCACGAAGTAAATGAATTCTTGAATGAAAAAGGATTTAAAATGAATACTTCTGGGGGCGTAATAAAGGGAACTCCAGAACAGTTTTTGGAGCAATCTAGTGTGTTAGCAGACAGAATTCCAGTTGAATTTAAAGAGACAACCAAAGAAATAACTTCTTGTTATTACGAATTTGCTTTTAGACATGCCATGAGCAATGGCGAATTATATTCTGGTTTTGTTGCAGGTTCTGCTGATAAAATTTTCGAAAGTACAGATATGAAAATATAAGAAGCTTAAAATAATTTTTAGTTAGTTTAAGAGTCAAGATTAAAAGAGGAAATAAGGTCTATTCAGATGTTAGTTCCTCTTTTTTTTATGCTTTTTTTTGAGTTTTATTTTCGCGCAAGCTTTTCAATATTTATTTTCTTTTAAAGAAATACAATCCAGTAAATGTGATGCACCCATTTAAGATTAAAAGTGAAAATCCAAAGTCAAAACCAAAAGATTCTAAAGCAATATAATTCGCTAAATAAGTTAAGAATGGTGAAGCTAAACAAATAAAAGGAACCATTTTATCTTTCACTTTTAACTTGGTAAATAATCCAAAAGCATACAATCCTAGCAATGGTCCATAGGTGTAATTGGCGAATGTAAATATTTTGGCAATAACACTTGCATCTGCAATAAAATATTTGAAGGCAAGAATTGTAGCAATCAATATAAAAGAGAAAAGAATATGAATTTTTTTTCTAGTTTTTTCTTGGACTTTTTTGTCTTTCTTTTTGTCAATTTCTAATATATCGATACTAAAAGAAGTTGTTAAAGAGGTTAATGCAGAGTCTGCACTTGAATATGCAGCCGCAATTAAGCCTAACAAAAAGAAAATTGCTGTTGCCAAGCCTAAAGTCCCTTTGGTTGCAATGATTGGAAATAATTTATCTTTATGTGCGTCAATTCCGTTTTGTTGCGCATAATCTGTCAGTAAAACTCCTAATGCTAAAAAGAAAAAATTTACAATTACCAAAACAATTGTAAACCAAAACATATTTTTTTGCGCATCCTTTAAGTTTCTGCAAGTCAGGTTTTTTTGCATCATATCTTGATCTAAACCGGTCATTACAATGGCCACAAAAGCACCCGCAAGAAAACGTTTCCAAAAATAATTCCCAGCATTTACATCATCAAAAAAGAATGTTTTAGATAAATCATTGTCAGCAACGTAAGAAAATATATTGCTAATTTCCATTTCATCGGAAATCGTGTAAATACAAACACCTACTGCGATCAACATAAAAAGTGTTTGCAATGTATCTGTCCAAACAATTGTTTTAATGCCGCCTTTAAAAGTGTACAACCAGATTAATAAAATAGTGATAGAAACAGTTACCCAAAATGGAACTCCATATGCATCAAATAGAATAATCTGTAATACGTTTGCAACTAAAAACAGTCTAAATGCTGCGCCAATAGTTCTAGAAAGTAAGAAAAAACTTGCACCTGTTTTGTACGAATATTTTCCAAACCTACCTTCGAGATAGGTGTAAATTGAAGTTAAATTCAATTTATAATAAAGAGGCAGTAATACCAATCCGATAACTGCGTAACCAACAACGTAACCCAAAACCATCTGAAAATAGCTCATATTTTGGCCTTCGACCCATCCAGGAACCGAAATAAAAGTAACCCCAGAAAGTGAAGCCCCAATCATACCAAAAGCAACTAAATACCAAGGGGAAGAGTTGTCTGCTTTAAAAAATGTTTTATTGTCTGCAGATTTTCCTGTGATGTAAGAAATTAATACTAAAACAGAGAAGTAAATAACAATTAATAAGATAATGTATTCTGGTTTCATTTAAGTTTTAATTAGCATTACGAATATATGTTTTTTAGCAGTCTTTTTACTTTTTTCTTGATTCTTTTCTCTTTAATAACTTAAATTTGCAGTTATGGATTTTTCATCAAAATTATTAGAGAATGCGGTGAATGAAGTTTCACGTTTGCCAGGAATTGGAAAACGAACTGCATTGCGTTTGGTATTGCATTTGTTAAAGCAACCTACAGATAATACAAAATATTTGGCGGATGCACTGTTGCATTTAAGAAATGATGTGAAGACCTGTGAAAAATGTCATAATATTTCTGATACTTTGTTGTGTGATATTTGTCAAAATCCAAGAAGAAACTCAGATATTGTTTGTGTTGTAGAAGATATTAGAGATGTGATGGCAATTGAAAGTACCTCTCAATTTAAAGGTTTATATCATGTTTTAGGTGGGAAGATTTCTCCTATTGAAGGAGTAGGTCCACAAGAACTGCAGATAGAATCTTTAGTAGATAAAGTTGGGAATGGAGAAATTAAAGAACTTATTTTTGCTTTAAGCTCAACAATGGAAGGTGATACCACTAACTTTTATATTTTTAAACAAATAGAAAAGTTTAATATTACAACATCTACAATTGCACGTGGAATTTCTGTTGGAGACGAATTAGAATATGCAGATGAAGTTACCTTAGGTAGAAGTATTGTAAATAGAATTCCTTTCGAACAGAGTATTAGAAGTTAGATTTTTTGTTAGCAGTTAAAATGTGTTTTCGAAATAGCTTATTGGATACTATTTTCATCATTATTTAAAACCTCTTTCTCTGCTTTGTCCCAGCCTCTCTTTTCTCTAATTCTTTTATAGAGTTTAATTCCTAACATTATAAGTACTCCAAAAAGTAAGATACCTACAACGCCCCAAACCCAACTAATAGCACTCTTTACAGTTACTAAAAACACAACTGCAAAAAGAATTATGGTAGAAATTTCATTGAAGATTCGAAGCTTAAAAGTAGAATATTTAATAATGTCTTTTTGTAATTTATTGTAAATATTCTGACAAAATCCATGGTAAAAGTATAGCGCTAAAACGAAGGCTAGTTTTACGAGCATCCAAGGTTGTTCTAACCAAACTGGATTCAAGTAGATTAACCAAATTCCAAAAATACTCGCAAGAATGGCAGACGGCCAGGTAATAATGTACCACAGCCGTTTGCTCATTAATTTGAACTGCGTTTGTAAAATTGATTTTGCAGGTTCTAGTTTATCATCAGCTTCTGTTTGATAAATAAAAAATCTTGGAATATAAAATAATCCAGCAAACCAAGTAACCAC
>JBNMOF010000179.1:0-4562 GCA_051277175.1 Polaribacter sp.
TTATCTTCGCCGTTTAAAAAGTTGAAATTAGGTTTTACGAGTGTTATTTCATAACTCGATATGCTTACAAATTCACTGTCCTTGCTGTCAAAACCAGTCGTCCCCAAAATGTCAAAGAAGTATTTTCTTTAAATTAAAATACCGAGTGCAAAAGTATAAAAAATACAGTTGTTTATCGTTATAAAATCCAATATCTTCGAGCAAATATTTTCCCTAGAATATTGAACCTTTTTTCAATACCTATAAAACAAGATGAGCATGAAGTTTGGCATTATAAAAGAGCGTAAAAATCCTCCAGATAGAAGAGTTGTATTTTCACCAAAAAAATTAGAAGAATTTAAAAATAAATTTACAGACGCAGCGCTGTGCGTAGAAGGTTCTGCCATTCGCATTTTTTCCGACAATCAATACAAAGAAGCAGGATTCGAAACTACAGAAGACATGTCTAGTTGTGATGTTTTATTTGGTGTAAAGGAGGTTCCTCTAGAAGCTTTAATTCCGAATAAAAAGTATTTCTTTTTTAGTCATACGATTAAAAAACAACCGTATAATAGAGATTTACTAAATGCAATTTTAGATAAAAATATAGAATTGTATGACCACGAAACCATTATCAAAGAAAATGGTACGCGTTTAATTGGTTTTGGTCGTTATGCAGGGATTGTTGGGGCTTATAACGGTTTTAGAGCAATTGGTCTAAAAAATAAATCTTTCAATCTACCAAAAGCTGCTACTTTAGACAATAGGCAGGAGTTAATTGCGGCATTGAATGCAATTCAATTACCTAATTTAAAAATCCTTTTAACTGGAAACGGTAAGGTAGCTTATGGTGCAAAAGAAATGCTAGATGCGATGCACATTAAAAAAGTAAGCATAGTTGAATATCTCTCTCAAACTTTTAACGAACCGGTGTATTGTTTGGTAGATGTATTAGATTATAACAAACATAAATCAGGTATACCTACAACTAACAAGCATTTTTATAACCAGCCAGAAGCATATGTTTCTGACTTTATGCGCTTTGCAAAAGTGACAGATTTCTTTATTGCTGGTCATTTTTATGGAAATGGAGCGCCTTATTTATTTACAAGAGAAAATGCAAAATTAGCAGATTTTAAGATCCAATATGTAGCAGATATTTCTTGTGATGTAGATGGCCCTGTGGCTTCAACATTAAGAGCGTCTACAATTGCAGATCCCATTTATGGATACAATCCAGTAACGGAGTCTGAGGTAGCTTATACAGACAAAGATGCGATTGTGGTAATGGCTGTAGATAATTTACCCTGTGAATTACCAAAAGATGCAAGTGAAGGCTTTGGAGAAATGTTTCTAGAAAATGTAATTCCCGCTTTCTTTAATGGTGATAAAGATGGAGTTTTACAACGCGCTAAAATGACAGAAAACGGAAAGCTTACGGAACGTTTTTCGTATTTACAGGCATATATTGAGGGCAAAGAATAATGATTGAAGACCGACAGTTTCTTATTGATTTGGCTAAAATGAAAATGCCTTTTGGCAAATATAAAGGAAGTTTTTTGATTGATTTACCCGAGCATTATATCGTTTGGTATCATAATAAGGGTTTTCCGAAAGGAAAACTAGGGCAACAAATGCATCTTGTGTATGAATTGCAACTAAATGGTTTAGAAGATATCATAAGAAAAATTAAGCGCGATTTTAATTGATTATAAAAATGGCACTTGTAAGTATTTATTAAAATATTTTAAAGGTACCTTGATTGTAGCTGAAATATATATTGAGCTATAAGCTTACAATATTGGGTAAGTAGTGATGAAAACGAATAAGAAAGTTAGTGAGATGTTTTCATTTAAGTGATCATCTCTGCACAATGCCATAAGTAATATGGGCAATTCCTAAAATAGTGAAAGCAGAATACCAATATTCGGGTATTATGATGCAAAGAACACCAAGCATTAGCGATAAACCAGCTAAAACAAAAAGACTTTTACGCGTTTTGTTAAAAGTAAGAAACAAAAAAAGTGCATATAAAATTAAAAAAGTAGGGGTGATAAAGTCAATAAACCCGTGATTCATTAAAGTAATTAAGGTAGAAAAAACAATTACTATTCCAATTAAATATTTTAGAAAGACAGCCTTTGTTTTTCCATTCCACAATAGAATTTTGAAATTTTTTGCAGTTCTTTTTCCGCTAAAAAATAAGGATAACGAAGAGAAAAGAATAAAAACCGCTGCAAGAGAAATAAAGACGATTTCAATAATTTGAGGAGATAATAAACCCAAAGCATGGTCATCAATCAAAAAGCTATCTATTATATACTTATAAGCGTAGGCTAAAAGGAAAAAATAGATACCAATAAGAATAGACGAAAAACCTTTTAGAGTAAAGCTGACTTCAAAATTATCGTGTAAATGTGTTTTTCTAATCATAACCATTTTTTGTAAATGTACAAAAATGATTGGTAGATTATATGGATTATAAAATTAGCTGCTGCTGCCTTTTTAAATGATTGAAAATAGCATTTATTTACTCTGTATATCTCTTGTGTTTTTTGAGATTGTATGAAGTAAAACAAATTTTATTTCGGGAAAGCATAAGAATTATATTTGTTCAAATTTTTGTTTAAAAATCTATGAAAAGGTTTTTTGTAATAAGTGTTTTTTACTATCATGAAAAATGTACCTTACTGCTTCTTAAATAAATAGATGTTAAAAAAGTTATTCAAAAATATTGGTTATTTAGAAGATTTTGAGATTAGAAATGGGTGCATCATTTTTCTTATTTTAAGTCCAGGTGTGATTATCTATTCGGTTTTAATAGCGATGGTGAATCCAGATGCAGTCGAAATTAAAGGAGCTAGAGAAATCTTTGGTTTTATGTTTTTATTGGTTGGACTATTGCCGTTTATTAAAAATGAAAAAACCCTTAAAAATTATGGATGGTTTCTCTTCACCGGTTTATTTACGTTCTCTCATTATTTAATCTTCACAACTTATAAGAATTCTTTTAGTTTAGATTACTTATTAGGCACGTATGTTACTGTTTTTGGCTCTGTTTTGTTAATTAAACATCGTTTTTTAATCATATTTTTTTCTGCATCCTGTTTATTACATATATTTTTCAGGGTATATGTTTTTGAATTAAATGATATGGAAAGTGGTGCTATTTTAATTTCTATGACTACTATTTTCCTCTTTTCTATTATTATTTTAAATAGTTCTTTGCGATATAGAGCATCCTTGTTAAAAAATAATTTAGAATTAGAAGAAAAGGTGAAATCTAGAACTAAAGATTTAAAAATTAGAACAGATATTCTTGCAAAGAAAAATAGTGAGTTAGAGGAATATGCGTATGTTATTTCTCATGATTTAAAAACACCCATTCGAAATATTTATACGATTGCACAGTGGCTAAAAGACGATAACCACCTTGTCTTTACAGAAAAAAATAATAGTGATGTGGACTTGATAAAAGAACAAGCTACTCAAATGGAAATGTTAGTGAATGGTATTTTAAATTATTCTTTACAAAATAAACAAGGAAGCATTAGTATAGATATAGATTTAGATATTATAATAGGTAATTTAGCAAAGGCAAATACCAATGAAAACTGTAAAGTAGTCTTAAAAAAATCGCTTCCAAAAGTGAGGGGCATTGAGGTCCAATTGCTGCAAGTGTTTCAGAATTTAATTCAGAATGCGATAAAGTATAATGATAAAACAGAGAAAATTATTGACATAAATTACAAAGTCACTGAAGACTTTTATCTCTTTTCTGTAAAAGATAATGGTATCGGAATTGAGGAGAAGTATTTTGAGAAAATTTTTAGATTATTTCAAAAGTTAGAATTGAATACAGAAAAAGATTCTATTGGTATTGGATTGGCATTGGTTAAAAAAATAATCAATACCATGCAAGGAGAAATTTGGTTAGAAAGTAGACTCGGAACAGGAACCACCTTCTATTTCACCTTGCCAAAATAATATCAATTAAAAAAGGTAGGGTTTTATAAAAGAAAATAGCTACTTAACAACAACCTTATATTGTATTGCTAATAGGCTGTCAAAGTAAATATTTAGAAAAGAATTTTTAAGAGGGCTATTTATTACTATTTCTGTATGAGAATTATAATTATAAATAGCAGGTTTTTTTATTTTTCTATTCCCATTATAGGAGTATGAAATTTTTGTATAAAAATTTAAATTTTTAACTTTCAATTGTATCTTTTTCTTTGTGTCCACAATGATCAGCCCCTCTTTATGTGAAATCAGTTTGGCATTAGAAGATAAAAAAGTGGTATCAAATATTGGCTCATCACAAAATTGTTTCAATGGTTTTTGTTCCATGAAATCTAACCATTTTTTTTCACTCGGATAATGTGTTAAATTAAGCTTTTCTTTATCTATATTGAAATAAGGTTTATTTAACTCTGCTCGCGATCTATGGTTTACCATAAAATTAGTGCCAACCCCAAAGGTCACGTCTAATAAGACCCAATTACCATTTATTTTAACAGTATTCCAAATATGGTTTTTATTTTTAGCTAAACTTCCTATTTGTTTTGGAAGAATTTTTACAT
>JBNMOF010000180.1:0-4516 GCA_051277175.1 Polaribacter sp.
GGCCAATACAATGTGGCACCAATTTTAGATTTTAATCGAGACGCTGGTTTAGATACACCGTATCATTTTAAATCGAGTTCTAAAATTGCAACGGTCCCTAAAATTTCTGTAGATCCCGATTTTAATCCATTTAAAGAAGAACAACAAAAAGAAATTAGACATCCTTTTAGAAGACAGAAAGAAACACAAAGCTGGGAATCTTTATATACCTCTGTTGATACTACAGATGCGCAACAGAGTGAAAGTTTATTTGAACATCAACAAGATGAAAAAACACAAAAAACATTTCAAATTCAGCGAAAATACGTAATGAGTTTGATAAAGTCTGGTGTTGTGTTAATCAATCAATCTTTAGCACATCAAAGAATATTGTATGAACAGTTTTTAGAAAGCATCACCGTTAAAGAGGCAAATAGTCAGCAATTATTATTTCCTGTAAAAATTTCTTTTTCTTCTGCAGAAATAGAAATGATCTATACCATTAAAACAGAACTAGAAAATGCTGGTTTTTCTTTTGATGAATTTACAAAAGACAGTGTCACTATAAAAGGCATCCCTGTTTCTGTGACAGAGAGTGAAATTACTATTATCCTAGAGGAACTATTAAACGATATTAATTTAGAAGTACCAGATGCTAGCTTTAGTCATTTTGATGTAATGGCAAAATCATTCGCAAAAACATTATCTATAAAAACAGGAACATTACTATCTGAAAAAGAGCAAGAAAGTTTAGTAAATAACCTATTTTCTTGCAAAGAACCCACAGTTTCTCCTTTTGGAAAAGCAACCTTTAAGACATTAACTCTAAACCAAATTGATAATCTATTTAATAGTTAATTATGAATAAACTTACAGACGGTATTAAACACCTTATTATAATAAATGTAATTTTATTTGTAGCGCCACAATTGTTGCAGTTAGACTTTACAAATATTTTAGCACTGCATTTTCCCAAAAACGAATATTTTGGAATTTGGCAATACATAACACACATGTTTATGCATGGCAGTATCACACACATTCTGTTTAATATGTATGGCCTCTGGGCCTTTGGTTCTCCATTAGAACAAATGTGGGGAAGAAAAAAATTTCTATTCTTTTATTTCTCGGCAGGTCTTGGTGCTGCATTAATATATACATTGGTAAACTACTATCAGTTTAATGGTATTTATGATCTTTTTATAAGTGCAGGGCTAAACCCTTCTGAAGTAATAGCTGTTTTAGAAAAAGGAACTACCAATGATTCTAGAGTTGTCAATGCCATCACACAAATGCAATTTAATAAAATAACCTCTTTATACAATACGCCGGCTGTTGGAGCATCTGGGGCTGTTTACGGAGTTTTAGCTGCATTTGGTTTGTATTTCAAAGATGCAAAATTAGCCTTGATATTTGTTCCTATTCCAATAGCAGCAAAATATTTTATTCCTGTAATGATTTTAGGGGATTTATTCTTTGGCGTGACAAAGTACTCGGTTGGAAACATTGCTCACTTTGCGCATATCGGTGGCGCTTTAATTGGATTTATTATCGCCTATTTTTGGAAAAAAAATGAATTTAAAATGAACTAATGAGTTTTATAGACACTATAAAATACAAGTATAAAACAGGTAGCATCATTGAAAAATTAATTTATCTCAATGTTGTTATTTTTGGACTTACGTTATTTATTACCGTTTTTCAGGGACTCTATAAAGGCCAACAGAACTTTTTAGTACAGTGGTTTGCTTTGGATGATAACTTAGATAAATTTCTTACAAAACCATGGTCAATAATTTCCTATGGTTTTTTGCATGCAGATTTTGTCCACCTCATTTTTAACATGATAACGCTATACTTTATTGGCAATCTTTTCATTCAATATTTCAGTCAAAAGCAAGCTTTAACTTTTTATATTTTAGGTACTTTATTTGGAGGAATTTTATATGTATTAAGTCAGAATTATTTTCCGCTTTTTGAAGGAATGAACAGTTCTTTAGTTGGAGCTTCTGCAGGAATTTCTGCTATATTTATTGGAATTGCAACCTATATGCCCAATTATCAGATAAAAATTCGCTTTATTGGCTTTGTAAAGTTTTGGCATTTAGCTGTAATTTGGTTGTCATTTGATGTTCTTGGACTTATTGGGGCAAACGCTGGTGGAAGTTTTTCACATTTAGGCGGAAGTTTGTTTGGCTTCTTATATGTAAACCAGGCAAGTAATAAAAAAATAAATCTTAGTGGAATATTTACTTCCTTTTTCAAAAGGAAAAAAAAACCCTTAAAGACCGTTCATAAATCGGCCAAAAGAAAACAAAACACAACAAAAACAAGCGCTCCAAACCAGGAACAAATAGATTCAATTTTAGATAAAATAAGTAAATCTGGATACGATACGCTTACCAAAACTGAAAAAGAGTTCTTATTTAAACAAGGAAAAAGATAAATGAAGAATCTATCCTTTTTAGACAAAATTCTTTATATAGTAAACTCACTCATAGCAACCGTGCTTTTATTGTCTTATCTATTACCTTATATTTCGCCAAAAACGATTCCTGTATTTGCTATATTGAGTCTTTTTGTACCATTTCTACTAATTATAAATATTATTTTTGCAGTATATTGGCTTATTAAATTAAAAAAACAATTTCTTTTATCTTTTGTTATTTTAAGTATAGGTTGGCTCTTTATTACTCCTTTTTATAAAATCTCCAGCAAAAGCTCTTCGTTAAATTCAGATTTAAAACTGATGAGTTATAACGTAAAAACTTTTGACTTTTTCACAAAAACAGAAGATTCAATATCTTTTCAAAATGGTTTCGACTTTATAACAAGTAAAGATCTTGATGTTTTAGTTATTCAAGAGTATTATCAATCAAAAAAAACAAATCTTTCCTTTCCTTATAAATATGTGAAGCTCAAGTCTACACGTGGTGCTTTCGGAATGGCTATTTATTCTAAATATAAAATTATAAATTCGGGCTCTTTAGATTTAAAAAGTGAAGGGAATAATATTATTTTTGCGGACATTCTAAAGAAAAAAGATACTATTAGAATTTACAATGTGCACTTTGAATCGTTGCGAATAAAACCAAATGAAGAAAATTTTGGAGAGGAAAGTTCCGAAAAACTAATAAAAAGAATCTCTACGTCATTTAAAAAACAAGCAGAACAAACTGCATTATTTTTAAATCATGAACAGCAATGGAAAGGTAAAAAAGTAGTTTGTGGAGATTTTAATAATACCGCATATTCATGGATGTACCACACGATTTCTAAAAACAAGAAAGATGCCTTTATTGAAGCTGGAAAAGGTTTTAGTAAGTCATATAATTATTGGTTTCCGTTGAGAATAGATTTTATATTAACTGATAATAACGCTATTGTAAATCAATTTTTAACGTATTCTGAAGAATATTCAGACCACTTCCCCATTCAAGCAAAAATTAACTGGTAACTTTTATATATTTATACTTTAAGATCTTTCATTATTTCTAAACTTTTTTGACAGTGCAATTGTTATTAAGAGCCCTTATGAATCCTTTGTTCAACAGGTTTCAAAAAATAATCTCTATAAATAAATCTTAGAAAAAAATATTTGATAAAAAAACTATGTATAAAACGATTTCCAGAGTTTAAATCTGGTGCTATATTAGCTAAAATTATATTATAAAAATAAATGAAGAAAATTCCTATTTACTTTATGCCAGGATTGGCAGCTGGTCCAGAAATTTTCACGAACTTAGAATTAGATTCAGAAAAATTCACCCTTCATTACCTAAAATGGATAAATCCGATATCTGTAGCGGAAAAAATTGATAACTACGCATATAGATTAAGTAAGGAAATTAAAGAAGAAAGTCCTATATTAATAGGGGTTTCATTTGGAGGAATTATGGTACAAGAGTTGGCTAAATTTGTAAATCCTAAAAAAGTAATCATTATATCTAGTGTTAAAAGTCCTAATGAATTGCCAGGAAGATTTAAATTTGCCAAATTCACGAGGATTTATAAATTATTTCCAATAAAAATTATTGAAAACTTTGAAGATTATACCAAATATTTTCTAGGAAAATCACTGAAAAAAAAGGCGAATTTATATAAAAAATATCTTTACGTAAGAAGCAAAGAATCCTTAAAATGGTCTATTTATACTATCATAAAATGGGAACAAATAAAACCAATCGAAAGTATCGTTCATATTCATGGTGATGCTGACATGGTTTTTCCTATTAAAAATATTGAAAACGCCATAGAAATTAAGAACGGTACTCACGCCATGATTTTAACCAAAGCTAAAGAAATTTCAAAAATTATTGATACAGTTTTAACTTTTTAATACAAAATCGTTTCCATACATTTATATTTCAAAATTTTTAACCATGAAATCCTCTCACCGAATACTTACCCTTTTAAGCATTAGTATTGTAACTATTATCTTTTGTAGTGCTCTTTACAAAGCTGAATCTGATCCTAAAACACAAACACACAGAACCTATAAAATAAAATCCCTAAAACTTCCGAGCGAACTAGACTT
>JBNMOF010000181.1:0-4508 GCA_051277175.1 Polaribacter sp.
TAAAAATACAACAAAGTTAAATCCGTCTTCTTGGATTTTAAAAAGGTAATTTATTTTACTTAGTGCTAGAGAAATATTTTATATTTTTTTGAACAATGCTAGAATTTAGCAATGTAATTAAGTCTTTTTTTGGCGTTCTTAAAGTGATAAAAACGCACCTATTTTTTTTGCAATGGTAATTGAATCTTCTATTTTTTGTAAGGTAGTTTAAGAACAGAATAATACCACTATCAAAAAACACAATTCTCCAAATAAAGGATATCACAATAATCACTAAAATATAAATAAGAAGCGTAATTATTTCAGCTTTTATTTAAACAAAGCCTTTAAAGCAGTAGCTTCATTTGGTTTTAATTTCCCTGCTAAAACTAGGCTCAATTGTTTACGTCTTAAAGCACCTTCAAAACGTTCTTTTTCCAGGTCTGTTTCAGGAATTATTTGCGGAATATGAACAGGTTTCCCTGTTTCATCTACAGCAACAAAAGTATAAATACCCTCATTTACTTTCGTTTTTTGACCAGATTGTCTGTCTTCAATCCAAACATCCACGTAAATTTCCATAGAAGAGTTAAATGCTCTAGAAACTTTTGCTTCTACGGTTACAACACTACCTACAGGAACAGATTTATTAAATGCAACATGGTTTACAGAAGCGGTAACCACAATCCTCCTAGAGTGTCTTCTGGCAGCAATACTACAAGCTCTATCCATTCTTGCCAATAATTCCCCACCAAAAAGATTGTCTAAATAATTAGTGTCTCCAGGTAAAACTAAATCTGTTAAAATGGTTAAAGATTCCTTAGGTGTTTTTGCTTCCATTAAAAAAGTAATTTTTTGCAAAGATAGGCAATCACTTTATTTAAAAGTGACGCAAAAAACATAAAGAAAAGTGAAATTATTTGATGGTTTTAACAAATAACCAAGCGTCTTCTGCAACGGTTCTTTTAATTTTATTCAAACTGTTAATAGCGTCGTTTCTATTGGCATAACTGTTAAAGGTAACTTGCGTTAATCCCCAATTGTTCATTCCAATAATTTTGGCATTAAAACCTTGAGAAATTAATTCTTTCACCTTCTTGTCTGCATTGGCTGTAAACTGAAAAGCGCCAGCAACAATGTGAAAGGGTTTTGAAATTTCTTTCACAACATTTAACTTTAAAGTTGGTAAGGGATTGGAAATAATAAATGTGGCAGATTGTATCTTTTTTTCGAGTTCTTTTTGCTGGTTTGCAAATACTTCTTTCTGCTGATTTTGTTGATAATTGTTATAACCTGCAAAACCTAATGTTAATAAAATTGCAGCAGTTGCAGCATATTTTATAAATGCAGGCACGCCTTTTTTACCGGTAGTTTCAGAAACAGGAATTAAAGGTTTCACTTTTGCTGCATATCTGTTTACAGAGGAAGATGCAACAGAAGACAATCCAAATGACGCTGTTAAAAAATTAATGTCTTTATTTGGCTCAAAAATAATTTGTTGTTTTTCGTTTAAAGAAATAGTACCTAAATTATCTAGTTGAATTTTGGTGTTTTGTAATTCCTTTTGCCATTTTTGTACTGCAATAGAAATAGTAGCACAAGCCTCCTCGAAGGATATTTCCGCCGTTGAAGCAATATAATTCGCTAACAAACCATCATTATGTTTAAGATGACTATTGAATGCAATCTGTTTGGTTGGCGGATAAAAGGTGTGTGAATCACTATTTAATTTTGCACCAATTTTATTGGTTACAAACCCTCCAAAACCAGGAATAATTACGCAATCGTATCTGTATAATAAATCGTTGATGTAGTTGGCTAATTTCATATAATCAAATATATAAATTTTGAGGTTTCGCAATAGAAAGTTTTATAAAAATTATTAACAAATTTTTTATATCTTGGATATCAAATTGTTATCTGTTGAAAGAAGAGGAATTACTTGCTGTTTTAAGATTGCAGAAATGCAAAGCTGTGGGCGATATTTTGGCAAAGAAACTCATTGTAAACGTGGGAGATATAACTCAAATTTTTAAAGAAAAAGCAGCACATTTATCAAAAATAAATGGCATTGGAAATCATGTTTTAAAACATCTTTTTGATTCAGAAAACGTCAAACTTGCACGACAAGAGTTAAAATATATACAAGAAAATAAAATTGCATATTCTTATTTTTTAGAAGATGATTATCCTACCAATTTACAACATTGTATAGACAGTCCTATTTTATTATTTAAAGACGGTAACATCGATTTTTCTAATAATAAAATTATTTCTGTTGTGGGTACTAGAAATATGAGTTCTTATGGGCGTGATTTTTGCAATAGACTAATAGAAGACTTAGCACAATACAATCCAATTATTGTGAGCGGTTTTGCTTATGGTGTAGATATTTGTGCACATAAAGCAGCTATAAAAAATAAGCTACAAACCATTGCTGTTTTGGCGCATGGTTTAGAGGAAATCTATCCTAAAGTTCACAAAAAATACATACACCAAGTAAACGAAAATGGTGGGTTTTTAACCGATTTCTGGCATGGAGATCCTCCATTAAGAGAAAATTTTTTAAAAAGAAATCGAATAGTTGCAGGTATTTCTAAAGCCACTATTATTATAGAATCTGCAGCAAAAGGAGGCTCTTTAGTAACTGCAGATATTGCCAATTCTTATGATAAAGATGTATTTGCCGTGCCCGGCAGAACAACAGATTTGTATAGCAAAGGGTGTAATAATCTGATTAAAAATAACCGAGCATTCCTCTTAAATTCTGCAGAAGAAATTGTAAAAATATTGAATTGGGATTTGAATGAGAAACCAAAAATTATTCAGAAACAGTTATTTTTAGAATTGAATGAAAACGAACAAAAAATTCATGATTTATTGCATGACAAAGGACCTCAATTATTAGACGTAATTTCTTTAGAATGTAACATACCCATGTATCAATTAGCATCTATTTTACTACAGATGGAATTAAAAGGCATCTCCAAACCTTTACCAGGAAAGATGTTCGAATTGTTGTAAATATTCTTATTTTTGAGCAAAATCAATACTGAAGATGGCCGTAGATAAAAAATTGATGTCCAAGAAAAAACCTACATTTCCTGTAAATGAAATGTTAGATGCATATTTAAAAAATTATAATAGAAATATAAAAATATCTCTTTATTATGATGATTTATTGCGTTTTCAAGGATCGGTTACCGTCTATGATAAAAATGATGAAGATACCCTTTGGGTAAGAACGTATTACTCTCAATTTGATAGAGAAGAGATTGATAGAAGTTTAAAGAAAATTTATACAAGGCTGCATTCAGACGGTAACGATGACAATATTCCTTTTTTAAATGTGGACGCTATTGATTATTGTACGTTTGGAAATTCCAAACCTTTTAGAGTGAAAATTAGAAATATTTTAAATGATAATTTCACTTATTTCTATGTAAAAAAGGCTGACGCTTCCCGTATTTATGGTTTGGAGTTAGAGCATATTTTATCTCCTCATAACATGAATTTTCTAGTTTATAAGGATACTTTAATAGAAGAACATATTGCAGGAATTCCTGGAGACGATTTTATTAGAGATGTCTTGCCAGATTGCACAGAATTAGAAAAATCTCAAATAGCCAAAGAGTTTATAAAGTTTAAAGAACGTTGTTTAGTGCGTTTGTTAGGCGATATGCGTTCCTATAATTATGTGATTACACCAACGCATGATTTTGACCAAATTATTTATAAAATTAGAGCCATCGATTTCGATCAGCAATCTTTTGAAGGAAACTTAAAAGTGTACAACTTGCAGTTTATGAAAGAGAACTTTAAGATGATAGAAATGGTGGGTAAAAAACTTCAAAACGATTCTATTCGACAATATAAAATAGAAGAACGCTCTTTTATGGCAAAAAGAATGATTACTGCACCAAGAAGAACTGCACGTCTTATAAAATGTATGAAAGCAGACACTATTTCTTTTCCAGAAAATGTAGAATTGCTAAAAAAACACCTTGTTAAATATGTTGGGGACGTAAAGTTTAAAGATTGCAAAAATATGGGCGAAATACTAGAAACCATTTTAGCCTTTGTAAAACGTAATTACTTAGATATTAGTAATAAAGAGTTGTTCTAGCATAAAGTGTCTTTCTGTATTTAATTTTTTAGAAGCTATTTCCTGCTTTCGCTACTCGCTTTTTTTTCGTAAACTCAAAAAAGAGCTCAAACAGACCGTTCAATCAGGGCTATACTTATTTACTGGCTTTAGTAATTCCTGTAAAAGATTAGAAAATAAATTTATTTTTTACTTCTTATACTCTCAATAACAGCGGTTAACAAGATTAAGCTTCCTCCAAAAAAAGTATTTATTGTCGGAATTTCTCGAAGAAAAAAGAAGGCTAAAATAATTCCAAAAATAGGCTGCAAACTACCAATAATACTAGCGGTAGATGCCGAAAAGAATTTTAAAGAATGTAGCATTAAACTATGTCCTACTGCTGTTGTTAAGAGTGCAAGTAAAAGTAAAAATGGAAACTGAC
>JBNMOF010000182.1:0-4478 GCA_051277175.1 Polaribacter sp.
AAAGGCTTTTTAATTAATAAACGGTAGTAACTTCTTATTTAAAACAGATTTATAAAGAATTAACTACAATTTTTTTTAGGGAGCACTAAACTCATCAAAAAAAGTATTAATTTACATGCTTTAATGTGCTAACTTAAATTCAATGTTTATGCAATCTTATATAAAATATAGCATCGTTTGCGCCGTATTACTGGTAACAGCATCTTTTACTGCTTGTATTTCAAATATAGAAGAACAGCAAGAAGAACTAACAAAGGTTTCTTTTTTAAACGATGTAAAGCCAATTATGGATGCCAGATGTTTGTCTTGCCATGGTGCCGGTGGAAATTTCCCAGAATTAAAAAATTATGCAGAAGTTAGTACCTATGCCACCATTGTAAAAAATGAAGTAGTAAGTGGTAGAATGCCAAAAGGTGCAGTTTTAACTCCGGCACAAATAAAAAGTATTGTTGATTGGGTAGATGAAGGTGCTTTAGATAATTAATATACAGATTTAGAAAATGAAAAAAATTAGTATATACATTTTAATAATAGGTCTTTTGGGCATTTTTATTGGGTATAAAATGTATAATAAACCGCATGTAAATGTTGCTGAAAAACTTGCAGATATCGCAGTAACTGCAAATATCTTACTAGCAGAATTTTCTTTGGATGAAACAAAGGCCAATTTAAAATACTTAGATAAGATTATTGCAGTAAAAGGAACGATTACTAATATAGAATTTAACGCTGAAAAAGCAACTATTTCATTGCAAACAGAAGATGACTTTGGAAGTGTGGTTTGTTATTTAGTAAAGGATGAGTTTAAGAAGAGTGTAGAAATAAAAGAAGGGCAAGAATTGGAAATAAAAGGAATTTGCACTGGTTTTTTAATGGATGTAATTCTTGTTAAATGCGTTATTATGAATTCAAAATAAAATAGTATGAAAATTTTAAGCATCTTTTTTATTGGTCTATTTTTAGTTTCATTTACTAATGCGCAGGAGCGTTTCTTAACTAAAAAGGGAATGATTTCTTTTTTTTCAGAAACTCCAATAGAAAATATAGAAGCTCAGAATAATCAGGTTTTAAGCATTGTAGATGCCACTAGTGGTAAAATGGCCATTGCTATTTTAATGAAGTCTTTTATGTTTAAAAAAGCATTAATGCAAGAGCATTTCAATGAGAATTATGTAGAATCTGACAAGTATCCAAAGGCAACTTTTAAAGGTAATGTTTTAGATTTTGATAAAATGGGAGGTAAAGAAACTACCGCATCCATCAAAGGAAATTTAACGATGCACGGAGTAACTAATGAAACGACTATTGAAGCTGTAATTAAGAGAAAAGTTGATCTTATAGAAATGACAGGAGATTTCTTTATTAATTTATCAGATTTTGATGTTAAAATTCCTTCTATAGTTAAGAATAAAATTTCACAAAAAATAAAAGTAAGTTTTCGTTTTCAGCACAAACCATACAAAAAGTAACCAATGAAAAAAATATTCTTGAATGCATTTCTAATTTTAGCTAGTTTACAGCTTTCTTCTCAGGATTTATTAGATATTTTAGAGAGTGAGGCTCCAGTTTTAGAGAATATAGTTTCGGCTACTTTTAAAGGAACTAGAATTGTAAACGGGCATTCTATAGAAGGCAGAAAAGATAAAGAGCTAGAATTTATTATTGCCCACAGATTTGGGAGAATTAATACCGGGTTTGAAGAGCTTTTTGGATTGGATCAATCGAACATTCGTTTTTCTTTTGAGTACGGGTTGTCAGATAATTTAACTGCAGGTCTCGGAAGAAGTAGTTTTGAGAAAACGTATGATGGTTATTTGAAATACAGTTTGTTAAAACAGAAAACGGGTGCAAATGCGTTTCCTTTTGCAGTTTCTCTTTTTGGAAGTGTTGCCGCTAAGAGTCAGAAAGCAATTGCAGGAAATGAAAGAACTTTTGTTGAAAGCTTATTTTATGTGGGACAGGTTTTAATTGCTAAAAAGATAAATTCTTCATTATCTGTTCAACTAACACCAACATATGTGCATAGAAATTTAACAACTATAGTGGCAGATCCACATGATATTTTTGCGCTAGGTTTTGGTACAAGAGTAAAGTTGAGTAAACGAGTTTCATTAAATGCAGAATATTTCCAGCAGTTTCAAAAGCTTGCAGCTATCAATGTAAGAAATTCACTGGCTTTTGGTGTAGATATTGAAACTGGTGGCCACGTTTTTCAAATTATTCTATCGAATGCAATTACTATGATAGAAAAATCATTTATCACAGAAACAACAGGTAACTTTTTTGGAGGAGACATCCACTTAGGATTTAACCTTTCCAGAACTTTTTAGTCAAAAAAAGAAGTATTCTATAATTTCGTAACCAATACTTAGTTAACGAAAAGCGCTCAAGTAAAAGCAAGAATTTCACCATCTAATTAGATCTCTACGATAGCTCCTTCAAAAATGATTTCTGCAAGTTCTGCAGCCAAAGAATCTTTAAAGGTAGCTAGAAATTCTGCAATGCATGTTGCCGTTGCTCTTTTATCTGGTCTTTGTGCATGGCAAGACAATAAATTTCCTTTCATAATAGGATTTAAAAAATCTATTTTATTTATAGAATCCGTTTCACAATAATTATTAGAATTTTAAGAGGTACAATTATATAGTGTTTGAATTGTTAAAAATCAAGTTGTCTAGCACGAATTATCCTATGAAGAGTTCAATAGATCTTTTACTATATGTATAATTCCAATATTTTGTTTCATGTTTTAGTAAAAATATTTAACATTTATTAGTGTGAAATTTAACATTTATTAATTATTTTTAATGATTATAAAAATTTTTACAAATAAATTAGGTCTATTTATTAAAAAACTAAAAACTTTAAAGATTATGGTTAAAAAATTACCTTTTATTTTATTTTTAATGTGCGCTATAGGTATCGTTGCACAGACAACAGAGACAGTTGAAATTAATTGGGACTTTGGTTCAAATCCAAATGCAAGTGGCGCTGCAAATGCGAGTAGGACCGTGGAGATTGGAGACACTGTAAAATGGGTGTGGCTTAGTAATAACCATAACGTGGTTAGTAACGGTGATGCAAATGAAAATTTTAATAGTGGGGCTCCTGAGAATGCCGGAGCTACTTTTTCATATACTTTCACATCCTTAGGAACGAGTGATTATGTATGTGAACCCCATCCAGGCAACATGTACGGGACTATTACTGTAGTTGCAGATGGTGATTTAAGTACCTCGGAGTCCAAACGTTTAAAGTTTGAAATGTTTCCAAATCCGGCATCAAATAAGGTAAGTATTCAATTGCCTTCTGGAGCTGAAAAAGCAACGGTAGAATTTTATGATTCTTTAGGTAGATTGGCGCTTTCTAAAAAAGTGACACGTATTAACAATCAAATGGATGTGAATACTTTAAGTAAAGGTATTTATATTTTAAAAGTTTTTACAGCAGACCAAATCGGAAGTCAGAAATTTATAAAAAATTAAGTAGCAACAATTTTTAATGTTAGAAAGCCAATTGTTTTTAGAGCAATTGGTTTTTTTATGGGCATATTCAAGTAGAAACACAGTTTATGAAAAAGTGTATTTTTTGATGCTGTATCTTTCGATGAAAAACCTTGGTGTGAAATTGGTACTAAAAAAGATGTACCAGAAGAAGAAAAATTATTTTCTCAAGAGTCTTCAAAAAAAAATACTTGTTCAATAAGTTCATGTAATTTTTTAGAAGTTATTTTTTGATTTCTACTGTCTTTCTTTCTCATGTTGCATTAAAAAGGAATCTCGACAATAAATAGTGTAAGATTACCAGAAATAATCAAACGATTTTTATTAAAATAAAAAAGGTTAGGAAATTCGTGTGATTTTTAAAGATCTTGTATGTAGTTTATTGATTTATTGCGCTTTATTTTTAAATTATTATAAGTTCCTCTTGGTTTGAAGAGATTCTTCGCTTAATAACAAGGTTAAATAGGTCCTATAAATATCTTGTTTTATTGAAATAGGTATTTTTTATTTTCTTTTGGAAATCAATTATAGTACCAAAAGAAAATAAAATTTTTACATAACATAATACAGCTATAGTGCGCATAAATCGCAGGTCGTTTTTGTTATTTTAATTATTTATAGATTAATTCACTTATTTTTATTTTTTTATTAGGTTCGTAAGTTAAAAAGCTTGTATATTTGCAGTCCGAAATTTTCGGGAAAAGTTCAGAGTTTTAAGGGTAAAAAAAGAAGTTAAAAATAATTTATTTTTTTCTTGTCAGATGTAAAATAAGTTTTATATTTGCACCCGCTAAGCGATATAGCAACACGTTCACAGGGATTTTGGAAATGGTTTTGGTAATTAAAAATCATCTAGTTCGATTCTAGAGTTTCTACAAATTAGGATTTATAGCGAGTGTTTAAGAGCATAAGTGAGATACCCTAAAAGTTCATTGAAAATATTGAAATTGACAGCGTAAACAAAGAGTAGAATAA
>JBNMOF010000183.1:0-4470 GCA_051277175.1 Polaribacter sp.
CATCACCTACATTAATTTTAGATTCTTCATCATATACAACGCCTCTGAATGCTTAAGAAATATTAGTATATACTTGTTATAGTTTTATGCAAACTCTAAAAATGCGTGATCACATAGCATAAAAATAGTATTTGTCATCCCTCTTCTATATGATTTTGACTAAAAAATTTAAATTTCTTCAGACAATGCCTTCGCACAAATAAAACCACCTGTCCACGCATTCTGAAAGTTAAAGCCTCCAGTTACTGCGTCAATATTTAAAACTTCACCAACAAAAAAGAGGTTATCGTGTTTCTTGCTTTCAAATCGTTTGAAATTAATTTCTTTTAAATCAACTCCACCAGCAGTTACAAACTCGTCTTTAAAGGTAGTTCTGCCGTTTGCATTGTAAATTCCTTTCGTTAACTCATTTGCTAGTTTCTCTAACTGACTGTTATTTAAATCTGCCCAATTTTGAGTTTTAGAAATATCTGAAAATAAAACAAACCGCTCCCACAATCTTCTAGAAATTTCCTTAAAAGGAGATTTCAAAATGACTGTTTTTCGAGGTTCCTTCTTTTTTAAATTCAATAAAACATTCAATATTTTATCTGTTGGTCTCGACAACCAATTTACCTCTACATTATACTGATAGTTTTTATCTGCTAGAATTCGTGCGCCAAAAGCAGATAATTTTAAAACTGCAGGACCACTCATTCCCCAGTGCGTAATTAACAAAGGACCAGATGCTTCTAATTTTGTTCCAGAAATTACTACTGTTGCATTTGGAACAGAAATTCCTAATAAATCTACCAACCTTTTATCATTAATATTAAAAGTAAATAAAGAAGGTACTGGATCGATAACAGCGTGGTCTAATGTTTCACATAATTCCCATACTTTTTTAGAGCTTCCTGCTGCTATCACTAATTTATCAGCTTCAAAAACATGCTCTTTTGTATTCACAATCCACTTATTGTCTTTTTGACTTACTGAATTTACACCGTGATTTGTCAATACTTTGATTCCCAAAGTTTCTATTGCTGTTTGGAAACAGTCTATGATTGCCTGACTTGTATTAGCTTCCGGAAAAACACGATTGTCACCTTCAATTTTTAACGGAACGCCACGATCATCAAACCATTCAAACGTATCACCAGTCATAAATTGATGAAAAGGTCCTAACATTTCTTTTTCTCCTCTCGGATAAAATTTCACCAATTCTTTAGGTTCAAAGCATGCATGCGTAACATTACACCTTCCACCTCCAGAAATTTTCACTTTTTGCAGAACATCTTTTCCTTTTTCAAGAATTGTAATATCTAAATCAGGATTACTTTCTTTGGCATTAATCGCCGTAAAATATCCTGCTGCTCCACCTCCAATAATTACTATTTTATTCATTTTCTACTTTTATAAAATCATTTCTGAATACGTCAGTACTGTTTCGAACCCTTTCTTTTTAAAATACGCTGGTGTTTCTTCGTTTCCTGTGACCATTACAAAATCACCACCCCATGCTCCTAAACTTTTTACTTCTCCAAAATAATCGGAAAATAATTTTTCTTTTACAGGTTGTAACTTTATAATTGAACTGATTATTTGCTCATGTTCAACAATTAGCTTGTTAAAATCTACAATTGAATTTGCTCTTAAAAAGGCGTCAGTAATCGCTGAAATGTGCGTAATTTCATTCTGAAAGCTAATACCACTTTCTCTAAATTTTGCAATTCCCTCCTTAGAATCTTGTTTCTCATTTAAATATAGAAAGAATAGATTTTCTTTAAAATTAGGATTGAACTCAACTTTTGTTACCACCGGTTTCTTATCTTCAATTTGATAAAGTATTGGTGTATTATTTTGTGCACAAGCAATGTCATAGCCACTTCCTTTGAAGGAATTCCATAATAATTGAAATGCATCTACTTTTGCCCAGCTTGCAATTGAGTTGATTAATGTGGATGAACTTCCTAATCCCCAATTTCTGGGAAATGTAAGGTTTGTTTTTACAACAAATCCATTTTCTGAATTTAAAAAATTTGGATTCACTCTTTGTGCTTCCATTAAAATTTCTAACAATGTTTCTGCAATTACTTCTGCATTTCCTTCTCTATCAGAACTAAAGGTGCAATTTACCAAACGTAATTTCGGCAAATCAAAAACGGCTTCAAACCAACATGCTCCAGTATCTGAAAAACTACCCCAAATTAATTGAGATTCTTTGATTTTTTCGACTACTAAATCTTGACCAAATTTTGTTGGTAAAGCCAACGATTTTGCGCCGTCTAAAACTAAGTACTCACCTGTTAATAAGAGTTTTCCGTTGGAATAATAGTTCATTAATTTATGTGTGTAAGTGCAATCCTTTTATTGAATTAGCTCCTATTGATTTCTTTAAATTTCGAGACAACAGCTGAGTGAGATACTGTTTTTCCTTCGAAAAAAGCAGTAATTTGGTCTTTCTCTGCCTGCGTTGCACCTAACTGATTTAAGATATTTTGCAAATGCATTTTCATGTGTCCGTGCTGAATTCCTTTGGTTGTTAAAGCTCTTAAAGCAGCAAAATTCTGAGCCAAACCTGCTGCTGCAATAATTTGCATTAAAACTGCTGCCGGCGGTTTTTGCAACATTTCTAAAGACAACTTTGCTAAGGGATGCAAAGCAGTTATACCACCTACAGTTCCTAAAGCCAATGGCAACTCTAGCCAGAATTTAAAAATTCCGTTATCAATAGTACAATGAGAAAGGCTTGTATAACTTCCTGAACGCCCAGCATATGCGTGCACACCAGCTTCCACAGCTCTAAAATCGTTTCCGGTAGCTAAGACAACTGCATCCACTCCATTCATAATTCCTTTATTGTGAGTTACAGCTCTGTAGGGCTCAATTTCTGCTATTTTTACTGCTTGCTGAAATTTCTCTGCAAACTTCTGCGGATTTTGAACTCCTAACTCCTCTATTTTACAACTCACTTCTGCCCTTACCAAACATTCTGGAACGTAATTGGACAAAATACTCATTACAATTTCAATTTCATCATTTCTAAATTCAGTGGCAATCGCCTCTAAACAAGAGTTGATGAAATTTGCTCCCATTGAATCTTTCGTTTCAAAAGTGATATGTAATTGATAGTAGTTTTCTAGTTGCGCTGTTTTGTCAACTAATTTAATATCTAAAATTCCTCCGCCACGTTTTTCCATGTTTTTAGTGATGGAGGCCGTTACTTCGAATAATGCTGTTTTATTTTTATTGAAATAGCTATCTAAAGCTGCTTTTTTACCAGCAAACATAAAATGTACTTGTCCAATTTTAGTAGTTCCTAAAACCGAAGTTTTAAAGCCTCCTTTTGTACTCCAAAACTTGGCAACTAAAGATGCTGCAGCAACCACAGAACTCTCCTCGGTAACCATTGGAATTGCATATTCGGTACCATTTATTAAAAAATTAGGTGCAACTCCCATTGGTAAATAGAAATTAGAAACCGTATTTTCTATAAAATCGTCATGTAGTTGTTGTAGTTTTTTATCATCGTGCCAATATTGCTTTATGGTAGTAATTGCATTTGAATTATTATTAAAATAATTTTCTGCCAACCAATTTATTTTTTCCTCTTTTGTTAACTTGGAAAAACCCGATATAATCTTTGTCATTTTATTATGTAAGTAAGCTCCCACAAAGATAGATGAATCTAACAAATTAGTTAAAAAGATTCCTTTTTATTATTTTTCTTGATCAAGAATTGACCAATACTTTAAGAATCCTTAAAATAATTAACAATTTACGTGGAATAAATATGAATATGTTTTATTTTTTTAACAAACATTAACAAATACTCAATTAATCATAAAATTTATTGATACTATTCATAAAAAAGTCTCATTCTAAATTTGGTAGAAAAAAAGATTTTGGATGTAAATTTATATTTGAATAACAGCATATTTAAATCCAATAAAATTATGAGAAATTTAAGCATCAGTATTTTAGTTTTAGGGCTCTTTTGCACAAGTTGCGCAGTCGTTAGACCAGGAGAGGTAGGAATTAAGCAAACTTTAGGAAAGTTTTCTAAAGAAGTAAAAACCCAAGGAACTGTCATTTACAATCCTTTAATAAGCAGAGTCATAAAAGAGTCTACGAAAACCAGTAATATAAAATTAGTTTTAACCTTGCCTAGTAAAGAAGGATTAAGTGTAAATTCTGAAATCTCTATTCTCTACAGATTACAAGCGAACAAAGTAGCTTCGGTTTTAGAAAATTTAGGTCAAAGTTATGAGTCTGTTATCACCAGTGTTTTTAGGTCTGCAGCCTCAGATGTTTGTGCTAAATTTTTTGCAAAAGACATGCATTCTGGTATGAGAGCAGATATTGAACGTGAAATATTAGAAAAGATGAAAGTAAATCTTGAAAAACAAGCAGATGGTATTGATCTAATTGCAGTACTGATGAAAAGGATTCAATTACCTAGTGGTCTGGCAAGTTCCATAGAAAGAAAAT
>JBNMOF010000184.1:0-4445 GCA_051277175.1 Polaribacter sp.
TTAAACAAAAATAAACAATTAATAATGATTTCTTTTGTCTGTATTTAGTCGTAAATTTAAGTATTGCTTTGTCTACTTCCAAAATTATTTTTTTTGTAAGTTAAAGACACAAATTTCGTCTAATAGAAAGTCGTTAACAATTAAGAAAAGAAAACAATCATGCTTACTTGGAAAGAAATTATCAGTTTTACAGCAAAAGGAAATCCAACTCCAGAAAAAAGAGTTGAAAAATCTGAAGATGAATGGAAAACCATTTTAACACCAGAACAATATCGAGTTACAAGACAAAAAGGTACAGAAAGCCCACACACAGGAGCGCTGTGTTCTATCTATGATGAAGGACAATACAATTGCATTTGCTGCAACACACCGTTGTTTGATTCTACCATAAAATTCGATTCTAGTTCTGGTTGGCCAAGTTTTACACAGCCTATTCAAGTAAATTCCATTAAATACCACAAAGATGTTTCTTTTGGTATGGTTCGCGTGGAAGTAATGTGTAATAGTTGTGATGCGCATTTAGGGCATATTTTTCCTGACGGACCCGCACCAAGTGGTTTGCGTTATTGTGTGAATTCTGAAGCGATGGCTCTAAATAAAAAATAAAATTTAAAAAAACATTGTGCGTTTTAAGAAGTATGCTATTTTTTAATAGGAGACTACTTCCGCTTAATAACAGAAAAAAAATAATGAATAATAATAATAATAATATACAAATTGCCACTTTAGGAGGTGGATGTTTTTGGTGCACGGAAGCAGTCTTCCAAAAAGTAAGAGGAATAGAAAAAGTAGTATCTGGATATGCTGGAGGAAATGTTCCTGGAGAACCAACCTATCGAGAAATTTGCTCGGGCTTAACTGGACATGCAGAAGTAATTGAAATTACTTTTGACGACCGTCTCATTTCTTATGAAGATATTATCGTTATTTTTATGACCACGCATGACCCCACTACTTTAAATCAACAAGGTGCAGACAGAGGAACGCAATACAGATCTGTAATCTACTATCATAACGAGAGACAAAAAAGAATAGCGGAAGAAATGTTGCAACAAGTTCAAGCCTATTATACGGATGAAATTGTTACCGAAATTAGCGTATTACCTGTCTTTTATAAAGCAACGCAAGAACATCAAGATTTTTACATAAACAATAATGGTCAAGGGTATTGTACCTATGTAATTGAACCAAAATTGGCAAAATTACGTGCATTGCACGCAGACAAACTAAAGTAAACATCTACCCTAGTTTGGTATCAACCAAGGCAAAAAAGAAGCATAAAAATATGAATAAGGTTAAAACACCCTATTCATGTTTTCATGTTTTTAGATATTGGAAAGAAGGCAGCGAATGCAGAAGAATTGCGTAACTTGTATAAAAATAGAGAAATTAACTTTTTATAAGTACCATTCCTTATAAAAAATTAAAAATCCTTCTGACTAGGAACTTCATAATGGATTGACAATGCATCAAATGCAGATCCATTAAATACTTAAAATACTACAATTTGAAACTAAACATAAAAAACACCTTTACAAAAGAACTGCCCGCAGATGTTATTAAAGACAACACGAGGAGGCAAGTAGAAAATGCTGCTTTTTCTTATGTATCACCAAAGAAAACTGCAAAACCAGCAGTTGTACACGTTTCACAAGAAATGGCTTCTGAATTAAATATTTCTGAAGAAGAAACGCAATCAGAATTTTTTAAAAATATAGTAACCGGAAATGAAATTTACCCGAATACAACGCCGTTCGCAATGTGTTATGCTGGACATCAATTTGGGAATTGGGCAGGACAATTAGGAGATGGAAGAGCCATTAATTTATTTGAAGTAGCACATCAGAATAAAAACTGGAAGGTTCAGCTAAAAGGTGCTGGTGAAACTCCGTATTCGAGAACCGCAGACGGTTTGGCGGTTTTACGTTCGTCTGTTAGAGAATATTTATGCAGTGAAGCAATGTTTCATTTAGGCGTTCCAACAACTAGAGCTTTGTCTTTAAGTTTGTCTGGTGACAGCGTTTTACGTGATATTTTATACGATGGACATCCAGATTACGAAAAAGGAGCAATTGTTTCTAGAGTTTCACCATCCTTTTTACGCTTTGGTAGCTTTGAAATTTTTACAGCTAGAAACGACTTAAAAAACTTAAAAGTACTTACAGATTATACCATAAAAAATCATTTTCCTCATTTAGGGAAACCATCAAAAGAAAATTATATTGCCTTTTTTAAAGAAGTTACTACGCGTACTTTAGAAATGATTATTCATTGGCAACGCGTTGGTTTTGTGCACGGTGTTATGAATACAGACAACATGTCTATCTTAGGTTTAACGATAGATTTTGGACCTTACGGTTGGTTAGAGGGCTTCGATTTTGGCTGGACTCCAAACACAACAGATAATCAACATAAACGCTATCGATACGGAAATCAACCAAATATGGGTTTATGGAATTTGTATCAATTGGCAAATGCTTTGTATCCCATCATTGAAGAAGTGGAACCTTTGGAAGCTATTTTAAATCAGTATACCATCGATTTTGAAAAACAATCTTTAACCATGATGAGATCGAAATTGGGTTTTATTACGGAAGATGCAGATGATGTAGCATTGCTTCAAAATTTAGAAGATAATCTACAATTGGTAGAAATAGACATGACTATTTTCTTTAGAAGTTTAAGTAATTTTAAGGAGGATATGTTAGGTTTAAAATTGATAGAAAAATCATTTTATGACTTCGAGAACATTTCTGATGCCGTGATAAACAGTTGGAATTTGTGGTTTACCAAATACAGCGATAGATTGCAAAAGGAAACAATTTCATCCGAAGAACGAAAAGAAAAAATGGATGCTGTAAATCCGAAGTATGTGCTAAGGAATTACATGTCTCAAATGGCAATTGACGAAGCGGATAAAGGAAATTACACCTTAATTGACGAGCTATTTCAACTCTTAAAAACCCCATATGCCGAACAACCAGAAAATGAAAAATGGTTTGCAAAAAGACCAGAATGGGCAAGAAATAAAGTAGGGTGTTCCATGTTGTCTTGTAGTTCTTAAAAAATAAAAAATATGAAACTAGGATTAGGAACTGCAGCATTGGGAAGACCACAATATATAAATGTGCGTCAGCATACTTCAGAAAATTCTGATTTAGAAACGTTTAGAAAGCAAAGTTTTGCTGTTTTAGAAAATGCTTATAATTTAGGAGTTCGCTATTTTGATACTGCGCCAGGTTATGGTTTAGCGGAAGAATTAGTATTGGAATGGTTGCAAACAAAAGAGGACAACGCTATTGAAGTTGCTACCAAGTGGGGATACACGTACACAGCAAATTTTGATATAAATGCTACAATTCATGAAGTAAAAGAACACAGTTTAGCAAAGTTAAAAGAACAATGGAATTTCTCTAAAAAGCTACTCCCCTATTTAAAAGTATATCAAATTCATTCTGCAACTTTAGAAACAGGTGTTTTAGAAAATACCGACGTTTTAAACTATTTGGTCTTTTTAAAAAAAGAACACCACCTAAAAATAGGATTGACAACCACGGGTACAAACCAGCTTGAGGTAATTAAAAAAGCGCTGGATATCGCTATTAACGGAGTTCAAGTTTTTGATTTATTTCAGGTAACGTATAATTTTTTAGACCAAAGTTTAAAAGAACTTTCAGCAGAATTAGTTCGCCAAAACAAACAAATTGTTATTAAAGAAGCCCTGGCAAATGGCCGGGTTTTTAGAAATACTATATATCCGCATTACGATGAAATGTATACAACGTTGGAACGTTTGTCAAAAAAACACAGCGTTGGTGTCGATGCAATTTCTTTGAAATATTGTGAACAAACAATCACAAACAGTATTGTTTTAAGTGGTGCAAGTACTTCAGAACAACTCAAAGAAAATTTAAAGTTGCAAACATTTACACTTTCCAATAATGACATTGACATCTTAAATGGATTAAAGATTACACCCGATTTTTATTGGACAGAAAGAAAAAAGTTAGGATGGAACTAACCAAAATTGCTTTTGGTGGCGGTTGCTATTGGTGCACAGAAGCTGTATTTCAATCTTTAATTGGTGTTGAAAAAGTAGCACAAGGCTTTATTTCTTCCGAAGGAAAAAACGATGCCTTTTCTGAAGCAGTTATTGTTTATTTTAATGAAAAAATTTCTCTAAAATTATTGATTGAAATTCATTTACACACGCATAAAAGCACTGTGAAGCATTCTATGAGAAACAAATATAGATCTGCAATCTATTATTTTACGGAGGAACAAGAAAAAGAAAGTCAACATATATTAACAACTTTACAAATAGATTTTGACACTCAAATAATCACCCAAATACTCCCTTTTAAAGATTTCAAACCGTCCATTGAGGCGTCACAAAATTATTATATCAGAAATTCACAAAAACCATTTTGTAAAAAATACATCCA
>JBNMOF010000185.1:0-4420 GCA_051277175.1 Polaribacter sp.
TATGAAGATGTTAGCGTTGAAAACGGAATTGCAACGATAACAATTGATGCAATAATTGATGGGCAGAATGTCCATACCAAAGGAAAAGATAGGAGATCTGGAGATCTATTAATACATGAAAATACAAGAATATCTGCAGCAGAAATCGGAGTTTTAGCAACCGTTGGGAAATCGTATGTAAAAGTTGCAAAACAGCCAAAAGTAATGATTGTTTCTACTGGAGATGAATTGGTTGGTGTTGATGAGATTCCACTAGCACATCAAATTAGAAGAAGCAATGTTTTTACGTTAGTTTCTTTGTTAGAGAAACTAAATATTGTTTCTGACACTGCACATATTACAGATGACAAACCAATTTTAAAATCCAAGATAAAAACATATTTACAACAATATGACGTCTTGCTTTTTAGTGGCGCAGTAAGCAAAGGTAAATATGATTTTCTTCCTGAAGTTTTTGAAGAATTAGAAGTTGAAAAATTATTTCATAAAGTAACGCAAAGACCTGGGAAACCATTTTGGTTTGGACGCACAGCGTCTTTACCTTTGAGTGATCGGCATGTTTATCAAAATGAAAATAAACAAACTATTGTCTTTGGTTTTCCTGGAAATCCTATTTCAACTTTTGTGAATTGTTTGGCGTATTTTTATCCGTGGTATTACAAATCAATAGGATTAGAAACGGAAGAAGAAACGGCTATTTTAGGAGAAGACGTCAATTTTAGACCAAATTTAACGTACTTCTTACAAGTGAAGTTAGAAAATAAAAAAGGTTGTATTGTTGCCTTTCCAATTGCAGGAAATGGTTCTGGAGATTTAGCAAGTTTGGTAAAAACAGCTGCTTTTATCCAATTACCAGAGGATACGTTAGCTTTTAAAAAAGGAGAAGTTTTTAAGATAATTAGATATAGATAATGAGTGATTTTAGTCATTTAAACAAAAAAGGAAATCCTAAAATGGTAAATGTTTCTGATAAGAAAATTACCAAAAGAACAGCCATGGCAAAAGCAAGCATGTTTTTAGGAGCAACCATAATTTCTCATTTTAAAAACGAGGAGTTGATAACTAAAAAAGGGCCTGTTTTTCAAACGGCTATTATTGCAGGAATTCAAGGGGTAAAAAAGACCTCAGAACTAATTCCTATGTGTCATCCATTATTAATAAATGGCGTAGATATTGACATACAAATTGTAGATTCTGAAAATATAGAAGTGTTTTGCGAGGTATCTATTGAAGGGAGAACTGGGGTAGAAATGGAAGCTTTAACAGGTGTAAATATTACCTGCTTAACCATTTATGATATGTGTAAAAGCATCCATCAAAAAATGGTAATAAAAGAAATAAAATTAGTAGAAAAGACAGGAGGAAAATCGGATATTAAAAATGAGTAATCACAAAAAACACACAAACTTAGAAAGAAGAAATAATGACAATTTTGCACCCAATGAAATTTCAATTTTGGGTACAAATTGCAACACTATTTCTGATTTAGTTGGGCAGGTTTCTCAAAAATTAGCAGACTATAAATTGGTCTATTTTGATGCTTCTCATGCGAAAGATGTAAAAGAAAATAGACTGTCAGAGTTTGTCTTCCATCACGAAGGGAATGTGCAAATAACAACTACTGGAACTATAAATAAGTTTCAACAACGTTTAGATTTTGCACAGTTTGATTTTGTATTTATCAACGGGAATCATTATCAAGGAGCCAAACAAATTTTGATTTTAGATCCAGCAAAAGAAGCTTCTGTTTTAAAAAGAGTAGCGCAATTAGAGAATATTTGCTTTGTTATCAAATTACAAAAAGATACTGCTTATTTTTCTTTTTTGGAGGAGAAATATCCACAGATAAAAAATATAATTTCTTATACGATTGATGAAATTGATAAAATTGCAGCGCATGTTAATCGTCTTATTCAAGAAAAAATAGCGCCAGTAAAAGGTTTGGTATTGGTGGGTGGTAAAAGCACAAGAATGGGAACCGCTAAATCTGAATTAAATTATTTTGGAAAACCTCAAAAAGAGGTCGCAAAAAAAATACTCGAAAACAGCAATTTAGAAACTTTTTATGGGGTTGAAAAACTGTCAGAAAATGTTGCTGAAGTTTCGAAAGAAATTCATGATAAATTTCTCAATTTAGGCCCTTTTGGAGCTATTTGTTCTGCGTTTCAGAAAGACCCAAATACTGCTTGGTTTGTTTTGGCAACAGATGTTCCTTTTGTAAATGATGAAATCATAAAGTTGGTATTACAAAAAAGAAATCCGAGCAAAGTGGCTACCGCAATTAAAGGGAAAGGGAAAGATTTTCCAGAACCTTTGATTACCATTTACGAACCAAAAGCATATCCTATTTTGCTGCAATATTTAGCGCAAGGGTATTCTTGTCCACGTAAAATGTTAATTAATTCTGAGGTAGAAATTGTAGAAGTTGAAGACGATTTTATAAGAAATATAAATACACCAGAAGAATTTGAAACTGCTAAAAAAGAGATTCAAATATTATAATGAAACCAACAAAAAGTCAACTTTTTAAACGTCAAATTACTTTACCAGAAATTGGTGAAGTTGGTCAGGAAAAACTTCAAAATGCCTCCGTTTTGATAGTTGGTTGCGGCGGTTTGGGAAGTCCGATAGCTGTATATTTAGCTGCTAGTGGAATTGGAAAAATCCATTTGGTAGATTTTGATATTGTAGCTGTGTCTAATTTACACCGACAAGTCTTTTACTCTCTAGAAGATATTGGCAAACCAAAAGCGGAAGTTTTGTCTCAATTTATAAAAAAAAGAGCACCATTTACCGAAATTACTTTTACGAATACACCAATCTTGAAAGAAAACGTTTTGGAGTTGGTCTCTAAAGTTGATATTGTTGTTGATGGAACAGATTCTTTACCAACTAAGTATTTATTAAACGATGCGTGTGTTCTTAAAAACAAACCGATGGTTTACGGATCTTTGTATAAGTTTGATGGTTATGTTGCTACATTTAATGTTTTGCAAAAAGGTGGAGGTTATTCCGCAAATTTAAGAGATGCTTTCCCAGAAATGGCTACAGATATTCCTAATTGTGAAGAAGCAGGAACGTTAAATTCTATTGTTGCCATGATGGCTACACAGCAAGTAAATGAAGTTTTAAAGTTAACTACAGGGATTGGAAAACCATTGCTAAATCAATTATTGATTTACAATTCATTAAACAACACACAATTAAAAATTAAGTTAACACCTATTTTTTTAAAAGATAAAATTGCTGAAATATTTAAAGTGCAAATGTATGTAGATGCCGCTTGTATTGGTCAAAATTTAGATTGGCAAATTTTACCAGCAGTATTAAAACAAAAAATGGGAGATGCTAATTTAGAAATTATTGCTGTTTTAAATAATTTAAATTTACCTTTTGATGTGCAGCAAACAATTCATATTAAACAGTTTGATGCAGATAAAATTGTAATTGATAAAGGTAAAACATACATTATGGTTTGCCAGACAGGTTTTAATAGTTACAAAGCTACTGTAAAATTAAAAACTAAATACCCAGACTTAGAAGTATTAAATTTAACTGGTGGAATTTCTAGTTATTAATAGTAAAGGCTAAAAATTAAGTTGATATAAGGAAGACGAATAAATGAAAAAAACCATAGATTTTTATACCCATACAAAAAGTGAATTTGAAAAAGAAGCGGTTGTTCTAAAATCCAAATCTGTTAAACTAAGTGTTTTTAGATTCGCGGTTTTTTTAATTACTTGTTTCTTAGTGTACTATAATTTTGGAAATTATCCAATAGTTTTTACCATTGCATTTTTAGGCACCCTGTTGTTCGTTTTTCTAGTTTCAAAACACGTGAATCTTCAAATAATAAGAACTATTATTGATGAAAAAATCACTATAAATGAGATAGAAATTCGTGTTTTAAATCGTGATTTTCACCACTTAGAAACAGGAGCGGAGTTTGTAGATGCTACACATTATTATAGCAATGATATTGATTTATTTGGCAAAGGTTCTTTTTTTCAATATTTAAATAGAACCAATACAAATGATGGAAGAGTTGCTTTAGCAAATGCATTAACAGAAAATAAAATAACAGGTATTTTAGAGAAACAGCATGCATTAAAAGAACTTGCTGAAAAAGTTATTTGGAGACAACATTTTGCTGCTTTAGCAAGTCTGATTTCTGTAAAAAACAATTCCAAATCTATTGTAAATTGGATTGCGAACTATAATACTCTTTTGCCTAAAAAATCAGCCAAGATTCAAGCTGTTTTCTCAATAATTTCTTTGGCTTTAATTGGTTTTATTTCTTTTGGAATTATTTCCTTTACATACGTTGTAATTTGGTTTTTTATCGGACTTTTTATAACAGGAAGATTTGTAAAAAAGACGGACAATTTATATACTGAAACAGGCAAAGTTAGAGACATCT
>JBNMOF010000186.1:0-4420 GCA_051277175.1 Polaribacter sp.
CGTCGTCAGATTTTACTTGATACCAACTTCCTGTAGATTTATATACGATTCCTGTCATTAGTACAAAGATGCAGAATTTTATGCGAAAAACGATAATATCAGTTCGAGTGATTTTTGCTTTTGCATAAAAAAATCCTTCAGGTTTTAAAAACCTAAAGGATCTGTATTGTTTTAATTGATAATTTTAAAGACATTTTTTTCTAATATCTCCCTTTGCGTTAAGAATCGCCTGATTTGTTTGAGCGCTAACCTATTTTTAGGTGGAAAGCGAGCAACAAAACTTGACCATTATTATAGTACCTAAAATTATCCTTTAATAATCTTTTCTTGATGATTAATTGATTCTTGGTGAATTGCCTTAAACATTTTTAAGACAAATTCTTCACTTAAACCCTTACTTTCTCCTTCAAGAATCATATTTCCAAGAATTTCGTTCCAACGTTTAGACTGCAAAACCGCCACATTTTTCTCTTTCTTTAAAGCACCAATTTGATCGGCAACTTTCATTCTTTTACCCAACATTTCTATTAACTGACCGTCTACAACGTTAATTTGAGCTCTTAAATTATCTAAAGAATCTCTGAAAACAGAATCTGTTTCAGTTTCTTTTCTAATCTTTAAATCTTCCATAATTTGCTTCAATTTTGTTGGTGTAACTTGCTGTGCTGCATCACTCCAAGCATTTTCTGGATCAAAATGAGTTTCTATCATTAGTCCATCAAAATTTAAATCTAAAGCTGTTTGAGAAACATCAAAAATCATTTCTCTATTTCCTGTAATATGAGAAGGATCGCAAATTAATGGTAAATCTGGAAATTTATTCTGAAATTCAATAGCTATTTGCCATTCTGGAATATTTCTATATTTTGATTTTTCGTACGTAGAAAAACCTCTGTGTATTGCTCCTAAATTTTTAATACCCGCAGTATACAATCTTTCAATACCACCTAGCCATAAGGCTAAATCTGGATTTACAGGGTTTTTAACCAATACAATTTTGTCTGTTCCTGCTAAAGCATCTGCAATTTCTTGCATGATAAAAGGAGAAACTGTAGAGCGTGCACCAATCCATAATAAATCTACATCATTTTCAATAGCTAGCTTTACGTGTGCAGCATTTGCTACTTCTGTACAGGTTTTCATGCCTGTTTCTTCTTTTACTTTTTTCAACCATCGCAAACCAATTTCACCAACACCTTCAAACATTCCTGGTCTTGTTCTTGGTTTCCAAATTCCTGCTCTAAAATAATTTACATCAGAATCTTTTAATTCGTGTGCAATTTTTAAAACCTGTTCTTCGGTTTCTGCACTACAAGGCCCTGCTATTACTAGAGGATGTACTAATTCCATATCATCCAACCATGTTCTTAATTCTTTTGTATTCTTCATCTTTCTACTTTTTTTGGCTTTTAATCAATGCCGTTTAAAATTTGCTTTATATAATTTGTATTCTCCATTTCTTTAAAAATTTCAGAGAATTTATCTTGTTCCATCAATTCTTTAAATTGTTTTAAATTATGGATGTATTCGTCTAACGTTTCTATTACGTTTTCTTTATTTTGTTTAAAAATAGGCATCCACATTGCTGGCGAACTTTTTGCCAAACGCACTGTTGATGCAAAACCTGAACCTGCCATATCAAAAATATCACGTTCATTTTTTTCTTTGTTCATCACTGTTTTTCCTAACATAAAGGCACTAATATGCGATAAGTGCGAAACATACGCAATGTGTTTGTCGTGAGAAACAGGATCCATGTACCGAATACGCATTCCAATGTCTGTAAATAATTGCAATGCTTTTTCTTGAAGCTTGAAAGTTGTTTTTTCTACTTCACAAATAATGTTTGTTTTTCCAATGTATAAGCCAAATATTGCGGCTGTTGGTCCAGATTTTTCTGTTCCTGCAATTGGATGACATGCTAAAAAATTTCTTCTTTTTGAATGATGTTCAACCGCTTTACAAATTGCTTCTTTTGTAGATCCCGTGTCAATTACCAAACTTGAATCAGAAATTTTATCTAAAATAATTGGCAATAACTGCACGGTTGCATCTACAGGAATTGAAACAATTACTAAATCTGCATTTTCAAGATCATCCAAAGTTGCTTTTTCATCAATAACACCTAGTTCTTTTGCTGCATCTAAGTACTTTTCGTTGGTATCAATTCCATAAATAATGGCTGCTGGATTGTTTTTTTTAATGTCGATCGCAAAGCTACCTCCAATTAAACCAATACCAATCATGTATATATTTTTCATTTTATTGCTGCTTTCCTAAAAGGTCCTTGAGACCTTGTAAAAGATTAAAACCTACGTATTGCTTCTTTTATTACTTCTGAAGATACACACAACGAAAAACGAATATACCCTTCTCCTTGAGAACCAAAAACAGTTCCTGGTGTAATAAAAATATCAGAATCATACAGCACTGAATCTGTAACTTCTTCCGATTTTTTTCCTTCTGGAATTTTTGCCCAAACAAATAAACCTGTTGTATTTTTATCATAGCTAGCATCTAATTTATCTGCTAGTTGCCAAATTAAATCTCTACGTTCTTCATAAATTTTATTTTGAGCTAAAAACCAATCATCAGAGAGTTGCAATGCTTCTATTGCTCCTTTTTGAATTCCGTAAAACATACCAGAATCCATATTACTTTTTACTTTTAAAATTTCATTAATATACTTAGCATTTCCCAAAACCATCCCTACTCGCCAACCAGACATATTAAACGTTTTACTCAGAGAGTTTAACTCTAAAGCAATATCTTTTGCGCCTTCTACATTTAAAATACTTGTTGGACTGTCGTTTAAAATAAAGCTATACGGATTGTCATTTATGATTAAAATTTGATGCTTTTTCCCGAATGCAACCAACTTTTCAAATGTTTCTAAAGTTGCATTTGTCCCTGTTGGCATGTGCGGGTAATTTACCCACATGATTTTCACCCTAGATAGATCTTGATTTTCTAATGCTTCAAAGTTTGGTTGCCAGTTGTTAGCATCACTTAAATTATAAAAAAAAGGTTCTGCACCTACTAACTTTGTTACTGCGGTATACGTTGGATATCCAGGATTTGGAATTAAAACTTGATCGCCTTCATTTAAAAAAGCCATCGAAATATGCATAATTCCTTCTTTACTTCCCATTAAAGGCAACACCTCATTTTCTGGATTCGCCTCTACAGAAAACTTATTTTTATAAAAAGAAGCAATCGCATTTCTTAATTCCGGCAAACCTTGATAAGATTGATATTTATGCGCATTTGCGTCACTTAAACAACCTTGAATTGCCTGTATAACTTTTAGTGGTGGCTGCAAATCTGGAGACCCGATTCCCATATTAATAATTGGTTTTCCTGCAGCAGCTAAACTTCTAACTTCTCTTAATTTCTTAGAGAAATAGTATTCTTGCACGGTATCTAATCTTTTTGCTGGTTGTATCATATTCGCTACGCTATTTTCTGCCGTTTTCATAAGTTCCTAAAATTTTAAATTCTTCTGCCATTATTTCTAGAATTTTTATCACTTTCTCATATTCATTATAATCTTCAAAAGTTACATCAACAAAAAATGAATATTTCCAAGGAGTTTGAATCACTGGCATAGATTGAATTTTAGTTAAACTCATTTTACAATCACTTAGTACGTTTAAAATTGCTGCCAAACTCCCTCTTTTGTGATCTAATTGAAATTTTAAAGACGCTTTGTTAATTTGATCAATTCTATTGGTTGGAAGTTTTGTTTGTACAATTACAAATCGAGTAGCATTTTCTTTGATCGTTTGAATTTCGTCTTCAATAATGGATAAATCAAAAATTTCTGCTGCTATTTTTGGAGCGATTGCCGCAATGCCAAGTAAGTTTTGCTCAGAAATTCGTTTTGCTACTTCTGCTGTATCTACATCTTCAACTAATTTTACGTGCGGATATTTTTTAAAGAATTCTTTGCATTGTAATAGTGCCATTGGATGTGACCAAACTTCTTTAATATCTTTAATGTTCTGCCCTTTTAATGCCATTAAATGGTGGTGAATGTTCAAGTATTTTTCACCAATAATATGAAGGTTATTCGCATCTATTAATGCATAATTAGGAATAATAGAACCTGCAATTGTATTCTCTATTGCCATAACACCCAAAACTGCAGAATTATCTAATAGACTATCTACCAATGCATCAAAAGACATGCATTCTTTTAATTGAATGGAGTTTCCATAAAAGTCGCGTGCAACTTTATGATGGTTTGAGCCCTCTGCTCCCTGTATGGCTATAATTTTATTCATTTTTAAAAATAATATCAAAAAAAAAGTCTCGAATTAGATTCGAGACTTTATATTTTATGAATGTTTCTTAACAACATGATACAAAGCCTCTTCTTTTATTGTAAAAATAAAAGTAAAAATAGAAACGTGTCCAA
>JBNMOF010000187.1:0-4391 GCA_051277175.1 Polaribacter sp.
AACTATTTATTATCGAGATTCCTTCCAAAACAAAATGATAAAGAAAATCAGGAGAAATTAAAAGCTAACTTCTAAAAAATTACATTAATTAATTAATTAAACAATTAATTTTTTTTGAAGACTCTTGAGAAAATAATTTTTCTGCTTCTGCTAAATCATTTATAGTATCAATTTCGTACCAAGGTTTTTCATCAAAAAAAATAGCTTCAAAGCAGATACTTTTTTCTTGAACCAATGCAGAAAATACGGTTTCATAATAACTATGTACACTTCCTTCAGCAATATATTGATTCAATTTTTTAGCAATTTTACACCAAGATGCCTGTGAAAAACTATAAATATTTACAGTTTTATAACGAATATCTGTATAAGTTTCAGTTGTGCCTGGTTGAAATTGAGTCACCATGTTTTGATTATCTACACTAACTGTAGTTCCGTTTAGTCCAGAATGCATTTTTGCAACCGCCATTCTATCTGGATACATCATTTTATCTAGCAACGGTGTTTCTAAAACCAAATCGCTTTCTAGAAGCACAAATGGTGCATTTATTGTATTTCGCGCCATCCAAAGCGAATAAATATTATTTGTAGTTTTATAGAAGGGGTTGTATATATATTCTATACTTAAACCTTCTGCTTGATTGCCTAGAAAATCGACAATACATTCTTTCTTGTAACCAACTACAACGATAAGGCGTTTAAATCCTTGTTGTTTTAAGTTGGTAATTAGACGCTCAAGAATTGACTTTTCATTTACTAATGTTAAACACTTGGGAACCTCTTTTGTTAATGGGTATAAACGACTACCTGTTCCTGCTGCTAATAATAATGCAGTTGATATGCGATTGTCATTATGATAATTATCTTGATTAATAAGCATGTATTATTATGGGGAATCAAAAAAAACATAAAACGCTAATAAAAGTATTTAAACGCAATCAATATCGTGCTTTTATGCTTTGGTTATTTGTTAGTTGATTTAACTAAAAAAATGAGGTAAAAAAATATAAAATAGTCTTGAAAATTTACTTCCAACGAATAAGCTAACCGATATTATTATTTAATTTATAGATACACCTTATAGACATAGGAACTGTAAATTATTTCATAAGTCCTATTTTTTATTTTAGAAATTCTAATGCTATTATGTGCCGATTGCCTTATTATTTAATCATAAAATCTGCAAGAATTTATGATTAAATAAAAAAAGCCTCCACTAAGGAGGCTTTTTTTATTTACACTAACTTCTTAGCATTTTGTACTTTTTGTTTTGTGAGCGCCAATTCTATGACTTCTTTCATTTCTGTTACATAATGAAAAGTCAGGCCTTTTAGATAACTTTCCTTTATTTCTAAGATGTCTTTTTCGTTTTCTTTACACAAAATTATTTCTTTAATATTAGCTCTTTTTGCTGCTAATATTTTTTCTTTAATTCCGCCTACGGGTAATACTTTACCACGTAAAGTAATTTCGCCAGTCATGGCTAATTTATTTTTAATTTTACGCTGTGTATAAGAGGAAACTAAAGACGTTAACATCGTGATACCTGCACTTGGGCCGTCTTTTGGCGTTGCTCCCTCAGGAACATGAATATGTACATTGTACCTTTCTAAAATTTCTGGCTTAATACCAAACTCCTCCGCATTCGACTTTATATATTGTAGTGCAATTGTTGCAGATTCTTTCATCACAGTTCCTAAGTTACCTGTAATAGAAAGCGCTCCTTTTCCTTTAGATAAGATAGATTCTATAAATAAAATATCTCCACCAACTTGTGTCCAGGCTAAACCAGTAACCACTCCGGCAACGTCATTATTTTCGAATTTATCTCTGAATCTTGGTGTTCCTAAAATATCTTCTACCTTTTTTGACGGCAACGTAATATCATATGACTCCTCTAGCGCAATTGACTTTGCTGCAAAACGAACCACTTTTGCAATTTTCTTTTCCAAACCACGAACACCAGATTCACGCGTATACCCTTCCACAATTTGTTCTAATTGCTTTTTACCTAACTTTAAGTGCTTCGCTGTTAAACCATGCTCTTTTAATTGTTTTGGTAATAAATGTCTTTTGGCAATTTCTATTTTTTCTTCAATCGTATAACCCGATACATTTATAATTTCCATTCTATCGCGCAAAGCCCAAGGAATTTGTCCTAAGTTATTCGCTGTAGCGATAAAAAGTACTTTAGACAAATCGTACCCAACCTCTAAATAATTATCATAAAAAGATTCATTTTGTTCAGGATCTAGTACTTCTAACATTGCTGAAGAGGGATCTCCTTGATGACTTTGACTTAATTTATCAATTTCATCCAAAACAAAAACAGGGTTTGAAGTTCCTGATTTTTTTAAATTCTGAATTAAACGACCAGGCATGGCACCAATATATGTTTTTCTGTGTCCACGTATTTCTGCCTCGTCACGCAAACCACCTAAAGACATTCTTACATATTTACGTCCTAAAGCTTCTGCTACAGATTTCCCTAATGAAGTTTTACCAACTCCTGGAGGCCCATACAAGCAAATAATTGGAGATTTCATATCCCCTCGTAACTTTAAAACCGCCAAATGCTCTATAATTCTTTCTTTTACCTCTTCTAAACCAAAATGATCTCTATCTAAAACTTTTGTCGCATGCTTTAAATCGAATTTATCTTCAGAATAAATTCCCCAAGGCAACTCTAATAACAATTCTAAATAACTTCTCTGAACTCCGTAATCAGCAGCTTGCGGGTTCATTCTTTTTAAGCGATTCAACTCTTTTTCAAAAGTCTCACCAATTTTTTTGCTCCACTTTTTCGTTTTTGCTTTTTTACGCATTTCCTCTAACTCTTCGTCGTTGGAAGCACCACCTAATTCTTCTTGAATGGTTTTTAACTGCTGATGTAAATAATATTCGCGTTGTTGTTGGTCTAAATCTTCACGTGTTTTGGACTGAATATCATTGCGTAATTGTAATTTCTGAAGCTCTTTATTTAGGTTTTTTAACGCCAATAAAGCACGCTCTTTTAAATTGTCTTTCTCTAAAATTACTTGCTTCTGAGCAACCGATAAATCCATATTTGAGGATATAAAATTCACCAAAAATGAATCGGATTTTATATTTTTAATTGCAAACGATGCTTCTGAAGGTAACATTGGGTTTTCCTTAATGACCTCTAAAGCTTGTTCTTTTATAGATTCTATAATCGCTTCAAATTCTTTCTCATCGTCTACCTCTTTGTCTTCAATTGCCTCTTTTACAGTAGCTTTTAAATAAGGCTTGTCTTGAATAATTGCATCTATTTCAAAACGTTTTTTTCCTTGAATGATGATGGTTGTATTTCCATCAGGCATTTTTAAAACACGTAAAATTTGCGCAACAACGCCCGTTGTATGAATATCTTTTAACGTTGGTTCTTCTTCGTCTTCGTTTCTTTGTGCAACAACACCAATTACTTTATCGCCTTTATTTGCATCTTTTATTAACTGAATCGATGCATCTCTACCTGCAGTAATCGGAATTACAACACCTGGAAATAACACCGTATTTCTCAATGGTAAAATTGGTAAAATTTCAGGTACGCTTTCTTTATTTATAATTTCTTCATCTTCTGGCGTCATCAAAGGAATTAACTCAGAATCTTCATTTAACATGCTATGAAGCGACATATTGTCTAATCTCATTACTTTCGGTTTGCTCATTTTTTATATATCTGTCATACTGACATTGATTTTTTAAATTTAAAAAAGCAATATCTGTGTTCTGTTAATTATGTAATTGAAAATCAGTATTTTAAAATAACTAAAAAAGGACTTTCTACCTATAAAAATCAATTGTTATGCCAAAAGATTCTATTTACAAATAAGAATTCCATTTATTTTAAAAATTAAGAGGTATACTCGAGCCCAATAATTTTTCTAACTTTATCTAATGTTTTAATTATACTCTTAGAAAAGTCGAAAGTCATAACAGCACTTTCTTTTTTATTTTCTCTAAGTAAATGATTGAAGTGTTCTATTTCAAAATTATAACCAATTGTTTTGCAATCAAAATTAATTATTTCTTCTTTATTGTTCTGAATTATTACAACGGTTGAAGGTTCATGAAATTGTCCCATTATTTTGACTATTGCTTTATCAAATATAAAAACTGCTTCTGTTTTAGTTTTCTCTAGTAGTGTACTTTTTATAGTTGCTTTTGCATTCTCGTAATGAAAGACTGCGGTACAACTGGAGTCTGCACCGTTTTCAAAAAACGTTGCGTTTGCGTCTATAGAATCTGGCTCTCCTAAAGCAGCCAATGCTGCAAAAATTGGATAAATTCCAATATCTAATAAACTTCCTCCACCAACTTCTTTTTTAAACAATCTACTCGTTTTATCAAAGTCTCTATAGAAACCAAAA
>JBNMOF010000188.1:0-4311 GCA_051277175.1 Polaribacter sp.
TATTGATGTCAGGCAAACAAGGAATACACCAACCTTTTGCTTCTATAGCCTCTAACAAATCACCTAAAATAACTCCAGATTGCACTGTTATTTTGTGCTCTGCATCGTCATAAGAGAGTATTTTGTTATACGTAGTGATGTCTAATAACGTTTCTAAACCAGAGGCGATATCTGCTGAAGATTGTTTGGTTCCGAACACACGTACTTTTTCAGAATTCTTAATAACATCCTGTAATTCTTTCTCTGTTGTAACTTTAAAAAGTGATTTGTAGTTGTACGTAACGTTCTCGTTCCAACTTACCCAAGTACCGTTTTTATTTTGTTTCATGTTTATCTTAAAATGTTAAACAAAAGTAATTGATTATCTTTTCTTTGAGCACTAGATTTAACTTTAATCGAGATTTGATACTAACTTTAGCATTTCCTTAAGACTTTAAGGCAGCTCTCTATTTTTTTAACAGATAACATGTGTTGTTATCTTTTAGTTTACCTTTTGAATCAAAATGTTCAAAAGATAAAACAAATCCAAACTTTTAATTTTGAAATTTCCAATACAACACTATTAAATATTCTGTTAGTAAAACCCATTGAGAAAAAAGCTAAATTTATTTTTTTTAATTCAATTTATAAGCAATTAGCTGACTGTCTAAAGTCGCCAATAGTTCATTAGTAATATGAATCTTTGTATTTCTGCTCGGTAAGCTTACTTCTAATTTTTCTTTTTCATCCCAAACCGTAAAATTTAAACCTTGTTTACCAGGTGTGTTTTTTAAAATGGATTCTAAATTTAAAATCGTGTTTTCTTTAATTTGATTTAAAGGAAGTTGAATGGTTACTTTTTTACAGAGTTCATCCATAATGTCGTGTAACAGTTTCATTTCAGTAAACTTTAGTCTTGGTTCACCAACAACACCCTCTTTACTAGTCCAACCGGCTTGGATGGTAGATCGGATAAATAAGAATTGATTCGGGACTAAGAAATGTTGCATTCTCAGATATTCCTCTCCAAAAATCCGAAATTCATTACTGTCTGCATAATCTTCTACAGTAAATAAAGCCCAGCCTTTTCCAGCTTTAGATACGCGGTGTTGCACATCTGTAACAATGCCTGCAAAAGCGAGGTTCATGCCTACAAATTTTGTCAAATCCACTTTAAAGTATTTTAAAGAAGCGTTGCAAAATTTTAATTCGTTTTTAAAATCGTCAAGTGGATGAGCGGAAATATAAATTCCAATCACTTCTTTTTCTTGTGATAAAAGTTCCATAGTTCCCCAAGTTTCACATTCTGGTATGTCTGGCTCTGGAAACTGAACAGTAGACGCTTCACCAAACATAGAAACTTGCGCAGAATTTTCGTTTTCTTGATATTTACTTCCAAACTTCATAGCACGTTCTAAAAAGGTCAATCCTTTTTCATCTGTATGAAAATATTGAGCTCTGTGCGTGTCCTCAAAAGAATCAAAAGCACCAGCTTTTATCAAGCTATCAAAAGATTTTTTATTGGCAGCACGTAAATCAATACGTTTTGCTAAATCGAAAATAGAGGTATAATTTCCGTTTGCTGCTCTTTCTTCAATAATTGCTCTTACGGCGCCAGCGCCAACACCTTTTACAGCTGCCATTCCAAATCTCACAGCGCCTTCTTCGTTTACAGAAAATTTTAAATAAGATTCATTCAAATCTGGTCCAAAAACTTGTAACTCCATGCGTTTGCATTCTTCCATAAAGAAAGAAACAGATTTAATATCATTCATATTATTAGAAAGAACAGACGCCATATATTCTGCAGGATAGTGCGCTTTCAAATACGCTGTCTGATACGCAATCCATGCATAACAGGTAGAGTGAGATTTGTTAAAAGCATAACTTGCAAAGGCTTCCCAATCTTTCCAAATTTTCTCTAATTTTTCTGCATCATGGCCTTTTGCAGCAGCTTGTTCTATAAACTTTGGTTTCATTTTATCTAAAACCGAAATTTGTTTCTTACCCATTGCCTTTCGTAAAACATCGGCTTCACCTTTTGTGAAATCTGCCAGTTTTTGAGAGAGTAGCATTACCTGTTCTTGGTATACTGTAATTCCGTAAGTCTCTGCCAAGTATTCCTCCATGGCAGGTAAATCGTATTCAATATCTTCGGTACCGTGTTTTCGATTAATAAAAGAGGGAATGTATTCCATAGGACCTGGCCTATACAAAGCGTTCATTGCAATTAAATCTGCAAAAACAGTCGGTTTTAAAGAACGCATGTGCTTTTGCATCCCTGGAGATTCATATTGAAAAATACCTACGGTTTCTCCGCGTTGAAAGAGTTCGTACGTTTTTAGGTCATCTAAAGGGAAATTGTCTGGATCTAAATCAACATCATGCCTGGCTTTTACAATTTTAACGGTATCTTTAATTAAGGTAAGTGTTTTTAATCCCAAGAAATCCATCTTTAACAAACCTGCAGATTCTACTACAGAGTTATCAAATTGGGTGACATACATATCGGAATCCTTTGCCAAAGCAACTGGAACGTAATTTGTAATATCTCCGGGTGTAATAATTACCCCACATGCATGAATTCCTGTATTTCTTACAGAACCTTCTAGCATGGTTGCTTTGTTTATGGTTTCTGAAACCAAATCATTTCCAAAAGACAAACTTTTTAGCTCTTCAACCAATTGTTTGTCTTCAGATCTTAAACCAGCAACTTTTCCTTTGCTTTTAGGATCGTCACCAAAAATATTTTTTAGTTTGATTAAAGGAATTAATTTTGCAATTCTATCAGCTTCAAACAATGGTAAATCTAAAACTCTGGCAGTATCTCTAATCGAAGATTTTGCCGCCATTGTGCCGTAAGTAATAATTTGTGCAACTTGATTTGAACCATATTTATTAATAACATAATCCATAACGCGTCCACGACCTTCGTCATCAAAATCAATATCGATATCGGGCATCGACACACGTTCAGGATTTAAAAAACGCTCAAAAAGTAAATTGTATAGAATAGGATCAATATTTGTAATCCACAAACAATAGGCAACTACAGAACCAGCTGCAGAACCACGACCAGGACCCACGGCAACATCCATGTTTCGTGCTTCTCGAATAAAATCTTCTACAATTAAGAAATAACCAGGATATCCTGTTTTTTCAATAACTGACAATTCAAAATCTAATCGTTCTTTGATGGATTCTGTAATTTCGCCATACCTTTTTTTAGCACCCACAAAAGTTAGGTGTTTTAGGAAATTATTTTCACCACGTTTTCCTTTGTCTTCTTCATCTGCGGCATCTTTAAATTCGTCAGGAATGTCAAAAGCAGGTAATAAAACGTCTCTGGCAAGGGTGAAAATTTCAATTTTATCTACAATTTCTTGAATGTTGATAATTGCTTCTGGCAAATCTGCAAAAAGCGTTTTCATTTCATCTGAAGACTTAAAGTAATACTCTTGGTTTGGTAAACCATATCGATAACCACGACCTTTTCCGATAGGTGTTGCTTGCTTTTCACCCTCTTTTACACACAATAAAATATCATGCGCATTTGCATCTTTTTTCTCTAGATAAAAGGTGTTATTTGTTGCAATAATTTTAACATTATGTTTTTTAGAAAACGTTAACAGCGTTTCATTTACAATTTTTTCGTCCTGTTGATCGTGACGCATCAACTCAATATATAAATCGTCTTTAAATTCTTCTTTCCACCAAAGTAGAGCATCTTCGGCCTGCTTTTCTCCAAGGTTTAGAATTTTGCTAGGAACTTCACCATATAAATTTCCTGTTAAAACAATAATATCTTCTTTGTATTTTTTAATGATTTCTCTATCAATTCTTGGAACGTAATAGAAGCCATCTACAAAAGCAATGGAAGACATTTTTGCTAAATTGTGATATCCTTTCTTGTTTTTTGCCAACAAAACAACCTGATGCCCATTGTCTTTTTGCGACTTGTTTTTATGATCTTCACAGATGTTAAACTCACAACCAACAATCGGTTTCATTGGAGTTGCTGCCGTTTTATTATGTTCTAAAATAGCACTTACAAAATGAAAGGAAGCCATCATATTTGCAGTATCTGTCATCGCAACTGCAGGCATATTATCTTTGGCTGCGGCTGCTATAATTTGACCAACTTGCATGGTAGATTGTAAAACAGAATATTGCGTATGATTGTGTAAATGAGAAAACTGAACATTCTCTAATTCAGCCAAACCTACAGAAGTAGATTTTGTACTTTCTGTATCTTTTAATTTATCAAGACGTTGGCGAATTTTATCGCTTTCTTTCTTAAGATTTATGTGTTTTAAACCAATTACTTGAATT
>JBNMOF010000189.1:0-4290 GCA_051277175.1 Polaribacter sp.
TTGCGCTCTTTCTAGTTTCGGAACTTCGAAGTTAGAGATTTCCAATCAAAATATATTAAAAGAGCAACCTCGTTAGGTTGCTCTTTCTTTTTTTTAAAAAATTCGTTTTAAAAAATACTTTAAACTTCTCCAAACCTCCATAAATCGATGTGAAAATTTTGACTTCTAAACAATAAGAATTGTATTTTTGTAGCAATGATACAAAGAACTATTCGTACGTTTTCTATTGACAATATTCAAGACTTCAAACAAAACTTATTGTCTTGGTCTCAACAATTTGAAACCGCACTTTGGTTGGATTCGAATATTTATGAGCAACAATATTCTAATTTTGATAGCGCAATGGCTGTTGAAGAATTTACAGCCATAAAAACGGATTATACAAATGCTTTTGACAAACTAAAGGAATACCAAACCATTACAAAAGATTATATTTTTGGTTATATTTCTTATGATGTTAAAAATGATACAGAACCGCTTTCTTCTAAAAATTTTGATGGCCTAGATTTTGCTGATTTGTATTTTTTCCAACCTCAAAAGCTGATATTTATCAGAGGAAAACACATCGAATTCCATTATTTGAAAATGGTAGATGACGAGATTGAAAGTGATTTTGAAGAAATTCAGAATCCTACAAAAATAGATCTCGAACATGCGCTACCAGAAACCGACGAAAACATCAAAATAAAACTTCGTATTCACAAAGATGACTATTATGCAAAAGTAAATACTGTATTAGATCATATTAAAAGAGGCGATATTTATGAAGCTAATTTCTGTCAGGAGTTTTATGCAGCGCATGCAACCATAAACCCTATTGAAGTTTACAAACACCTAAATAAAATTTCGGAACCCCCTTTTGCGTCCTTTTTAAAAATGGAGCATCAATACGCATTGTGTGCCTCTCCAGAAAGATATCTCAAAAAAGAAGGTTCTAAACTTATTTCTCAACCTATCAAAGGAACCGCTAAAAGATTAATCAGTAGTATTGACGATGCCAAAATTGCATCCGATTTAATGCGAGACGAAAAAGAACGCGCAGAAAATGTGATGATTGTAGATTTAGTTCGGAATGATTTGTCTAAAACTGCAAAAACAGGAACTGTGAAGGTCGAGGAATTGTGCAAGGTCTATTCTTTTAAACAAGTGCATCAAATGATTTCTACCGTAGTTTCTGAAATTGAGAACAACACACATCCTATAGAGACCTTAAGGAGTACCTTTCCAATGGGAAGTATGACCGGCGCACCAAAAGTTTCTGCAATGAAAATTATTGAAAACTTAGAAGAAACAAGGCGAGGTTTGTATTCTGGCACTATTGGATATTTCACTCCTGAGAATGATTTCGATTTTAATGTAGTCATTCGAAGTATTCTTTACAATGAAGAAAAAAAGTATGTTTCGTATTCTGTTGGTAGCGCAATTACGGCAAAATCTATAGCTGAAAAGGAATATGAAGAGTGTTTGTTAAAAGCAAAGGCTATGAAATATGTGTTGCTAAATTCAAAATAGATCAAGCTATTTTAAGCCTTTGAACAAAACAAAAAGCCCCTTTAATTAGGCTGTACAATCTATTCTCACTATTTCTAAATACAATAGGCAAGGCGCTTTAATATTGCACTGTAATCCCTAATCATATGGATTTCAATTTAAAGAGAAAATAATATCGAGAACCTTAAAATATTAAATACTTTTGCAACATGATTCCAAACCAAGAAGCCCTTTTTCAAAAAACATTAGACAGTTTAAAAGAAAAGCCTACAGAACAAAATATGTTTAACAAATTTTTAGATTTGTATCCTGCAGAATGGAAACAACTGAAAGTTACTTTTTCTAAATTTAAGAGAAGTAAACAATTTGGAAAAACCATTCCGTTGCCAAGACCAGAAGTTTCTATAAGAAAAGACATTCGTGCTTGGTTAGCGAAACAAGCTTAAACTAACTTTATTAATTTACGTACTTTTGACAGCGATATGCTTCGAAAATTATCAAATATCATTGCCAAAAACTTTCCTTTTTTAAAGGACAAGAAACTATTAATTGCCATTTCTGGCGGAATAGACTCTGTTGTTTTAACCCATCTTTTATCCACATTAAATTTTGATATTTCTTTAGCCCATTGCAACTTTAATTTACGCGAAAAAGAAAGTGATTTAGATGAAGTATTCGTAAAAGAATTGGCTAAAAAGCTTTCTATAGGTTATTTTACAACTTCTTTTGAAACTGAAAAAGTAGCAAAAGAGGAAAAAGAATCTACACAAATTGCTGCACGAAACTTACGGTATGGATGGTTTCAAGAAATCATCAAAGAACATCATTTTGATTATGTTTTAACCGCGCACCATGCAGATGATAATTTAGAAACTTTTTTAATCAATTTAACTAGAGGAAGTGGTTTGGATGGTTTTACGGGAATTCCAGAGATTAACGATAATATAGTGCGTCCACTTTTGAAATTTTCACGCGAAGAGATTCTCTTTTTTGCAAAAGAAAATAAAATTTTATGGAGAGAAGATCAAAGTAATGCCGCTACTAAATATATTCGAAATAAGATTCGGCATGCTGTCCTTCCTGTCTTAAAAGAAATAAATCCTAGTTTGTTAGAGACCTTTTCTAAAACACTAGAAAATTTACAAGAAAGCAAACAGCTTGTTAAAGATCGAATTACAGCTATTTCTAAAGAGGTTATTGAACGTCAAGAAACCTCGAGAGATGAAGATTCATTTAAAATTAATGTTGAAAAAATTAAGGAATTATCAAATCCAAAAGCCTATTTATTTGCCCTTCTAAAAGGGTTTCATTTCACTGAATATAAAGATGTTTACAATTTACTTTCTGCACAATCCGGCAAACAGGTGTTTTCTAAAACACATGTCCTTTTAAAAGATAGAGATTTTCTAATACTGTCTAAAAGAGAAAAAATATCCGAACATCAGAAAGCGCAAGAAATAACATTTTATATTTCTGAAAACGCTACAGAAATTACAGCTCCAATTCACTTAACATTGGAAGAAGTTACGGAAGAATCCATTCAAAATAAAAATACTATTTATGTTTCTAAAGCGCATTTAGAATTTCCATTAATTGTAAGGAAATGGGAAAATGGCGACTATTTTTATCCTTTAGGAATGCAAGGAAAAAAGAAAATTAGCAAATATTTCAAAGATGAAAAAGTACCGCTTTTAGAAAAGCAGCATAAATGGTTACTTTGTGATGCAAACAATACTATTATTTGGGTTGTGGGTATGCGAAAAGACAACCGAAATAAAATAGCAACAACAGCTTCAATATATTTTAAAATAACATTTCACCAATGAAGAAATTAGTACTATTATTTTTACTTTTACTATCCATTTCTACAAATTCACAGACCTCAGGTACTCCTATTGTCTGGGAATCTACAATTCAAAAAGTATCAGAAACGGAATACGATGCAATATTTACAGCCACACTCTTTGAGGCTTGGCATTTGTATTCTCAATACAATCCAGAAGACGCTTCACAACCGCTAGAAATTCTAATTCCAGAGGGTAAAACAGGCTATAATTTAATAGGCAAAGCCAAAGAAAGTAAAACAGACCGCGCATATTCAGATGTCTGGGAAAAAGAAGAGATTTTCTTCAAAGACAAGGCTACTATCACACAGCGAATCGAAATATTAGACGCAACTATTACTTCAATTAGTTTAGAAGTTTATGGGCAAGTTTGCAAACAAGCATGCATACAAATAGAAGAGTCTTTTGCTTTTTCTTTAGATGGAAAAAAAATGAATAAGGAACTTATTCTTTTAAGTGACAAGAGTAAAAGCTTAACTAAAAAACTAAAATTAGATTTAAAAAATACAGCCTTATTAGATACAGGAAATAAAACAGCAGCTGAATCTGGTAGTTCGCTGTTTAATATTTTTCTATTAGGCTTTGTGGGTGGTTTATTTGCCTTGTTAACTCCCTGCGTTTTTCCAATGATTCCTTTGACAGTTTCATTTTTTACAAAACAATCTCAAAGTAAAAGTAAAGGAATATTTAATGCCATTTTATATGGTGTTTTTATTGTGATAATTTACATGCTATTGAGCATTCCTTTTCATTTAATCGACGGTTTAGACCCAAGTATTTTGAATACTATTTCTACTAATATTTGGTTAAATATTTTCTTTTTTGTCGTTTTAGTGTTTTTCTCCTTGTCCTTTTTTGGCTTTTACGAAATAACGCTACCAAGTTCTTGGGGAACTAAGATGGACGCCGCCTCTGATGTTGGAGGGTTTGTTGGCATTTTCTTTATGGCATTAAC
>JBNMOF010000190.1:0-4244 GCA_051277175.1 Polaribacter sp.
TTGTATTCTTCTCTAGTTCATCTCGAAGCGAAGTATCATTTGAAATTAAATCGAAAACTTTTAATGAAGCACCTACTATTGTTGGCGCTAAAGAATTTGAAAATAAATAAGGTCTTGAACGCTGACGTAAAATTTCAATAATTTCTTTTTTCCCAGTAGTATAACCACCCATTGCACCACCCAAAGCTTTTCCAAGTGTTCCTGTTACAATATCTACTCTATCCATTACGTTTTTCAGCTCTACAGTTCCACGTCCTGTTTTTCCAATAAAACCCGTGGCGTGACAGTCATCTACCATAACCAAAGCATCGTACTTATCTGCTAGATCACAAATTTTATCTAGTTTGGCAACAATACCATCCATTGAAAAGACACCATCTGTAACGATAATTTTAAAACGATGATTATGTGTATTCGCCTCAATTAATTGCTCTTCTAAGGAAGACATATCATTATTATTGTACCGATAACGTGCTGCTTTACACAAACGTACTCCATCAATAACAGAAGCATGATTTAAACTATCTGAAATAATTGCATCCTCTTTTGTTAGTAGTGGTTCGAAAACGCCTCCATTTGCGTCAAAACAAGCAGCATATAAAATAGTATCTTCTGTTGTGTAGAAATCTGCAATTTTTTGTTCTAACTGCTTGTGAATATCTTGAGTACCACAAATAAAACGTACAGAGCCCATACCAAAACCGTGAGAATCTAAAGTATTTTTTGCAGCCTGAATTACTTCTGGATGGTTTGATAGCCCCAAATAATTGTTGGAACAAAAATTCAACACTTCTTCTCCTGTAGAAATTTTAATAAGTACGTCTTGCGGAGAAGTTATAATTCTCTCAGATTTATACAAACCTGCTTCTTTTATTTCTTCAATCTCTTTTACTAAAGTATCTTTAATTTTACCGTACATTTTTTATCAATTTAAGAAATGCAAAGTTACAAAGTTTATTTTTTTGATTATACTTCAACAACATCAATTTTATCAAAAATGTATACAAGTAACTTTTTATCGATTTTGAAATTCATCGATTTTAAAACTCTTTCATATTTTAATAATTGTTGCTGGTGCTCATTAGAGGGATTTCCAGTCTTATAGTCTATGATTGTAACTTCATTTTGATTGTTAAAAACAAGTCTATCTGGAATAATTATTTGATTGTCTACATCCACAATTTCTCTCTCATTGAAAACAGTAAGTTCTTCAGAAAAATAAATTGTTAATTTTGAGTGACTTACTATCGAATGAATTGTATTTCGTATTGATTTTAACTGGATTTCATCAATAAAACCTTGTTGATAGTATTGATTTACAATTGCATCAACATTACTTTTTGTGGTAATTTTTGACAATATTTCATGGAATAAATTCCCAAAATCAATTGCTTCTCCTTGCGCTGTATTCCATAATTTAGAAGCACTCGCTAACAAAACAATATTGTGTTCTTGCCAAGGTGTTGAAATAAATTTCTGATGAGTTTCTGATAAAGAAGTTTCCTTTACTTTCTTTTGAACTCTGTTTTTATCTCCGAATGCGTATTCTAATTTAGTTTCTTGCCAAAGGTTTTGTGATTTTAGATAATTGATAAAAATACCCGAATAATGATTCACATTTTCTACCCCTTTTGCAGAAATTTTCTTTTCTGTAATCACATGTAATTGTTCTGCAGCTCTTGTTAATGCTACATATAATAGATTAAAATTATCTAATTCTAACTCTTCTCTTTGTTGGTTATGAATCTCTAGACCTTTTGCATTAATTAATTTTAAGTCTTTGTTATAATCTATTAAAAGCTCTTTAAAATCATATTCTTTTGGCAAATCGTCAAACCAAACTTTAGGACTAATTTGCCTGTAAATATCCACGTCACAAGGAAAGATTACCACAGGAAACTCCAATCCTTTTGATTTATGAATGGTCATTACTTGAACGGCATCAGCATTTTCTGAAGCAACAATACTCAATTTATCTTTTTTAAGTTCCCAAAATTCAAGGAAATCACCAATATCTGTAGCCTTTCTTTGTTGCTCTAAAACAATATCTAAGAAAAACTGTATGTAAGCGTTTGAAGAAGTTACCAAATTAAAACCTCTAATTATTTCTTCAATTTTCTCATAAAACGGCACTTGCTGAAATACAGAAAAATCAAATGAAATTCCAAAAGATTTTAAAGCTTCGAAAATTAAACTATTTGTTGATTTTATATGCGCTTTAAAAAATTTGTGCTTTGGCGTTTTTACTTCCAAATGTTCATATAGAAAATACAAAAATTCAAATCTTTTTTCTTCATCATTCGCGTTTTGAATGCTATGTAAAACGTCAATGATAAATTTGATTTTTGAATTATTCTTCAACAATAAAGTTTCCGAAGATATTATAGAAACTCCGTTTTCAGATAAATAATCTGCTACTGCAATCCCATCTTTTTTTGTTCTTGTAAGCACACATATTTCATTCAAGTAAAAATCTTCTTTTAATTGGTTGATTTTTTCTAAAACTTTCTTTGGGTATTTTGTTTTTTCTGCTTCCTTTTCGTCCTCTTTATCTAAAAACGAAAGTGATACAAAACCGCCTTTTTTGGTGTTTTCTAATTGTGTATTCCCATCAAGAAATAATTTTTTATAGGATTCATTTTGAAGGAAGCCAGCAGTATGTTGAAAGAAAGAATTATTAAAATTAATAACCTCGGAATAACTTCTAAAATTAGTTTCTAAGTTTTTGACCTCCTTTTGAATATTAAAAGGATTTTCTTCCTTTGAACCCAATGCTATAAATTGCTCTGCTTTCCCTCCACGCCACCTATAAATTGCTTGTTTACCGTCGCCAACTAACAATAAATTACTGTTTTCTTGCGCCAATGCGTTTTCTATCAAAGGAATCAAATTCTGCCATTGCAACACGGAAGTATCTTGCATTTCATCAATAAAGTAATGCTGAAAACGCTGCCCAATTCTTTCATAAATATAGGGTGCCGGTTCGTCTTTTATATTATCTGAAATCAATTGATTAAACTCAGCATTTAATCGAATATTATTGTCTTCTTTAATTGTATTTAATTCCGCATTGATATTGTTTAAAACAGCTAATGGAATGATACTTTTCAGTGTAATTTTATTCAGTAAATAATTAGAATAAGAACTATTATACAAATCTTTAGATTGGTAATAATGCATTCTCAATTGTTCTGAAATACTTTCAATAGTATCTTTTGTAGCAGCAGAAGCTTTGCCTGCAAAAAGATTTTTAGCATCTTCAATTGTAGCGTTCAATCTACCGTCAAATTTTAAATCTTCACTTTTTAAAAATCGTAATTTTGTTAACTTTTGAAAATGCTTTACAAACTCGCCAGCATATGCAAAATCTTTGATCGAAACGCCACTAGTCTCAATAAATTGTAGCACCTCATCTCCAAGTTTTTTGTACGTTGTCTCTATTTCATGGTTTGATTTTTGTAACCTATTTTTGAGCTCGAAAAAATCATCTAATTCTTTATCGGCAAGTTCTCTAAAATGTTTAACGTCATCTTCATTTAATAAAACTCTTGCAAAATCATTCAAATCTTTAGAAATATCCCAAGATTTATCATCATCTGTTTTATCCAAAGAATAGTCAATTAATAAGTTGGTCAATTTTTTGTCGGTACCAATCTTAGAAATCAAAACGTCTACCGCTTCATTCAACAGAGAAACTGCATCCATTTCTACTTCAAAATTAAGCGACAAGCCTAAATCGAAAGCAAAACTTTTAATTATTTTATGGGTAAAACTATCTATTGTAGTAATTGAAAAAGCAGCGTAATTTTGTAGTATTGCATTTAGAATTTTCTTACTTCGTTCTTTAATTATTGTGGTATCTAAAGTTGTTTCTTCTAGAATAATTTTTAATAATTCGTTCGTGTTTCCGTCAGAAAATTCTTCTAAATTTGACAGAACACGCGCTTTCATTTCGCCGGCAGCTTTGTTTGTAAAGGTAATTGCCAATACTTTCTGAAACATAAAAAGGTCATCTGAAGTAAGTAAAACCTTCAAATATTGTTTTACCAAAGTAAATGTTTTTCCACTTCCTGCAGAGGCATTATATACCTGAAAAGTTGAGAGTTGATGCACCGTTTATTTTTACTGCAAAATACAAAATATAGCGATTATTATCCTCTAAATAAAAAGAAATCATCTTTTATCGATTCTATTTTAGAATGGTCATTGGTAATAATATAATCTATTGCTCTGTCGGTAAAGTT
>JBNMOF010000191.1:0-4196 GCA_051277175.1 Polaribacter sp.
AATAGTTTATTTAACACCTCTTAACTAGGAGTTGTTATTTTAACTAATTTCCTTTATCAGATAAAAAGGTAGAAGAAATGAATGTTCGAATTATTCGAAAATAAATGGCAATCAAGAGTACCTTAAAGAAAAGAATATCCTTAAAAATCAATATATAATGGATTCCTGTTTTTACAAAAATGTTGTATTTATTTGTTTTCTTACTCGTAAATTTTAGGCAATAGTAGAAAAATAAAGACAGCAAAGCGCACGAATTAATTACAAGTAGTGGGAATCTGTTAAATTCATATTAAAAAACGCAATATAATTTAGAAAGGTTGTCTAATTTAAAAATCTACCCTACTTTTGCATTATAAATGAAAAATAATACAAACAATATATGGTGGTGGAGCTCTCTTAAACAATAAGTGAGAACAATCCTGTATGTATACAACATAACAAAAAGGCTTATCTCATGATAAGCCTTTTTTTTTGATATATTTTTATCAGATAACATCTAAAAACTACTGAATTCAATTCAGCATTCAAATGAAAAAAATACAGTTTAAAACAATTCATACTACAAAAATTGCAGATACAGTTACGCCCGTTGGGTTGTACTTGCGTTTTAGAGATGCCTATGCAAATACACTTTTATTAGAGAGTTCAGATTATCATAGTAAAGAAGAAAGTTTTTCTTTTATTGCGATTGAGCCAATTATTACTATGAAAGTGGACGATTACCAGTTTACTGTTTCGCACAAAGGAACCCAAATTGATGCACAACCAATTGATAAAAATTTTTATCAGTTATTTGATAAATTCACAAACTCAATCGCTTTAGATTGTCCGGCAGCATTAAAATCGCACAACGGTTTGTATGGGTATTCAACATTTGATTCTGTTCAATATTTCGAAAATATTAAATTCACAAATCAAAAAGCACCCTCGGCGATTCCAGAAATGCAATACAGTTTTTATCGGTTTATTATTGCTATTAATCATTTTAATGATGAAATGACCTTGATAGAAAATATAGAAGAAGGAACTACATCTCGCATGAACGAGGTTCAAACTATTGTAGATGCGCAAGCATTCAATACACAAAAATTTGAAACTGTGGGAGATGAAACTTCCAATGTTACCGGTGAAGAATTTAAAGAATATGTACGGAAAGCAAAAACGCATTGTAAAAGAGGCGATGTTTTTCAATTGGTATTATCCCGGCAATTTCAGCAAAAGTTCAAAGGAGATGAATTCAATGTTTACAGAGCATTGCGTTCTATAAATCCGTCGCCATATTTGTTTTATTTCGATTATGGAAACTTTAAATTAATGGGTTCTTCACCCGAAGCACAGATTAAAATTTCAGAAGGAAAAGCGACCATCAATCCAATTGCTGGAACCTTTCGAAGAACTGGTGATATCGCAGAAGATAGAAAATTAGGAAAGCAATTATCTGAAGACACCAAAGAAACTGCAGAACACGTAATGTTGGTAGATTTGGCACGTAATGATTTAAGCAAACATGCCAATAACGTTAAAGTTGAGGTGTTTAAAGAAGTGCAATATTTTAGTCATGTAATTCATTTAGTTTCTACCGTAAGAGGAAAAATTAAAGGAAATCCGATTGAAATTGTTGGAGATACTTTTCCTGCTGGAACCTTAAGTGGTGCGCCAAAATACAAGGCAATGGAGTTGATTAATACCTATGAAAATCAAACACGCGGATTTTACGGTGGCGCACTTGGAATTATCGGTTTAGATGGTTCTGTGAATTTGGCAATTGCCATTCGGTCGTTTGTGAGTAAAAATAACGTGTTGTATTCTCAGGCAGGTGCAGGAATCGTGATTCATTCGGACGAAGCAAAGGAATTACAAGAAGTAAATAATAAGTTGGCAGCGCTTAAAAAAGCGTTGCTTTTAGCAGAGAATATTTAAAAATCGTTTTTTGTTTTTAGTAGTGATCTAAAAGCCAAGAACAAGGAGCAAAAATTTTTTAGCATGAAAATATTAATTTTAGATAATTACGATTCGTTTACGTACAATTTGGTGCATATGGTAGAAAAAATTACAGGAGATTTTCCTGTAGTTTTTAGAAATGATGAAATTAGCATTGAAGCCGTAGCAAATTATGATGTTATTATGTTGTCTCCGGGACCGGGAATTCCTGATGAAGCAGGCATTTTAAAAGAGGTGATTAGAACCTATGCAGGTATCAAACCAATTTTTGGAGTTTGTTTAGGTTTGCAAGCGATTACAGAAGTTTTCGGAGGAAAAATAATCAATTTAGAAGATGTTTTTCACGGAGTTGCAACCACAATGAAAGTAACTGATAAAAATGCGACTATCTTTAAAGATTTACCAGAAACGTTTTTAGCAGCACGCTATCATTCTTGGGCGGCAACAGATGCTGGTTTTCCCGAAGAAATTCAAGTAACGGCAAGAGATGAAGATGGTTTAATTCAAGCAATTCAACATAAAATATTTCCAATTTCGGCCGTTCAATTTCATCCAGAATCTATTTTAACAGACGTGGGTGAGCAGCTATTGAGAAACTTTATAAATAGTGTAAAAAAGGAATCAAATTAAAAGTTATTAAAGTTTAGCGGTAAATTTGCAGCGCGACTTTAATACTTTCAAACTTTTAGAATTTAATTCAAATGAAAGCAATTTTAAACAAATTATACAACCACGAAAGATTGTCTAAATCTGAAGCAACTCAGGTATTAAAAGAGATTGCGGCAGAGAAATACAACGATGCGCATTTAGCGTCTTTTATGACTGTTTTTATGATGCGTCCAATAACAGCAGATGAACTTTCGGGATTTAGAAATGCATTAAAGGAATTGGCTATAAAAGTAGATCTGTCAGATTACAATACCATTGATATTGTTGGGACAGGAGGCGATGGAAAAGATACTTTTAACATCTCTACATTAACTTCTTTTATTGTAGCAGGAACTGGGCAAAAAGTTGCAAAGCACGGTAATTATTCGGTGTCTTCTCAATCTGGTTCTTCAGATATGTTAGCGCGTTTTGGCTACAATTTTACAAATGATGAACGTATTTTAAGAGCACATTTAGAGGAAACAAACATTTGTTTCTTGCATGCGCCTAAATTTCACCCAGCAATGAAAGCGGTCAGTTCCACAAGAAAAGCATTGGCCTTAAAAACGTTTTTTAATATGTTAGGTCCTCTGGTAAATCCGAGTTCGCCACAAAACTACATGTTAGGGACTTTTAACTTAGAAACTGCACGTTTATACAATTACATTTTACAAGAAGAAAATACCAATTATGGCATCATTCATGCACTAGACGGGTATGATGAAATCTCATTAACAAGTGGATTTAAATTCTTCACTAAAAATGGAGAACAAATTATATATCCAGAAGATTTAGGACAAAATAGGATACAACAATCAGCTATTTTTGGCGGAAATTCTGTTGCAGATGCAGCCAAAATTTTTAAAACTATTTTAGACGGCAATGGAACTGAAGCACAAAATAGTGTGGTGTTAACAAACGCGGCATTTGCGCTTACAATCGTAGACGAAACGAAGCCTTTTGAAACCGCTTTTGAGGAGGCAAAAGCCTCGCTTTTTGGATTTAAGGCAAAACAAACCTTAGAAAAATTGGTACGTATTTAAAATGACAAAAAAGAAAAATAGTTTAATATCAATCATTCCTGCCTTTTTAATAATGGGAGCAGCAATAGGCATTCAGACCAAAAATATTTTAAGAGATACGGTAATAGGACTCATTGTAGGAATCATCGTTTACTTTTTTTTAAAGCACAGAAATAAAATAATTAATAATAAAAAGTCATAAAATGACCATTTTAGATAAAATAATCGCGTTTAAGAAGACAGAAATTGCTAAGATAAAAGCAGAGGTGCATATTAAGAAATTAGTTGAAAGCCCAAATTTTGGAAGAGAAGTTTTCTCTTTAAGAAAATCTTTATTAGAAGTTGGTTCAACAGGTATTATTGCAGAGTTTAAACGGCAATCACCCTCAAAAGGGATTATTAACGATACCGCAACAATAGCAGATGTAACTAACGGATATTTAGATGCTAATGTTGCCGCACAGTCGATTCTAACAGATACTTCTTTTTTTGGAGGTAGTATGGCCGATTTAATGGAAGCAAGAGTGATCAATCAGCAAAAACCAATCTTAAGAAAAGATTTTATTGTGGATGGATTTCAAATTG
>JBNMOF010000192.1:0-4122 GCA_051277175.1 Polaribacter sp.
CAACAATACCAAAATTATCATTTAAAACTTTTGTTATTGGTGCAAGACAATTCGTTGTACAAGAAGCGTTAGAAAAGATATTTTGATCTGCTTTTAATTCAGTATTATTTACACCCATTACAAACATGGGTGTGTGATCTTTGGAAGGTGCAGACAAAACAACTTTTTTAGCACCTGCTAATAAGTGTTTTCCTGCAGTTTCTTCTGTCAAGAAAAAACCTGTAGATTCGATTACGTATTCCGCAGCTACTTCGTTCCATTTTAAGTTTGCAGGATCTCTTTCAGCAGTAATTCTAATTTCGTTACCGTTTACTACTAATTTTCCATCCTTTACTTCTACTGTTCCGTCAAATGCACCGTGAACTGAATCATATTTTAACATGTAGGCTAAATAATCTACATCTAACAAATCATTAATTGCAACGACCTGCACATTGTCTCTCTTTACTGCAGATCTGAATGCTAATCTTCCAATTCTTCCAAACCCATTAATTCCTACTTTTATCATTTTCTAATCTTTATTTATTTTTAATATTTAAGTTGTCATGATATCAGAAACTCTTAAAAGTTCTTGATTTATCGAGTGACCACCCGTTATTGCTTCTGAAATACTCGTACTGATTATTTCGTTATTATTCAAACCTACCATTAGGTTCGTTTTACCGTCTAATAATAATTCTACAGACTTTACTCCTAATCTACTCGCTAAAACTCGATCAAAACAGGAAGGTGAACCTCCTCTTTGCATATGACCCAAAACAGAAACCCTTACATCGTACTCTGGCAAGTTTTCTTCTACATATTGCGCTAATTCATATACGTTTTTTCCAGATTTATCTCCTTCTGCAACCACAACAATACTAGATGATTTTCCTGTTCTTCGGCTCTTTTTAAGAGACTCTAACATTCTGTCTAAACCTAAATTTTCTTCTGGTATCAGAATTTCTTCTGCTCCTGCCCCTACTCCTGCATTTAAAGCAATAAAACCAGCATCTCTTCCCATGACTTCAACAAAAAATAATCTATTGTGAGAAGACGCAGTATCTCTAATCTTATCAATTGCTTCTACTGCTGTATTTAAAGCGGTATCGTAACCGATAGTATGCGAAGTTCCGAAAATGTCATTATCTATAGTTCCTGGAATACCAATGATAGGAAAATTATACTCTTCGTTAAAAATAACTGCCCCTGTAAAAGAGCCATCTCCACCAATAACAACCATGGCTTCAATATCATTTTTCTTGAGGTGTTTGTGTGCTTGCGCCCTGCCTTCTTTTGTTCTAAACTCTGCGGATCTTGCAGATTTTAAAATAGTACCTCCTTTGTTAATTATGTTGTTAACACTTCTGGCTGTCAACTCTATGAAATCACCCTCAATAAGGCCTTCATACCCTCTGTAGATACCTACACAACTTATGCTATAATAAGCACATGCTCTCACTACAGATCTGATTGCTGCGTTCATTCCTGGAGCATCTCCTCCAGACGTCATGACTGCTATTTTTTGTATTTTTTTCATATTATATGTGGTAAAATTAGTGCTTTTTAAGCATTTAAATAAAAAAATCTACGAAATCGTTTTAGCCTGTTTCCCCTTTGTTTAAAAGGAACTTTTATTCAGTAGCACTAAATAATTTAATCGTTTTATCACGATTATCGATAGAAGTTTAACTGTATTAAGTGTAAAGCTTATCCATTTAAAAAAATGAAGATTGAGCTCTTTGTTTTTTAGAAAATTTAAACATCACACGTTAGTTTCCTTCTAAATTTTCTAACGTTTTTACTTCTGTTTTAATAGTATCTTTTTTTACAAGTTTATGCTCTTTTAAATCCTTGTTTTTCTTTACACCTAACTTTTCGAGTAAACTCGAAAGTGCATTGAAATTTACTTGGTAAGACAAACCAATACCTTGCGTATACCCTTGATCTTCTGCAGTGTATTGAATTTCATTCTGTCTATTAAAAATGATCCCTCTAAAGTTTCCTGTTTTATTTAATAAAACCTCTATTTTTACTTCACCAATTACGCTCGACTGCGTTTGTGTGCCAACAGGAACTCCAACTTTTCCGTTTATAATAATCCTTTCGCTGACTTGAGTGCTTACAGATAAATCGACTTGATTGTCAGTATTCAATCGATCTAAATCATTATTACTCTGCCCTTGTTGATAATCTAACCCAAGCTGAAACTTGCTGTCAGGACTATTTAAAAGACTAGAGAAAGCAGATGCAATTGCACTTGAAGCTGTATTTGTTATGGTTGCATTTGCGTCAAAATTTAATCTATCTGGGTTTACAAAATTACCAAAAGCTAAAAGCGAGATAAACTGGGTTGTTTTTTCATTTACATTATTATCATTTAAAATAAACTCTAACTCACTTGCTATTGTTGGGTCTACGTTTGTCAATTGAATATCTAATTCTTGTTTAGAATTAAACAAACTTCCCGTAATTCTTGCTACTAAATCTACTTCAATGTTTCTGTTAGAATTAAAATTTTCTAGTAAAACTCCGGGATTTGCCTTCGCTTTATAAATTGCAGTTACCTCTAAATTTGCATCTGCAGGATTTCCATTCCAAGAAACAGTTCCTCCTTTTTGAATGACAAAAGGCTTGTTTACAAAACCACCATATTTAAAATCATAGACTCCACTATCTACAACATAGTCTCCGAAAATATTAAATTTACCCCTTGTATTAATTTCTATTTGTAAATTTCCAGCACCTCTGCCCGAGAGTTGACTTCCATATTCCTCATCAATTACAACCTGTGCAACAGCATCCTTTGTAACTTCTAAATCAATATTTAAAGTAAGCCCTTTTAATGCCTCTAAAGCAACCTCTTTTTGGCGTTCTTTTACTTGTATTTCGTCGGACTTAAAGTGAATAAGATTGTAACTGTTTACTGTTTCTACATCCTTTAAGGGAACTACAAAAACAGTTCCTGGCATTGTCTTCGCGTTAAACTCTATTGTTAAACGATCTGTTAAGCCAAAAATATCGGCAGAACCATCTATAAAAGCAGTCCCATAATACAGCGCTTCTTCTTTATTTTCTGTATTTAAAACCATTAGATTATCACTCTCTATTTTCAATCTTAAAAACCATTGCTTAAAATTAAAATGAGAAATATCTCCCCTTAAAATTCCTTTCGTTTTATTTTTTGAATCTAATAATTTAAAATCTTCTAAAATAAAAGATTGTTGTAATAAAGTAATTACAGATTCTCCTACAAAATCATAATCTACATTTAAATATGGAAATTTTAACCCCGCGTTTTTAAGACGAAGCGAGCCATTCATATCTGGATTCCCTAAAAAACCTCTTAATGTAAAATCTCCCGATGCACTTCCTCTTAAAGAAGATAAGACATCTTTGCCTAAAGGACTAAATGCATTTAGTTTAAATTCTTCTAAAAAAATATTTAAATCTATAATTGGTCTTTCTGATGAAAAATCTAATGCACCAATAGCTGAAATACTTTTAGAATTTTCACTTTCAATTGATATGTCTATGTCGTATTTTTTATAGGAATTTTCTCCTTTTATATTTACAAACAAATCACCTTGCATAAAATTATTCACTTCAAAATCGCTTACTGTCAAGGCGCCTTCTGGGGAATAAACCCCTTTATTTTGAACAAAATCTAAATGACCCGAAAGAATACCTTTTAAAGCCAAACTGTCTATTTTTGGTAAAAAACTTTGCAACTTTACTTTTGTAAAATCTGCTAGAAGTTTCTTTTGCTCTGTTCCTTTTAAACTGCCTGAAAATTCAATTTTTTGAACTCCTGAAATCAATTTAAATTGACTAAATTTAAATTCGTTCTTTTTTAAATCGAAAGTAATTTTATCTGTATTTTTTTCATCGGGATTAATAGTCCATGTATTTTCTTTGAACACAAATGATGATTTTTCGAAACCTAAAACAGATTTTCCTTTGGGATTAAATGTGTAAAAAAAATCAAGATTGAAGTCCTCATTTTTTTTGTTGCCCCCTTTAAAAATAGATTTAAAATACAACGTATCATTTTCAGTTCTATTTATTAAATTTAATTTAGAAATATTATAATACCCCGTATTTAATTGATCTGCCGTAAACGAGGTGTTGTAAAGTGGGTTT
>JBNMOF010000193.1:0-4106 GCA_051277175.1 Polaribacter sp.
GTTGATTTGATAAATCTAAATCTTCAAAAGTCATCTTATAAAATTTTACGCAAAGGTACGTTTTATAAAATGTTTTACAACAAGACTTCAACGCTCTATTAAGTTGTAATTTTGCTAAAAATTATCAGCGATTATAATGATTACAGATACACACACACATTTATATTCTAGCCAATTTAAAGAGGATCAAAAAGAAATGATGCAACGCGCAAAAGACGCCGGTGTATCTCGGTTTTTTATTCCTGCCATAGATTCTTCTTACACAGAAAGTATGCTCAAATTAGAGGAAGATTATCCTTTAGATGTCTTTTTAATGATGGGCTTGCACCCTACTTCTGTAAATGAAAATTATAAAGATGAATTAGCGCATGTAAAAAAATGGATTGATAAAAAAGATTTTTATGCCATTGGCGAAATTGGTATCGATTTATATTGGGACAGATCTTTTTTAACACAACAGCAAGACGCTTTTAGAATTCAAATTAAATGGGCTAAAGAAAAAAATCTACCAATTATAATTCATTGTAGAGATGCTTTTGACGAAATTTTTGAAATTTTAGAAGCTGAAAAAGGAGAAGACTTAAGAGGCATATTTCATTGTTTTACAGGAACTAAAGAACAAGCATTACAAGCAATTTCTTACAATATGAAATTAGGTATTGGAGGTGTTGTTACTTTTAAAAATGGAAAGATTGATGCATTTCTAAATGAAATAGACATACAACACCTTGTTTTAGAGACAGATGCACCGTATTTAGCACCAACTCCTTATAGAGGTAAGAGAAACGAAAGTGCGTATATTACGAATGTTGTTGACAAATTAGTGGACATCTATCAACTTTCATTCAAAGAAATATCAGAAATTACAACACAAAACGCTAAAGCAGTTTTTGGAATATAATGTTAACAATTGAAACAACATATCTTAAAACACCCCTAGGAACTGCAAAAATTGTGGGTGACAAAAATGGAATTCAGTCTATTTCGATTTTAGATGAAGACACTATTTCTAATCATTTAATGAATGCAAAAACTCCTTTTTGTTTGCAAGAATGCGCAACACAATTAGAAGCATATTTTAATGGAAAAAGAGATCATTTCAACTTGACCGTAAATCCAAAAGGAACCCCTTTTCAAAAGAAAGTATGGAAATCATTATTGAAAATTCCGTACGGAAAAACAAAAAGTTATTTAGAACAAAGTACCACTTTAGGCGATGTGAAAGCTATCAGAGCCGTTGCCTCCGCAAATGGTAAAAACCCCTTATGGATTGTAATTCCTTGTCACAGAGTTATTGGCTCGGACGGTTCTTTAACAGGTTACGCTGGTGGTATTTGGCGTAAAAAATGGTTGTTAGCGCATGAAAATCCAGTGAAACAACACTCTTTATTTTAAAGGTGTATACATATTAAAAAAGCTATTTTTGCGTTAATTACGTATAGATTGTAGATGTTGAAAAAAAATCTCTTTTTTTTATTTTTGATTATTGGATTTTCAATCCAATCTCAAACGATAGCTACAGATTTTAGATCTCGAAAAATTACTATTAAAAAAGATACTATAAAATTTGATTCTGTTGCTATAAATCCGCAACAGTTTAAAGTTTTAGATACCTTACTAAAACCAATTGCCACTTCTAACTATTTTATAGATTTTAATAATGCCACACTTGTTATTGATGCAAAAAAATATCAAAAAATCATACTAAAATACTATCGGTATCCTGAGTTTCTTACTAAAATATATACACCTTATGACGAGCGTTTAATTTTACCAAATGAAACTAATACAGGAAAGTTATACAGTTTAACGACCAACAAAAAAGCTTCTGAAGTAAAACTCTTTGACGGTTTACAAACAAAAGGTTTTATTTCTAGAGGACTTACTTCTGGCAACAACCAAAATGCAGTTACAAATGCAGCATTAGATTTAGAAATTTCCGGAAAATTGTCTGATAGAGTAACCTTAAAAGCAAATATTTGGGATACCAACATTCCTATTCAAGAAAACGGGTACTCACAAAATATCACAGATTTTGATCGAATTTTTATTGAAATGTTTGCCGATGACTGGCGCGTAAGAGCTGGAGATTTGTCTTTAAAAAATCAAAATAGTTATTTTGCTCCTTTCACAAAGCAGGCTTCTGGTCTTGAAGTAGAAGCAAAAATAAATGACAATTTAAAAGTAAGTGCTTCTGGCGCAATTGTGCGTGGTAAATTTAACACTTTTACAATTGTTGGTACTGAAGGAAATCAAGGTCCTTATAAAATTGTTGGTACAAATAACGAACCTAATATTGTAATAATTGGCGGAAGTGAACAAGTCTACATTAACGGAATTAAAATAGAAAAAGGAGAAAACAAAGATTTTACAATAGATTATAATTTAGGCGAAATAACATTCAATACTACTTTTCCGATTACAAATGATATGAGAATTTGGATTGAGTTCCAATATTCTGATAGAAACTACACCCGTTTTGTTACCTATGAATCTGCAACTTACAAAACTGAAAAACTAAAAATAAGCGGATTTTTCTATAATGAAAACGATGCTAAAAATCAACCTTTACAGCAAGCACTAACAGACAATCAAAAAGAAATTTTAGCAAATGCGGGTAATAATACCGCTTTAATGTTTGCAGAAAGTGCTTTTTCAGATCCTTTTGATGAAAATAAAATCTTGTATAAAAAAGTAGTAAACGGTGCAGTAGAAAATTTTGAATATTCTACAAAACCAAATGATGAATTGTTCTTTGTTACTTTTACAAATGTTGGTTCAAATAGAGGTGATTATAGTATCGACAGAAGCACTGCAATTGGAAATATTTATGTGTACGTTGGGATTAATCAAGGAAATTATGCTCCAGTTATACGGTTAACTCCTCCAACAAAATCGCAAATTTTTGTAGTCGAATCAAAATATGCTCCTAGTAAAAAAACAAAATTATCATCTGAAGTGGCTATTAGTGATAATGATGCTAATTTATTTTCATCTTTAGATAATAATCAAAATACAGGTATCGCAGCAAAAATTGGCTGGCAACAAATTCTAATTGACAAAAAATGGAAATTAACAAGTGCTCTCAATCATGAATATGCGCATGAAAACTTTAAAACATTGCAAAGATGGGAATCTGTAGAGTTTAATAGAGATTGGAATTTACTCACGAACAGTGCTACAAAAAACTATTTCCAATCAACATTTAATCTACAAAACAAGAAAAATAATTTTCTATTGTACAGATACAATCACTTAAACTATTTAGATACCTATAATGGAAATAAACATGAACTACAATCTCAAATAAAACGGAATAATACTGCTATTTTTATTAATGGGAGCTTCTTAACCAACACCTCAACTTTAGAAGAAAACTCTTTTTTAAGAGCAAAAGCAACTATAGAACATTCATTTATTAAAAGCTGGTTAGGCGCATTTACCAACTTAGAAACCAACAGTAGAAAAAACATCAGTTCAAATAGCTTTATAAATACAAGTCATCGATTTAAAGAATTTGAGACCTATTTTGGTATTGGAGACACTGCTAAAGTTTTTGCTAAATTTGGTTTTAATCACCGAAATAATGACAGCATTCGATCCAATAAGTTTACAGAAATTAACAATAGAAAATCTTTCTATATCAATAGTAAATTGATTAAAAACACAAATACAAATTTAAACCTCTATGGAAATTTTAGACTTACAGAAAACAATTTTTCTGAAGACGAAAAATCTTTTAACTCAAGGTTGATTTTCAATCAAAAATTGTTTCATAATTTTGTAAATCTCAGTATACTTTACGAAACCTCTTCTGGCAATGTTGCACGACAAGAATACATCTATATAAAAACAGAACCTGGTTTAGGTTTCTATACTTGGATTGATTATAACAGCGACAGCATTCAAGATTTTGACGAATTTGAAATTGCAGAATTTCAAGATCAGGCAAATTATTTACGCGTTCCAAAACCAAATTTACGTTTTCTTGCAACCCAAAGAGCCAAGTTTAAACAGACCATCAACCTCAATTTTAACCAATGGAAAACAAAAAACGGAATCAAAAAGGTGCTTTCTCATTTTAATAATGAAAGCTTTTTAAATGT
>JBNMOF010000194.1:0-4056 GCA_051277175.1 Polaribacter sp.
GTATTAATCACATTAGCGTCTAAAAGTTGAGGTTGAATTATTTTGCTTTTTACATTATCGATGATTCCAGCTTGCTCTAATATCTTAAATGTGACTTGTTTTATTTTGTTTTCGGTTATCTCTGTCAATTTCTCCATATCTGGATATAATTCAGATTTTCTTCTGTAAAAGGAGATATAATCACCTTCTGTAATTTGATAATCAAACACCAATAATTTTTCACGCAATACCTCCATCACAAAATCTCTTATAAAACTATGTGATTTGCATACCGATAAAAAAGCAAGTTGTTTTTGTGCAACGAAATCTCCAGAAAGGAATAATTCAAACTCGCTTTGGGTAAATTGTTTCAATCTTTTTTTGATTTCTACCAACCTTCGTTGACCTGTGTTTCTATTCCCATCACCAAAATCAACCATCTCAACAGGAAGTTCTTCATTCATCGCTTCAGCAACTTTGGTCATTTCGTTAGCTCTCAAAGAAAACCCAGTAAACGAAAAGTTATATTTTTTTAAATCCTCCATTAATTAACTAAATCGTTTATGTGAATATTTAACACTCCACTTAGTTTTAATAAATTTTTCTTTGAAGGATGGCTTTTTCCTTTCACCCAATTACTCATTGTTACTGTACTTACCCCAATTCGCTGAGCTAACCAATTTTGTTTTACACCTTTAGATTTTAGTAGTTCCTTTAGAAGCATGTATTTAATAAAAATTAAAGTTTAACTTCATCAAATATAGTTAATTATGCTCTAAAAACATTTCTAAATGAATTCTACTGTTATCCAAATGACATAAAAGAAAACTAACAAAGCTTTTATTACTAGTGTATTATTAGATGCTGATAAATCACGGATAAATGCGCTTAAAGACATTTTTCTTCAAAACCCTACAAGTTATAATTGCTAATATGTTATACAACACGTATGCCTGTCTAGAATGTATTCGAGATTACGTCTATTTATGATTTTTAATTCTCCAGTGATTATTTATTATATGCTTTTTTTTTGCTGATATTCGGATTGTTTAGTAACACTTTGTATTCTATAGATTCAACCGGTACTAATGCTAATTTACCCTCAAAATCTCCGTGAATACCCCAACCCAGTAAAGCGCATAATTCACTTCTTTGTAATTTATACGTTTCTAACTTTAACTCTTTGCTTTTTTTCAGTTGATTGATATGCACTTCGTAAAACAAATCGTATTGTTTGTATTTGTATGGCTTTTCTTTGAGCACTCTAAAAACGACTTCCTTCACAGTATCTTTTTTTCTTTTTGAAATAGGGATTTCACTAGTTTTTGAAGAAGATTCCGCAATTGTAATTAGCGTATTCACTAAATCTTTATTTTGTTTTTCTTTATTCATAAGATGCTTTTAATAATAATAATTCTTCTTTTTTATTCGCTACAATTGGTATAATTTTTATAATTTTTTCATCTCTCTCTAAATAACCAAACCACAACCTAGCCAATGCAGATGTGCCAAGGCCCAACCAACCAATACCAGTGAAATCGAATGCAAGCCAACCCATTCCCATGGCGAGCCCTGTTTTTGTAGCTCTGGAACCTATATTGGATACTGCAGAATCCAAATCTGTTTTTTTTACAAAAACCTTTCTACCTTCTGAAGCTGCAATAATTAAAAAAGGAAGCCCTGGTAATATAAAATCTACAACACTTTCGTTTGAATCCAAAATATTGATTAAAGGCGCTGTTAATTCGTCATTAGAAATATTGCTGTTGAGCAAATTCTCACTCAACTCAGCCACTTCAGAGGTTGCTAAAATATCGATATCAGGATACTTCGTTAGAGCTTCATTAATATAGCTCATAGAATTAGTTGCTTTTAACTGTAAGAAATCTGCAACCGAGCCATCGGCATTAAAAATTCGCAAATCCCATCCTGGTTGATTTAAACTTTCTGCAAGTTCTGCGAACTGACCTTCACCCAAGCTAACATCTCCTACAATATCGCCATGATTCAATTTATCACGCACATTAATTTCAAAAAGCTTTCCTTTCCAATTACTAATAACACCCTGTAATTGCTCTGTGTTCATGTCTGCAAGATCTGCAATAGCCTTGTTTGGAAAAGAACTTTTAAATGCTTCTTCCATAGCAGGCGTAATAGAATCTAAATTAATTGCGCCATTGGCTGCAAGCGCAGAAACGCCAATTGCCGCTGCCATTGCATCCACTAAAGTGTCTGCTTTTCTAGAGGCGTAATATTTATACAAGTTTCCGATATTATCTTGACCTTGTCCTCTATATTTATTTTTTAAGTCAGAAAAATTCATAATGTGTTTTTTAATAAGAAGCTTATTAATGTTATAAGCACGAAAAATGAAAGAATAACTACTACTTTAAATGTTTTATTACTTTTTTTAAGGTTAATAATTTCGAGATGTAATTCTTTATGATTCGCATTAACTTTATCTGTTAACTCGCCTTTTAACTGAATTATTCCGAGGTTTAATTCTTTGTGACTTGAACTAATTCTACCTGTTAATTCATCTTTTATTTGATTAATATTTTCTCCTAAATGATTAATTTTTACTCCTATAAGATCACTTTCCTTTTTGAATTCAGCCAAACTAGCATCTATACCTACCTTCGCTTCAAGAGCTTCAGAGTGTAGCAAAATAATTTTTTTAACCATTTTATCTGCCTCTGAATTCTTTTCTCTAACTTCTTGAAAAGAATCATTTATTAAGTTAATAGCTTCGGTTGTTTTAGAAGATTGATTAATAACTTTATTTTTATAGTCATTTATATCGGCATGCATACCCACTAAAACATCATTGTAAATAGTCGTGTATTTTTTTATTTCTAAAGTCAGGTTATCAATTTTACTCATAGCTAACTTTTATAAATCATTAAACTTTTCTTTCATGGTTGGGTTGCTATTGGTTAACTTTTTAATGGTCAGTCCCTCAGCTCTGTTATTTGCCCTGTTGAGATGAGTAGAGGTTAAACGTAACGCCTCCTTTATTTTATTTAAGTGGTTAATGCTTTTATCAATTTCACTCATTGCTGTTTCAAATTGATTTGCGGCATTTAAATAATTAGTGTTAAAACCATCTCTAAATTGAATAAGTTTTTCTTCAAAATTTGTCACATCGATTTGCTGGTTTTTCATCCTACTCATTTCAGCTTTATATTGAAGAGATTTCATTCCTGCATTTCGCAACAAGGTAATCATTGGGATGAAAAATTGTGGACGAATTACATACATTTTTGGGTATTTGTAAGACACATCTACGATACCAGTATTATAAAACTCATTGTCTGCCTCCAACATAGATACTAACACGGCATATTCACAGCCTTTCGCTTTTCGGTCTTTATCTAATTTGGCAAAGAAATCTTCATTTTTCTTTTTAGATGCAGTCTGATCGTTTTCATTTTTCATCTCAAACATGATAGAAATGATCTCGTTATCATTTGTATCGGATTCTTTGTAAATATAATCACCTTTCGTTCCGGCAGAAGCATCATTGTCCTTCTCAAAATGTGCTTTTTGAAAAGCGGTTGCTCTCAGCTTATTAAATTCATTTTCACAATGCAACTCTAACGTTTCACCAGTCATTTTGGTGGATAACTTTTGCTTGTATTCTTTTAGACGTTCAATTTCTTCGTCTTTTAGCTTTAGGTCTTTGGCTATGTGCTCAAATTCTCTGTTGAAATCTGCTTGCAAGGATTTTTCTAATAATTCTCTTTCAGTATCTTTTGCTTTTACATCGTTTTCCAGCTGATCTTTTTTTCTTTCAAGATCTCGGACAGCATTAGAAAGTTCTAGTTTTTTTTCTGCTTCTGCTTGATTAATTTTAGATTGTAATTCCTGAATCTTTGTGTCTTTTTTAGATACTTCCTCAATTAAATCAGATTTACTTTTTACCTTTAAAACATCTATTTCACGTTGTTTATCAGCTAATTCTATTTGAAATTTATTTTTCAATTCTAATTCAGCTGTTTTTAAGGCCAGTTCTTTAGTCTTTTTTTCAGACTGTATTCTAGAATTTAATTCGTCATCAAATTGCTGGTCACGAAC
>JBNMOF010000195.1:0-4036 GCA_051277175.1 Polaribacter sp.
CATTCAGCCTAATTGTTTTCTTTTCATCAAAATCTTTTTGATACAGCACTGTTACTCTTAAAGCTTTTAAACCAGAAACTCCTTGTAAGTCTTCTAGCTCTAGGAATTCAATGGTACCTAGTTGATTTTTGGATTGTAAGAAGTTGATGTACTTTATGTATTCTAGCGCATCTTTGTCTTGAGAATAAATAATAGTGATTTTACCGGGTTGTGTTATTCTTTCTTCTGTGTTTTTTATGTGTGCTTTGTCAATTCTTTTTTTGATAATTTCATAGCGAATATTATAAGCACCGTCTACATCAAATTGCTTCTCGTCCATTCTAAACTTAATAGCCATCGGATTGCTATGAACTAGAATTAAAGAGGCAACACGTAAGTTGTGAGGCATGGTGTCGATCAACGCATATGCAATATTCTCCATTTCGCACATTACCTGCAATTGCCACAAACGAAGGTTGTATAAATACAAGGCATCAAAAGGTTTTTTGTTGGCAATAGATTGTCCGATATACATGTTAAACTCAACACCATCTGTTTTGTAGCGTTCAAAATAGTGAGGAAACATTTCCTGGGCATCTTTTTGTCTCTTATCTATAAATTTTGACAGTTTTTCATTGATAAGATTTACGCTACTTTCGTATTCTTTTCTTTTTTCGTAAACCACGTTTAAATCTTTGTCTAAACGGTTCATGTAAATGGTCACTTTTTTAGCAAGTGCTTCATTAATATCTTTAATATGTTTGAAGACAGGATAAATCTCTCGCTTTAAAAAATCAAGAATGTTAATTTCGTCACCAGCATTTAAATCTTCCTCTACATCTTTTAAGAACTTAGAAACACGATACATTAACTCTTTATAAATCGGTAATTTTTCGGTTTTGCAAGCATCCTCGAATACAGAAATAGCCAATGTTAATTGTGTTATTAAATCTTCTTTAATAGCACTATTTCTGGCATTAGAAGAACCTTTTATATCACTTTGTCCAAATAAGGGATACACATTTTTAAACACAATTTGGTCTAGCTTTGCATTCTCATTCGTTTGAGATTCTGTTTGAAATTTTTCTGCAGCTTCATAGAAACGCCATTTTACAGAATTGTGAATAGAGGTGTAGTTTTCTTGAATTGTTGCCTCTAATACATTCTGACGCTCTTCAGAAGTCCTTTTTACTGCAGCTTCAAAAACTGGAATAATGTCTTTTAACTTATTGATATTGACTGAGTTTAAATCGTACGCCTTTGGTGAAGCGATTTCTAACAATGCTAAATCTCCATTTTTGGAGGCCCTTATTGGTATTAAAATAATACTCTGAATTCCGGCATTTTGAAGACTGTGATAAAAAAGATTTTTATTTGTGTGTTTTCCATAGTCTTCAATATCCGAAATCACAAAAGTTTCATGGTCCACAAAAACTTTTTGTACAATGCTTTCACAAAAATAATTCGAAGAACAATTTATTTCCTCTTTGTTATTTAAAATAATACTATTTGATTTATTTACAATGGTTTCACAGAGTTTGTCTTTTAAATTATCAAAAACAGAATACCCCAGTTTTAAATCTTTAATAGCATAGAAATCTCTTAAATTATTTTGAAGTTTAAAGATCAAATTATCATCACTCGCCAATAAGTTTTCTTTTATAGAAGACAACATTTCTTCTGAAGTCACGTCAAATAAATTTAGGAGACCAAAGCCTTTAAAGATATAACTGTTGGGTGGAAATTTTTCTTTCCAAAGTTCGATATTATTAAAATTATTTAGTAATTCTCTAAAATCTTCTTTGGTAATATTAGGTGCATTTTCTGTGGGTGTAATTTCAGAGAAATCAGCATTAAAAGCAGCCCTATAGTACTTCATAGTTCCAGACTTTTTGTCGGGAATGTCAAAGTAAAAAGGTCTTTTTATATCAATGCTATATCCGTAAATAGCACTTAAAATGAAAGTACATGACAAGATATACATGCTTTCGTCTTCAAAATTTCGTACTTTAAATTCATAACGATCGCCTGCGTTATTTAATATATTTTGAAAACGGTCTGTAAATTTAAAAGAAACAAAAGAAAAAGGAATGCTTGCTGTTTTTATTTCATTTAGAAGTAAAGGTTCTGGAAATAAGGGGTTTAAAATTAAGTCTATTTCTTTCTTGTATTTTTCAAGTAATGAATAATCTGAAAAACCATCATTTAGTAATGGATGTTGTTGAAATATTTTCACCATTTCAATCGCTGCGCTATGAAATGGATGTTGCGCATTCTTCTTATGAGCATATTTTTCAAAAAGATCAAAAACTTTTCGAAAAGAAATATTTAGTTGCAGGGGCAACTCAACTTCATTTACTAAACCTGATTTTAAGATCTTCATTTTTTAAAATTTATTTACCAAATTTACTACATTGTAATTTGACAGTCGTTCTAAAGCATGCTTCCTTTCCTTTTTATGCTTAAAAAGCATAAAAAGGAAACTTTTAGAGTGTTACTAAATAAGAAGGTAGTTTTTATTTCTGTCTAAAATAAATAGTTATTGGGACACCAGAAAAATCGTACATATCTCTTAATTTGTTCTCTAAGAAACGTTTGTAAGGATCTCTAACATATTGTGGTAAATTACAGAAAAATGCAAACTGAGGTGTAAGCGTAGGTAATTGCATACAGTACTTAATCTTTACAAATTTTCCTTTTGTAGCTGGTGGTGGGTAACTTTTTACGATTTCTAACATCGCATCATTTAGCTTACTTGTAGATATTTTGAATTTTCTTCTTTCAAAAACTTCTACGGCAGTCTCGATTGCTTTGTACAAACGTTGTTTTGTTAATACAGAAGTAAATACAATTGGTACATCTGTAAAAGGCTCAATTTGTTTTCTAACCATCGCCTCAAAATCACGCATGGTATTGGTTTCCTTTTCTACTAGATCCCATTTATTTATTAAGATGATAACCCCTTTTCTATTTTTTTCTGCCAACCAAAAAATACTTTGATCTTGGCCTTCAAAACCACGAGTTGCATCTACTACTAAAATAATAACATCTGCATATTCTATAGATCGAACAGCACGCATTACAGAATAGAACTCTAAGTCTTCTTTTACTTTCGATTTTTTTCTAATTCCGGCTGTATCTACCAAATTAAAATCAAATCCAAAACGATTGTATTTTGTATCAATAGAATCTCTTGTAGTTCCTGCAATATCGGTTACAATGTTTCTATCCTTTCCAATTAAGGCATTTATAAAAGAAGATTTTCCTGCATTTGGTCTTCCAACAACAGCAAATCTTGGCAAGTCTTCTTTTTCTAGATCTACTTCTTCTGGCGCTGGCATTTTTTCTACAATAGCGTCTAATAAGTCTCCAGTTCCACTTCCATTAATAGAAGAAATGGTTTGGTAACCTCCTAAGCCTAAATTATAAAACTCAACAGCATCTGCATCTCGCATTGCATTGTCTACCTTATTAACGGTAACAAAAATTGGTTTTTTTACTTTGCGTAAAATTTTTGCAACTTCAGCATCCATGGGTGTTATACCTTCTTCAACATCCACAACAAATACAATAATATCTGCTTCTTCAATGGCTAACTTTACTTGTTTTCTAATTTCTTCTTCAAAAATATCATCAGAACCAATGACGTAACCACCTGTGTCTATTACAGAAAATTCTTTCCCATTCCAGTCAGATTTTCCATAATGTCTGTCTCTTGTAACTCCACTAACAGAATCTACAATAGCATCTCTTCTCTGTACCAATCTGTTAAAAAGTGTTGACTTTCCTACATTTGGTCTTCCTACGATGGCAACAATACTATTCATTTGTGTTCAAATTTTTTGCAAAGGTACGATTTAAGCTTTTAAGAAAGACGCTAAAAATGAAGTCTTTAAAAAACTAAAATCATTCAAAGTATTTACCGTTTTTTTTTCTTTATAATAAAGGGTTTTCCGGCAAAATTGAGCGGCATAAAGGAGTCTATTTATTTTTGATTGTATCCAAAACGTTTTAATTGAATTTTATCACTACGCCAGTTTTTATTAACCTTTACATA
>JBNMOF010000196.1:0-4016 GCA_051277175.1 Polaribacter sp.
TTGTAAAGAAGTTTTAGTTCAGGTTTCATATGCAATTGGCGTTGCAAAACCAACAAGTATTAATGTTGAAACTTATGGAACTGCCACGATAGATTTAACGGATGGAGAAATTAGTAAAAAAGTAGAACGTATTTTTGACATGCGTCCGTATTTTATTGAAAAACGTTTAAAGTTAAGAGCACCAATTTACTCCGAAACTGCAGCGTATGGACACATGGGAAGAACACCAGAAACAAAAATAGTTACCTTTTCTAACCCAATGGGAGAAACAGTTTCTCAGGAAGTAGAAACCTTTACTTGGGAAAAATTAGATTATGTAGAAATTGTGAAAGAAACTTTTGGATTGTAATATTTAGATTCATTAATTATTTCAAAAAAAAGGCGTCAATTTTAATTGGTCGCCTTTTTTTTTGCTCTTAATCGACTATACGTTGCCTAATAGCTACCTATTTAAGCTTGTTAAAGCTTTTTTCGAATACTAAATATACTTTACCAGGCTCAAAACAGATACTTTAAATCTTGGTTGTTCTAAGAAATAATAACGTCAATCTAAAATAACAATCAATTTGAATGCCCTAAAACCATCTTCTCTTTAACATATTTTTATGAGCTTGAAATTACCAGTTTCCTTAACTTGGATTTTTATACCCTCAATCAAATTTATGAATTCAAAAAAAATACTTATCAAACTAGTGCTCGTTGTTTTTATCTTTAGTTTTTCTACTGAATCTTCTGCTCAATTTTGGAAGAAAAAGAAAAAAGAGACTTCAAAAAAAGTGACGCCACCTAAACCTAAAAAAGACGCAATTAAACCTTATGAAAAGGTAGTTACTAAAGAACATAAAACAGATGAAGGTTTGTTTAAAGTTCATACAAAAGACGATTCTTATCTTTTTGAAATTCCTGATACACTCTTAAAAAGAGAAATGTTAATGGTTACAAGAATTGCTAAAACTGCAAACGGAATCGGTTTTGGAGGCGGAAAAACCAATACTCAGGTTCTACGTTGGGAAAGAAAAAATAAACATATATTATTACGTATTGTATCTTATGATGTTGTTGCAGATACTCTTTTACCAGTACACGAAGCCGTTGTAAATTCTAATTTAGAACCTATTTTATTCTCTTTTCCTATCAAAGCAATCAGTAAAGATTCTACAGCTACTGTAATAGATGCAACTACTTTATTTTCTACAGATGTTAAACCACTTGGATTTCCAGCTTCCTATAGAAAAAGATATGGTGTCACAAGAATGGATAAAGATCGTTCTTATGTAGATCGCGTAAGTAGTTACCCAAAGAACATAGAAGTAAGACACGTAAAAACATATGCTGCCACCAAAGCGCCATCAAATAGTGCATTAGGTTCTATTACTTTAGAAATGAGTAACTCAATGGTTTTATTACCTAAAGTACCAATGAAGCGTAGATATTTTGATGAACGTGTTGGGTGGTTTGCAAGAGGACAAACTGATTATGGTTTAGATGCTCAAAAAAGTAAAACTGTAACTTATTTAGATAGATATCGATTAGAAGTTAAAGATGAAGATATTGAGAAATTTGAAAGAGGAGAATTAGTTGAACCAAAAAAACAAATTGTTTATTATGTAGACAGAGCAACACCAAAAGAATGGGTTCCTTATATCATAAAAGGTGTAAATGATTGGCAAGTTGCTTTTGAAGCTGCTGGTTTTAAAAATGCAATTATTGCAAAAAGAGCGCCAACAAAAGAAGAAGATCCAGAATATAGCCCAGAAGATGTGCGTTATTCTGTAATTCGTTATTTAGCATCTCCAATTCCAAATGCAAACGGACCTCACGTTAGTGATCCGCGTTCTGGAGAAATTTTAGAGTCTGATATTAACTGGTATCACAATGTAATGTCTTTATTACATAACTGGTTCTTTATTCAAACTGCAGCTATAAACCCAGATGCAAGAGGGAACAACTTTAAAACAGAAACAATGGGAGAATTAATCAAATTTGTCTCTTCGCATGAGTTGGGTCATACTTTAGGATTGCCTCATAATATGGGAAGTTCTGCTGCATTTCCTGTAGATTCTTTGCGCTCTGCAAGTTTCACCAAAAAATATGGAACAGCACCTTCTATTATGGACTATGCTCGTTTTAATTATGTTGCGCAACCAGAAGATACAGGTGTTGCTTTAATGCCAAATATTGGTGTGTATGATAAATATGCAATTTCTTGGGGATATAGACCCATTTTAAATAAGACTGCTAAAGAGGAAAAGCCTGTTTTAGATAATTGGATTTTAAAACATGCTGATGATCCAATGTACAGGTTTGGACATCAACAAGCGGGTGGTGTTGTAGACCCAACTTCTCAGACAGAAGACTTAGGTGACAATGCGATGAAAGCGTCTGCTTATGGAATTAAAAACTTAAAAAGAATTTTACCAAGGTTAGAAGAATGGACTTCTAAAAAAGGAGAAAATTATGAAGAATTAGCTACAATGTATGGTCAAGTTTTAAGTCAGTTTAACAGATATATGGGACATGTTTCTGCAAATGTTGGAGGTGTTACAGAATACTTTAAAACTACAGATCAAGAAGGAGCAGTTTATACGCATATTGATAAAGAAACTCAAAAAGAAGCTTTAAAATTTGTGATTGATGAATTGTTTGAAACGCCAACTTGGATGTTAGACAAAAATATTTTTAACAAAACAGAATTTTCTGGATCAGTAGAGAGAGTTCGTGGCTTACAAGCAAGGTCTATAAATAACCTTTTAGATGCTGGTAGAATGGCTAGAATGATAGAAAATGAAACTTTAAATGGTTCTAAAGCATATACTTTAGTCAACATGATGAGCGATTTACGCAAGGGTGTTTGGTCTGAAATATACGCTAAAGGTTCTATAGATACGTATAGAAGAAACTTACAAAGAGTGCATTTAGATCGATTAGATTATTTACTGAATAAGGCAAAAGATCAAAAAGGTAGAAATAGTGGTTACAGAAAGACTTCTGGTATCACAGTGAATCAGTCTGATATTAAATCTGTAGTTAGAGGCGAATTAAAACGTTTACAACGTGATGCAAAAACAGCTTCATCTAGAGGAAACACAATTTCTCGCTACCATTTACAAGATGTTGTAGATAGAATTGACACAATTTTAGATCCTAAATAATCTCAAAAAACACATTTTATAATTATTAAAAACCGCATCTTATTGGATGCGGTTTTTTTCTTTTTTAATTGAAAGCATCATTAATTTTTGAAACATATTATTCCTTTTATTTCTTATGATTTTCTAGTATTGTAAACGCTCTATTGGTTAAATAATCAGTCATGGATACAACCGAAATACTCAAAATAAATGAGGATACTCCTGCAAGTTTTAAAAGAAATTTTGAAATACTGAGAAGTATAAGCCAACGCCCTAATTGTTGCACTTTGATTTTGATTTGTTTCTAAATTTAATAAATATTAACTTAGCAAGAGAACAGTTTCTATAATTAAAGCAATACGAATTAATTATTTAGGTACTCATTATGACAAATTAGCAATAAAATTATTTCAAATACAAAATCAAACGAATAATGAAAATAGCAAACACCATCGCATTAGAATTCAACGATTTTTCGAAGAACTACACCAATGATATGATTGGCTGTGTACCTCATTATTTGTCACTAATTTCAAGTTTTTGTAACCAATTCCCAAATAATTTTAATCCAACATCTATTCTTGATCTTGGCAGTGGTAATGGCAATGTTACCGCACAACTTATTCCTTATTTTCCAAATGCAACATTTACACTTGTAGATGCCTCTGCAGAAATGATAAACCTATGTCGCAGCCAATTTAAAGATTATAATATTGTTTATGTAAACACCTACTTTAAAGACTTTCTTTTTGAAGAAAGAAATTATGATTTAGTTGTTGCCGGCTTTAGTCTTCACCATTGTGATGATACTGAAAAGCAATCACTATTTAAAAACATACATACTTCCTTAAAAAAAGGGGGGATATTTTCATACACTGATTTGAT
>JBNMOF010000197.1:0-3998 GCA_051277175.1 Polaribacter sp.
TTCTACTTTTTTACTAATTTCTCCATCCGTTAAATCTATCGTGGCAGTTCCATAAGTTTCAACATTAATACTTGTTGGTTTTGCAACGCCAATTGCATATGAAACCTGAACTAAAACTTCTTTACAAAGTCCAGCAGCAACTAAATTTTTTGCAATATGTCTTGTTGCATATGCTCCAGATCTGTCTACTTTAGAAGGATCTTTTCCCGAAAAAGCACCACCACCATGACCACCTTTTCCACCATACGTATCTACAATAATTTTTCTTCCTGTTAAACCTGTATCTCCGTGAGGACCACCAATCACAAAAATCCCTGTTGGATTTATATGATACGTAATCTTATCAGTAAATAATTTTTGATTGTGTGCAGGTAATTTAGCAACTACTCTAGGAATCAAAATATTAACAATATCTTTTTTTATTTTAGTCAACATTACTTCTTCCGAAGGATCGAAATCATCATGTTGTGTAGAGATTACAATGGCGTCAATTCTTTCGGGAATATTGTCATCAGAATACTGAATCGTAACCTGAGATTTTGCATCGGGTCTTAAATAATCAATATCCTTATTTTCTCTTCTTAATATCGCTAATTCAATTAATAATCGATGCGATAATTCTAAAGCCAAAGGCATGTAATTATCGGTCTCATCAGTAGCATATCCAAACATCATTCCTTGGTCTCCAGCGCCTTGCTCTTCTGGGTTGGCTCTGTCTACACCTTTGTTAATGTCTGGTGATTGTTCATGAATTGCAGATAAGACTCCACAAGAATTACCATCAAACATATAAGCACTTTTAGTATACCCAATTTTGTTAATGACGTCTCTTGCAATTTGCTGAACATCTAAGTATGTTTTAGATTTTACTTCACCGGCTAAAATTACTTGACCGGTAGTAACTAAAGTCTCGCAAGCAACTTTACTATTTTTATCAAACGCTAAAAAATTATCAATTAATGCATCAGAAATCTGATCTGCAACTTTGTCTGGATGTCCTTCAGAAACACTTTCTGAGGTAAATAAATATGACATAATATTCTTCTTTTTATGTTATAGAAAATTAAAATTGATTGCGTAGTCGCTAAAAGAAGTAGATAATTACTGCTTTAGCGTTTTGTTTTACTGAAGCCGTTTTAGTTTTAAAAAAGTCTCAATAAAAGAGGTTGCAATCAGATCAAATTCCCTCTCAATTAGAGAACAAAAGTACACTATAATATTACATAGCGTTCTTTTTTCTCGATAATTATTTATGATGACGTCATCGATAAATCAATTTTAATGTTTTAAAAATCCTGTTTTTAAAGAATAAGCAAAACTTGATTCTATAAAATGCGAAATTCGTATTTCAAAAAAATAAATGCTTTTTTATTTGGTATTTAAATTTTTATGAGGCTATATTTGCAATCATAAAGTTCAATAACTTATTGAAATGTTATCAAGAAAGGCCGAGGGATTAGACCCGTTGAAGCCTTAGCAACCCTTTAGAAATAAAGAAGGTGCTACATTCTACCTAAATATTTTATATTTGGATAGATAACAAAAAAGAGTTTTCCTGTTCAGGAAAATCCTATTTTCTTCATAACATTTTTCTAGTTCGTACATCAATTAAAATTGGTGCATTTAACTTTTTTGTTTAATAATTAACTCAAAAAAATAGAAAAATGAGCACATTAAAATTGGCAACCAATGCGTTGCATGCAGGACACGATGTAACCACAAACGGAGGTACAAGAGCAGTTCCTATTTACCAAACAACCTCTTATGTTTTTAAAAATTCAGAACAGGCAGCAAACCTTTTTTCGTTAAAAGAATTAGGTTTTATTTACACGCGTTTAAACAATCCAACAAATCAAATTTTACAAGACCGTTTGGCAGCGGTAGAAGGCGGAATAGGAGCCGTAGTTTTTGCCTCTGGAACTGCAGCAATTGCAACCGGTTTGCTAACACTTTTAAAAGCGGGAGATCATATTGTTGCTTCTAGTAGTTTATATGGTGGAACTTATAACTTATTAAGTGTAACCTTACCAAGGTTAGGTATTACAACTACATTTGTAGATGCATCAAATCCTGATAACTTTGATGCAGCGGTGCAAGAAAATACAAGAGCATTTTTTGCAGAATCTTTAGGGAACCCGAAGTTAGATGTATTAGATTTAGAAGCAATTTCTGCGCATTCAAAAAAGGCAGAAGTTCCTTTTATTGTAGATAATACAGTGGCAACACCTGTTTTATTAAACCCCATTAAACATGGGGCAGATATTGTAATTCACTCTTTAACAAAATATATTGGTGGCCAAGGAACTTCTTTAGGAGGTGCTATTATAGATGCAGGTACTTTTAATTGGGCAAACGGTAAGTTTCCAGAATTTACAGAACCATCTGCAGGGTACCACGGTTTAAAATATTATGAAACTTTAGGTGCGGCATCGTTTACTTTTAAATTAATACTCGAAGGTTTGCGTGATTACGGAGGTGCATTAAGTCCAACAAATGCATTTAATATCATTCAGGGTTTAGAGACTTTACCTGTTAGAATAAAACAACATTCAGAAAATGCATTAGCATTGGCAACATGGTTAGAGCAACAAGATGCCGTTGCTTGGGTAAATTATCCTGGTTTAGAAAGTAGTAAATTCAAATCTTTAGCAGATAAGTACTTACCAAAAGGGCAAAGTGGTATTGTAACATTCGGTCCTAAAAAAGGCTTTGAAGCTGCAAAAGCAATAGCAGATAAAACTAAAATATTCTCTTTATTAGCGAATATTGGAGATACAAAATCGCTTATTATTCATCCTGCAAGTACAACACACCAACAATTAAATACAGTAGAACAAGCAAGTGCTGGTGTTACGCAAGATTTAGTAAGATTGTCTGTTGGAATTGAAGATTTAGAGGATTTAAAAGCAGATTTAAAAGCCGCTTTTTCTGAGCTATAAGAAGATAATACATAAAAACAAGGGGTTAAAACCCCTTGTACTAAAATGAAAAATAAGTTACAACATATTAAAATTAAAAACTTCACCACAGAGCTTGGTGCTTCTGTTCTGGAATTGAATTTAAGCTACCAAGTCTTTGGTAAAGAACTGGGTACCGCACCTATCATTTTAATCAACCATGCATTAACCGGTAATAGTGAAGTTGCAGGTAAAGAAGGTTGGTGGCAAGATATTGTAGGAGAAGAAAAGGTAATAGATACAAAGGTGTATACTATTTTATCTTTTAACGTTCCTGGAAATGGTTTCGATGGTTTTTTAATTGAAAACTATAAAGATTTTATAGCAAGAGATATTGCCAATATTTTTTTAGAAGGATTACAATATTTAAAAATTTCACAACTATTTGCTTTAATAGGTGGGTCTTTGGGCGGCGGGATTGGTTGGGAAATGATGGTTTTAAATACTAAAATAACCAAACATTTTTTACCGATTGCAACCGATTGGAAATCTACAGATTGGTTAATTGCCAATTGCCAAATACAAGAACAATTTTTGGTAAACTCAAGCAATCCAGTGCACGATGCAAGGATGCATGCAATGCTGTGCTACAGAACGCCAACCTCTTTTAAAGAGCGTTTTCAACGTTCTAAAAAAGAAGATTCTACTGTTTTTAGCGTAGAAAGTTGGCTGTTACATCATGGTAAAAAATTACAAGAACGCTATCAATTGTCTTCTTATAAGTTGATGAATCAATTATTAAAAACAATTGATGTTACAAAAAATGGAGAAAAAAAGATAGAAATTCTAGATCAGATAGATGCCAATATTCATATTATTGGTGTGGACTCAGATTTGTTTTTTACTGCTGAAGAAAATAGAGAAACACATAAAAAGTTAGCATTAACCAAAGAAAATGTTACCTATAACGAAATAAAATCGGTGCATGGTCATGATGCATTTCTAATGGAATATGACCAACTTCAGAAAATTATAGCACCTATATTTAATAAAGAGTTCAGCTCAAAAAAAATGAAAGTATTAAAATTTGGAGGAAAATCT
>JBNMOF010000198.1:0-3989 GCA_051277175.1 Polaribacter sp.
TTGGTATTGCAGCTATTTTTGGATTTACAATTTTAGCAATTAGAACGCTTAAAAAAAGAGAGGCTTTTGGGCTTAAAAATATTCTTGCAGGAATTATTTTAGGAGTACCCAATTACTTCTCAATATTTTTCATTATTAAGGCTCTACAGAATAAAAATTTCGAGAGCTCAACTTTATTCACCATAAATAATGTGGCAATAGTAATTGTGTCAACATTGGTTGGGTTGCTATTATTTAAAGAAAAATTTAGTCTTAAAAATAAAATAGGAGTTGCTTTGGCAATTTTAGGAATCGTATTGGTTACCATTGCATAAATTTTTTATTTAAAGCTGTTTTTTAGTGTTTCAAAGGAGCTTTTTTTTCTTTGCGATCTTTGTTAAAATGATTGCGATTTTGCACTTAATTTTTTAATCAATCAAAAGAGTATGGAAGACGTTTATAAAACCATCGAATTACCCTCGATAGAAACACTTTTCAAAGAAAAGGGAAGTAAGTTTTTTGGATATACTTTTCCTGTTTTGTCTGAAGAGGATGTGAAAGAGCGGTTAGAAGAACTTAGAAAAAAACACCATACGGCGCGTCATTTTTGTTATGCGTATCAATTAGGAATCGAGAAAGTTAGATTTAGAGCAAATGATGACGGTGAGCCAAATAATTCTGCAGGAATGCCAATTTATGGACAAATTCAGTCTTTTGAAGTTACCAATATTTTAATTGTATCTGTCCGTTATTTTGGAGGTACAAAACTAGGAGTGGGAGGTTTGATTTCTGCATATAAAACGTCTGCTCAAATGGCTTTAGAAGTGTCTAATATTTTAGAAAAGACAATCAATGTTCAGTATCAATTGACATTTAATTATGATTTGATGAATCCTGTAATGAGAATCGTTAAGGAAAAAAATATTGAAATTGTGAGTCAGAAGTTAGAAATGGATTGCCAATATATTATTTCTGTGAGGAAAAATGATGCGAAAGCAATTTTCAATATTTTTGACAATCTATATAAGGTTACTTTAAAAGTGTTGGAATAAAATTTAAGGACTCAGAAAACGTTCACTAAAATCCTAACCCTTTCAATAAATACTCCGGACAGCGAGTAGGTTTCATTGTTTTTATATGCATAAATGCCAAAACAGAATTTCCTGTACAAATTAATTCATTATTTTGATTTTTAATTTCATAATTAAATTCAATCTTTACCAAAGGTTCTTTTTTTAAGAAAGTATGTATGGTTAAAACGTCATCATACAATGCAGATTTTATAAAATTAAAATTTATTGCAATTACAGGAAGCATTATTCCGCTCTTTTCCATATCTTTATAACTTATCCCCAAAGAACGCAGCCATTCTGTTCTGCCCATTTCAAAAAATTGTGCATAGTTACCGTGATATACAACTCCCATTTGATCTGTCTCAGAATATCTAATTCTTGTATTTGTTGATGATTTTTTCAATTTTTTTTTGATAAATTTATCCGAACAGTTTACGAAAAAAATAATTAATAATCAATAGCAAATTGATTTTTTTATACTGAATTTTATTCACATTTTTGTATTCCCCAAACGAGTGCATTGTATTTTTTTTTCAACTAAGTCAAATAACCTAAAGTACCACATCAAAAAATGAATTTAACTGCTGAATCTGTTTGGAACGACTGCATGTCTTTTATAAAAGACAATATTAAACCACAAGCCTATAAAACTTGGTTTGAACCCATTAAGCCAGTAAAACTTTCAGGAGAAGCCTTAACGATACAAGTACCTAGTAAATTTTTTTACGAATGGTTAGAGGAACACTATATTAAGTTATTAAGAGTAGCATTAGTAAGACAATTAGGAAATGATGTCAAATTGATTTACGATGTGAAAATGGAAAACAATTATAGCAGCAATAGACCACAAACTGTTAAAATACCGAGCTCTAATAGAGATCCGTTAAAACCACAAAAAGTTACAGTTCCCATTGATACTGGTAATAGAGAATTGAGAAATCCGTTTGTAATTCCAGGGCTGCAAAAGGTTAAAATTGAATCTCAATTAAATCCGAATTACAATTTTGTTAATTTTATAGAAGGAGATTCTAATAGGTTAGCGCGTTCTGCAGGTATGGCAGTTGCGAACAAGCCCGGAGGGACCTCTTTTAATCCATTGTTAGTTTATGGTGGTGTTGGATTAGGTAAAACACATTTAGCGCACGCTATTGGTGTTAATATCAAAGATAAATATCCAGATAAAACAGTACTCTATATTTCATCAGAAAAATTTACACAACAATTTATAGATTCAGTAAAATCAAATACAAGAAATGATTTTATTCATTTTTATCAAATGGTAGATGTATTAATTATTGATGATGTTCAGTTTTTATCAGGGAAAGTAGGAACACAAGATGTTTTCTTTCATATTTTTAACCATTTACACCAAAATGGAAAGCAAGTAATTTTAACATCAGACAAAGCTCCTGTAGACATGCAAGACATAGAGCAACGTTTATTATCTCGTTTTAAATGGGGATTGTCAGCAGAATTACAAGCGCCAGATTATGAAACTAGAATTTCTATTTTAGACAATAAATTGTTTAGAGATGGTGTAGAAATGCCAGAAGAAATTGTAGCATATATTGCTAAAAATATTAAATCTAATGTTAGAGAATTAGAGGGTGTTATTATTTCTATGATTGCCCAAGCTTCCTTTAATCGAAGAGAGTTTTCTTTAGAGTTGGCAAAACAGATTGTAGATAAGTTCGTAAAAAACACGAAGAAAGAAGTTTCAATCGATTATATCCAGAAAGAAGTTTCTAAGTATTTTGATATGGACGTAGCTACTTTGCAATCGAAAACTAGAAAACGTCATATTGTACAAGCGCGACAGTTAGCTATGTTTTTTGCAAAAAGATTAACAAAGACTTCTTTAGCGAGTATTGGTAACCAAATTGGGCAAAGAGATCATGCAACCGTTTTACATGCCTGCAAAACAGTAGATAATCTTACTGAAACTGACAAACAATTTAGAAAATACGTAGATGACTTAACCAAGAAGTTAACGTTCTAAAGACCGCATATTTTAACAGTATACTTTTTTAATTTTATTCTGATGAAAAAAATACTAATGGTTTGCTTGGGGAATATTTGTCGTTCTCCATTAGCAGAAGGTATTTTACAATCCAAAGTAAATAATACTCTTTTTTTAGTTGATTCTGCTGGAACAGCAGCATATCACGTGGGTAAGCTACCGGACGCGCGCTCTATTGCTGTTGCTAGGAGTTACGGAATTGATATTACATATCAAAAAGCAAGAAAATTCACAGTAAAAGACTTTGATACTTTTAATATTATTTATGTGATGGATGCTAGCAATTATCAAAATGTACTTTTGGTCGCTAGAAATGATAGCGATATTCAAAAGGTGAAGATGATTTTAAATGAAACACATCCTGATAAAAATGAATCAGTTCCAGATCCCTATTATGGAGGAAATGCTGGTTTTGAAAATGTATATAAAATGCTTGAGGAAGCCTGCACTGTTATTGCAGAAAATATAACCTCATAGCACCTTAAATTAACACTAGTTTAAACGCCTAAAATAAATATAATGATTGGTAAACTCTATTTAATTCCTACAACTTTAGGAGACACAGAACCTCTCGAAGTAATGCCTTTATCTGTAAAAAAGGTGATAGAGCAAATTGATTATTATATTGTTGAAAATGAGAAATCGGCAAGAGCCTTTATTAAAAAGATTTCACCTAAAAAATCCCAGCCTTCCTTACAAATAATGTCTTTAGATAAATATGCCGAAGAAATTGAAACAAGAAGGTATTTAGATGTCTGTAAACAAGGAATAAATGTAGGTTTATTGTCGGAAGCTGGGGTTCCAGCAGTTGCAGATCCAGGAGCAAGTATTGTGAAGTTAGCGCATGAAAATAATATTCAAGTGGTACCTTTAGTTGGTCCGAGTTCTATTATAATGGCATTGATGAGTTCTGGTTT
>JBNMOF010000199.1:0-3988 GCA_051277175.1 Polaribacter sp.
GGTGGTCGCAGTTCTGCGCGTGAAACTGCAAATTGGGTAGTTGCAGGAGCTTTGGCGAAACAATTAATTTCAGCTATCAAAATAAATGCTTTTACCTCTTCTGTAGGGGATATCTTTATTGACAAACCGTATCAAGATTTAGATTTTTCTAAAACAGAGGACAATATTGTTCGCTGTCCTGATGCCGTTTCTGCAGAGAAAATGATTGACAAAATAAAAGAAATTAGAAAGGCTGGAGATACTATTGGAGGCACCATAACCTGTGTTGCACAAAATGTACCTGTTGGTTTAGGGGAGCCTATTTTTAATAAGTTACATGCAGAATTAGGGAAAGCAATGCTTTCTATAAATGCTGTAAAAGGTTTTGAATTTGGAAGTGGCTTTTGTGGTGCGAGAATGAAAGGCTCTGAGCACAATGATATTTTTAATGCAGATGGCAGCACGCAATCGAATCTCTCTGGAGGAATTCAAGGGGGTATTAGCAACGGAATGGATATTTACTTCAGAGTTGCCTTTAAACCAGTTGCAACCATCATGAGCGCACAGCAAACGATTAATTCTGATAATGAAATTACAGAAATCACAGGCAAAGGAAGACATGATCCTTGTGTAGTGCCAAGAGCAGTGCCAATTATAGAGGCGATGACTGCATTGGTATTGGCAGATTTCTGGTTATTAAACAAAACCCGAACTCTTTTAAAGGTAAAATAACAAAACAGCTAAGCTTTGTTATTTTGATGGCTAACTTGATGTATTTGAATATTTTATCCAAATAGAAACAGTTAAAATTTTCATTTAAAGAGGAGATGACCACCTTGCGACCGTCAGTTTTTAAAGTTGCTCATTTTACTATTTTTACAAATGCTCTTAACGCGCCTGCGCAGATGTCTAGATTTACAGCCTTGTTTACTTAAAACAAACTAGTTTTATCGAAAATAATTAAAACTGTCTGCATGCTTCTATTATTGCCTTTAGAAGACATAATTCTACTTTCTTAGAAGATTATTAGATGCTTTCAAATTAAATTCTAATTGCACATCGTCTACAATACTTAAAGAAATAAAAGGTGCCTTTAAACATCTTCTTAAAATCTACTCACAACTACACCACTTATTTTAAGGAAGGCAACACCATGCGCAACTTGAATAGCACATAGCACGCTTTAAAAATATAAGTTCAAAAGAATAGGCACAAACGTGCTAAAAAAAAGAGTTTACACAATTCGAGCGCTTACAAGGAAGGATAAAGTGACAAAAAAAATTGAAGCTTAAAATATATCATTATATTTATCGCAAATAAACACTTGTGCAAAGCGGACGCTTATATTTTATTGATATTATTCGTGCTTTCGCAATTTTAATGATGCTGCAAGGCCATTTTATAGACACCCTTCTATCGGTCACTTATAGAGATTTAAACGCAATTCCGTATTCTATTTGGTCTTATTTTAGAGGAATTACAGCACCCACTTTTTTTACTATTTCAGGTTTAATTTTCACATACCTATTATTAAAGGCAAAAGAAAAAGGACAAGAAAAAACACGAATGCGTAAAGGTATTATTAGAGGTTTTTTTCTAATTGGTGTAGGTTATTTAATACGAATTCCATTCTTAGCTTGGTTTTCGGGTTACTTTAATAGCTATTTTCTGGTCATCGATGTACTACAATGTATTGGTTTGAGTCTTATTTTAATTATTGTACTCTACTATTTGTGCGCAAAAAAAACCGGACTCTTCTCTATCATTTTAGTACTATTAGGCATCCTTATTTTTCTATCTGAGCCCATCTATCGTGAGTTAAGTTTTAACCAGATTCCTGTTATTTTTAATAATTATGTTTCAAAAAGTAACGGCTCTGTATTCACCATGGTTCCTTGGTTTGGCTACATCGCATTTGGCGCATATTTAGCTACTTTATTTCATCGACATTTGCATGCAACTCATTTCAAAAAAATAGCGGTCGCATCGTTTTTAATAATAGGTGGTATTCTCATTCAGTATTCTTCTAACCTATTAATGGCTATTTATAAGGTAACAGACCTCCAATTATTTAGGGATGCTGCTAACTATAATTATTTATTTACAAGGTTAGGAAATGTTTTTTTATACTTCTCTTTCTTCTACGGATTTGAAAAATTCTTAAAATTTCCATTACTTTTAAAAATTGGACAAAAAACATTGTCTATCTATGTGATCCATTTTACAATTATTTATGGCAGCTTCACAGGCATTGGATTAAATCGTTTAATTGGTAAAATACTAACTCCCTGGCAAGCTGTTTTTGGAGCAGTCTTATTTATCATTACAGTCTGCTTTATTTCATTTTATTACGTGAAAACAAATGCATTTTTATATTCGCATTTAAGAGGTTTCTTTCATAAAGTAAAAAGGAAGTAATTGCAATAACAACAGCTTCTAATATGAAATTACCTGTCTTTTTTTTGTTTTTCTTTAGTGTCACTTTAAGTTTTTCACAAACCTTGTATTTAGACAAAGTAGCTACAGTTTCTAAAAGAACATATCGCTATCAGAAAACAACAGATAATAAAAAATTGAAACTAGATTTATACAGACCAAAAAAAGTAAAAGGAATACTCCCTTTGCTGATTTATGTGCATGGTGGTGGTTTTTCTGGCGGAAAACGCAATGATAAAAATACGGTACGTTTTGCAAAAAATATGGCTGCTCGTGGGTATGCAGTAGCAGCTATCTCTTACCGTTTAACAAGGAAAAAACTTGGTTTTGGTTGTGCTACAAAATCAGAAGATAAAATTATAGCCTTTAACGAAGCCTCTAAAGATATAAGTGCAGCGGTGCACTATTTATTAAATAAGAGCTCAAAATTTCGAATAAATACCAATAAAATAGTTTTAATAGGCAGCAGTGCTGGTGCGGAAGCCGTTTTAAACTTAGTGTATGTTTACAATGATAAAACACTTCCAACATCTTTTAAATTTGCAGGGGTCATAAGTATGGCTGGAGCGCTTACCTCTGTGGAGAACATCACTACCGAAACAGCAATACCAACACAATTATTTCACGGAACTGAAGATCAATTAGTCCCGTACGATCGTGCTCCACATCATTATTGTAACACCAATGATGCGGGTTATTTACAATTATATGGATCGAAAGCAATTGCTGATAAATTAAAAAAAATCAGTGCTTCTTATTACTTATATACGATTGATGAAGGTAATCATAGTTGGGCTAGCAGACCAATGTTTCAGTGCACTCAAGAAATTGTAGATTTTTTATATTACGATGTACTGCATCTCAAAAACAGGAGTATAGAAACAACGCTTCATTAAAAAAAAGCGCAGTTAAGATTAAATTTCATCTTAACTGCGCTCTTTAATGTATTGCAAACTTAATTTTAAGCTTGTCCTGTTGGGCCAAAATTCATTGGAACTGGAGGTTGCTCATAATCTTTAATTTCACCGTTCGCTTCCTCAAATTTTCGAACATTCTCTGCTAATGCTTTCGTTAATCTCTTTGCATGCTGTGGTGTTAATATGATTCTAGATTTTACTTTTGCCTTTGGTACTCCTGGCATGATATTTATAAAATCTACAATAAATTCTGAAACTGAATGATTGATAATTGCGAGGTTAGAATAGGTTCCCTCTGCAATTGCTTGATCTAACTCTATATTTAATTGTCCGTCTTTGTTTTTATTTTCTTCCATAATCTGTATCGTTAAGGTATCTAATTATTTCACTGCTGAAAGGTACAAAAAATAAAAAGTTGAATTGAATAATGTAATTAAATTACAATAGCCAATCCAACTTTTAAAAATTCTAACGCTTAAACGTTATTAGAAACTTTTTTCTATTTCGTCTTTAGGACCAACTAGAATATTATCATAAGCTCTCATACCTGTTCCTGCTGGTATTCTCTTACCAACAATTACATTTTCTTTCAAGCCTTCTAATGTATCTATTTTACCACTTACAGCAGCCTCGTTTAATACTTTTGTAGTCTCTTG
>JBNMOF010000200.1:0-3915 GCA_051277175.1 Polaribacter sp.
TATCACCGCCACACAAACGTAAAACTCTATAGGGTAATTTTAATTCTCTTAAAATATTTTTAATGTGTGCTACCATGCCGTCTAAAGCATTGTATGAATTATCAGGATGTTCAATTCTAACAATTTCTACTTTGTCAAATTGATGCAACCTATTTAAACCACGAACATGTGCGCCGTAACTTCCTGCTTCTCTTCTAAAACAAGGCGTATACCCTGTGCAACAGATAGGAAAATCTGATTCTTGTACTAAATCACCACGAAACATATTTGTAATGGGCACTTCTGCTGTGGGAATTAAATATAAATCGTCTTCGTTAGAATGATACATTTGTCCTTCTTTGTCTGGCAATTGACCAGTTGCAGTTGCAGATGCTGTATTTACCAAATGCGGAACTTGGTATTCTTTGTAGCCCGCTTCAATATTTTTGTCTAAAAAATAGTTGATTAATGCACGTTGTAACCGTGCTCCTTTTCCTTTATACACAGGAAAACCAGCACCCGTAATTTTTGTACCTAATTCAAAATCTATAATATCATATTTTTTTGCCAATTCCCAATGAGGTAGTGCATTTTCCCCTAATTCGGGAATGGCTCCTTCGCTAAAAATATTTTCATTGTCTTCTTCAGAATTTCCTGCCTTAACAGAGGCATGCGGAATATTTGGAATTTGGAATAGTAAATTTTGTAGTGCATCAGAAAGAACGCTTAATCTCTCTGAAAGCTTTTTAGATTCTTCTTTTAATTGGCCTGTTTTTTCTTTTAAAAGACTTGCTTTTTGTACTTGCCCAGATTTGAAAAATCCACCAATTTCTTTGGATATTTTATTAGATTCTGCAAGAACATCATCGAGAAGAACTTGTGTTGCTCTCCTATTTTCGTCAGCAGTTAAAACTTGAGTTACTATTGTTTCTGCATTCGCAAAACTACGCTTTGCCAAACCTGCTAAAACAGTTTCTTTGTTTTCTCTAATAAATTGTACCTGTAACATGTTTTCTAAGAATTATGAAATGCAAATATATAATTTGTGAAGTAGTTTTGACACGAATTTAATAATAAAAATAAGCTGTAAAACCCGAATCATGGCAGTATACAGAAAATAGCATAAAATGTGGTTTACGAATTCTAAATAGTAGAATCTTTTTCGGGTCTCCCATAAAGGCTAGAATTTTGAACTTGCTTAGACCTCAGAAGCACTAGAGCTCCAGCAATTATTCAATTTTTAACATGCACTGTCCTGCTAAAAAGGAAATCACTATAAATTGTTTTTAATATATTTCCGTGCAGTATCTTCATCTTCTGTTAATTGAAGAACCAGAGAATCTACAGAGTCGAACTTATGTTCATCACGCAAAAAATAAAGCAATTCTACAGTAAGATTTTTGCCGTACAAATCTTGATTAAAGTCAAAAAAATGGACTTCGATTGTCTGATGATTTCCGTTAATAGTGGGTCTATTTCCAATATTCATCATGCCAAAAATATTTTTATTTTTTATGGACGATTTTACAACGTATACGCCTGTTTTCGGTATCAACTTATAGTCCTCTTGAACATCAATATTCGCTGTGGGATATCCGATTTGTCCACCTAATTGTTTTCCATTTACAACAAGACCATTTAACATAAAATTATACCCTAAATAGTTGTTCGCAGTTTTTAGACTTCCTGCAGCTAATGCACGTCTAACTTTAGTAGAGCTTACAGAGACATCGTTAATGTCTTGCGCTGGAATCTCTTCTACGACAAAGTCATATTGATGGCTATATTCTGTTAGTTGATCAATATTGCCTTCTCTATTTTTTCCAAAATGATGGTCATACCCAATAATTAACTTTGAAATATTAAAAGTATCTACTAAAATATCTTTCACAAACGCTAAAGCAGTTGTTTTTGAAAAAGCTTTGCTAAAAGGATGAATAATTAAATAATCTAATCCTGTTTTTTCTAAAAGAGAGGCGCGTTCGTCAATGGTATTTATTAATTCTATGGTTGCATCTTTTTGCAAAACCATTCTTGGGTGCGGGAAAAAAGTAAGTAAAACAGATTTTTTACCTGCTTTCTTAGCTTCAGACACCAGTTTTTCTAATATTTTTTGATGTCCAAAATGAACACCATCAAAAGTACCGATGGTAACAAAAGTTTTTTCGTCTGTAAAAAAACTAGCAATATTTTCAACAATTTTCAAGAGGAATGTGTTTTACCTGTACAAATGTACAATTTCTGGGGGTTTAATTTGGAACAAAAAGAATTTTTCAAATGTGTGAAAACCGCAGTTAAGTCCTTTTTTTTTATTAAAAATATAAAATTAATATACAATTAATATATTATTCAAAAAAAAGCGTATTTTGCATACTAGTTCACAAATTAACTTAAAATTATGATAAAAAATTTTTTATTATTTGCGTTTTTAGCTTTTAGTAGCGCAACGATGGTTGCGCAAACAACCGTAGACGGTACAGTTAAAGATTCAGATACAGGGGAGACACTTCCGGGTGCAAACATTAAAATTGAAAACAAAGCTGTAGGAACCACTACAGATTTTGATGGAAATTTTGTTTTAAAAGTAACAGAGAATTTGCCTTTTACATTAGAAATATCTGTTTTAGGGTATAAAATGAAAAAAGTTGAGGTAACAGAAAACAATCAAACAATTGATGTAACGTTAACAGAAAATGAAACTTCTTTAGATGAAATTGTAGTTTCTGCTTCGAGAACTCCAGAACGTATTATGGAGTCTCCAGTTACCGTAGAAAGATTAGACGCCAGGGCTATTAAAAATACCTCATCGCCATCATTTTATGACGGTTTAGAAAACTTAAAAGGGGTTGATGTAAACGCAAATAGTCTAACATTTAAATCTGTAAACACAAGAGGTTTTGCAACATTTGCAAATACACGTTTTATGCAGTTGGTAGACGGAATGGATAATTCTTCACCAGCATTAAACTTTGCAATTGGTAACCTTTTAGGAATGTCTGAATTAGACGTTAATACCGTTGAATTATTACCAGGAGCTTCTTCTGCATTATACGGTGCAAATGCATTTAATGGTATCATGTTTATGACGAGTAGAAGTCCTTTTAATGATCAAGGAATCAGTTTTTCTTACAAACAAGGTTTAACAGGTCAAGATGCCGCAGGAGACAATATTTTTCGTGACATAAGCATTAGAATGGCACATGCCTTTTCTGAAAAATTTGCTGCGAAAGCAACACTATCTTATTTAAAAGGAACAGAGTGGTATGCAACAGATTATAGAAACACTAGAAATGGGGAGTATGCAGTTGGTGACAGATCTTTAAACGATTTTGATGGTTTAAATATTTACGGTGATGAGGTTGCTACGGATTTAGGTGGTGCTGTTGGTAGAGTGAGTAGAACGGGTTACAAGGAAGTAGATTTAATGAAAGATTACGAGGCGAAGAGTGTGAAATTAAACACAGCTTTGCATTATCGTCCTTTTGGAGATGACCGTTTAGAATTGATTTTTAATTCTAAATTCGGTGTTGGTAACACAATATATCAGGGAATTAATAGGTACAATATCAGAGACTTTTATTTAGCGCAACAAAAATTAGAATTAAAAGGTAAAAATTTCTTTATTAGAGGATATGTTACCACAGAAGACGCTGGTAATTCTTACGATTCTCGTTTTGCAGCAATTAATATTAACAGAAGATGGAAAGGTGATAGGGAGTGGTTTACGCAATATGCAGGAACTTATTTAGTAACAGGTTCTCACGCAATAGCTAGAGCAGCGGCAGATACAGGGCGTTTAATTCCAGGAACACCAGAGTTTCAGGCTACTTTTGATGAAGTTACTTCAGATCCAGACTTAGTTACCGGATCTAGGTTTCAAGATAAAACAAAATTATACCATTCAGATGTAAATTATAATTTTCAGGATGTAATCGA
>JBNMOF010000201.1:0-3914 GCA_051277175.1 Polaribacter sp.
TGCTGGAACAGTTTCTGCAAAGAGTTCAAACTCTTCGTCAACCACAAGAAATAATGATGTTATTGGTATTGAAAATACGGTTGCTAGAATTATATGGTATGTTGCCGCATATACCGTTTATGGTATTGTTTTTGAATCTCCATGGGAAATGAAAAGCAGAATGAGTACTGCAGAAATTTCTAATTACCCATACAAAGAGGCTAAATATGGTAATTTTATATATACTGATGCTACCAATTATAATATCACAAGATTTGATTTTTACAATCATTTTTTAATCGAAAATAAAAATTTATATGGGAATGATTTGGGAATCGATTTTCGGTTTTTGAAAAGATTCGCTTTGGATATAAATTATACTACTTTTTCTGAAAAAATAAATGGTAATAGAGATGCTTTTAACCTGTTTTCTACCTTACTAAAATACCATAGAATTAGAACCCAACGTTTTGATGCCTGGTTTGGATTGGGTTTTAGACGTATTTTTAATGATGTTAATAAAACTCGGTTTTTAATTGGTTTTGGTGGAGAAATCTTCATTGCAAAACCTATTAGTTTAGTCGCTTCTCATAAATGGGCAACAGTGAATAATCAATCTGTTAGAAATACCAAACTATTATTGAAATACAATATTAATAACTACAGAATTGCTACCGGTTATGAACATTATAAATTAGGTGTATCAAAAATAAATGCATTTTCTATTGGTGTTGAGGCTAGTTTTTAAAGGAAAGAGCTTCTGATTTGGTTATTAAACAAATGAACTTTAAAAAGCTTGGTTTTACATTTGCATTCTAAATGGATACTTGCTTTTTTTAATTAAAATTATTTTCTTAATTCTAGTTTAAAGAGACATTGGTAGTCTGAACTTGTCGAAATTTTTTTGGATTGCAGATTAGACTTGTGTTAACTGAGGAGCACAAATTTTATGAAAAAGTATCTAATTGCTTACACTTGTTGGGTAAAACTCATTTACAATTTTTAACTCAGTTCTAAAAGTTAGCATTTTATCGGCAAATTTTTTAAGCCCTTCTGAGCGTAAGTTTGGAGCATCAAACTTATAATAATTATCTAAATTTTCTCTTGTATTTGTAGCATATTGAATGGAATATGTTTTTCCGCCCATTTCTTCTTCTACTAAAACCTCTGTAAGTTTTGCAGATGTGAATTTTCCTGTATTTAAAACTTCTGTAATATGAGATTCAATCCAAGACAACCACTCGGTATGAGCAGAAGCATCGATATTTATAGTTACGTTGTAGATGTACATTTTGATTTTAATTATGTATTTATTTAAATCGTAAATTTAGCTTCTTTAAACCTTGTCTCCCCTTAGTTTTCGGTATTTTTTTCTAGCATCCACTAAATAGATACTAGAAGGATGATCAAAGATAATTTTTTGATAATACTCCTGTGCTTTTTCTCTGTTATTCAGGTCATTGTTATAGATTTCTGCCATTATAAAATAAATATCATCCGTTAAAAAACCTTGATTATTTGCTGCAATAATTTTAGATAAACTTACAATAGCTTCCTCATATTTTTTTTGCTTGATCTGTATTTTTGCTTGAAAAAACAGGACATCATCATAGATTACTTCACTAGGAATTAGACCATTTGTAAACACTTCTTTTTTTGTAAATAATTGATTGAGTTCCGCTAAAGCTTCGTCATCTTTATTTTGAAAAGCTAATAATTCTGCATTCGCCAATTGTTTTAATCCTGATGGTATAGAGTCTACAGGTTCATTGTCTGATATTTTTAAATACAAAGCGACAGCATCATTTGCAATTAATTGGGAGGTAGCACTTTTTAGCACTTTTAGTTGTGCTTTAGCCCAATCAAAATCGCCTTTAAAATAACTAGTTTGTGCTACTTTAAAACGAGCTTCTTGACCTAGTTCGTGGTTTTTTAATTGCGTTTGAATTTGTGAAAAGTAGATAAGTGCTTTGTTAAACTGGCTAGTAAAGACTAAAACATCTCCTAACTTTAATTTAATTCTTGCTTTGTCAAACTTAGAATTTGCATAAGAAAGAGCTTCTTTTAAAACAATATTGGCTTGGTTTGGTTTGTTCTCCGAAAAAGTTAAAAAGTCGGCATATGCTACTTGTATTTTTAAGGTCAAAGTATTTTTCCCAAAAGCCTTAAAAATATTTTGAAATAAGGCTTCCGTTTCAGGGTTTTTAACAGCAACAGCAATTTTAGTTAAGTACAGATGTGCATTTATTAATTCACTTTTGGAATTTGTTTTTTCGATAATAAAGTTAAAACACTGCTGAGAAGCCTCAAAAGAAGCGTCTTCAAAAGCTATTTTCCCGACCGTAAAAATAGTACTCAAATCCCCTGGTTTTCTTTTAAATAGAGCTTTTTCTTGAATAAGCGCTTTGGTATAATCTTCCTGCTGGGTAAATAGCCAGCTTAGTAATACATTCCAAACATCTTTTGGTTTGCTTACAGATTTTCTTAAAAGTGTTTTTTTGAATAAAATATTGATTTCATTTTCAGAATCATCTGTAATGTATTTACTCGTATATCTTTGAACAACATTAAAGTATTGATCGTTTTTATCTACCAAATCAATGTAAGATTCAAACATTTTTTTAAAGTCTCCTTGCTCCCCGTAAATCTGTGCAATCTGAAAATTGAAATTTGCATTTTTATTCAGTTCCATTGTTTTTTCATAAGCAAGTATGGCTTCGTTTAGAAGGTTATAGTCCTTAAAAAGACGCCCAATTGCACCGCCATAAGCAGGGTTCTTTTTTAAAGAAATTAAAGCAATTTTGTAGTATTCCTGTGCCTTTTCTTCCTGCTGCTGTTTTTCATAATTATATCCTAAATACACATATAAATACACTTCATTTTTATTGGCTTTTATCCTATCTTTTAGTAATTTTTCAGCCAATAAAAACTGATCTGTTTCTTGATAGCAAGAAATTAACCGACCTAGATATGCAGTATTAAATAGATTGCTATCATATAATTTTTTAAAAACTTGGGTTGCTTTTTGATATGCACCTTCTCGGTAATAATTTTCTGCTAAGAGATAATCATTCTGGGAGGTCTCTTGACCGGTATTTTGAGCAATACCTAAACCACTAATAGTTAGAAAAATAAGTAGAAATATTTTCATCATTAAAATCAAAGATAATTAAGATTAATGTTAAATTTTTATTAAACCAATTGTATTATAATTTCTATTTGTAACATTTTGGCACAAAAAGTGTTTATTAAAGAAAGAACTAATTAAATTTCAAAAGGATGATCACTTTATTTACACAACATGAAACTGCAAAAAAGAACGCTATAACGTTTATGAAAAACGGACAAATAAGTGCTTATTTGAGCTCACTTATTGAAATGAATACATATAAGAGGCTTATGATTGCCGTCATTTCTAACTAGTTTTGGTCCTGTTCTTTTAAAAAAGGACTCACAAACTATATTAAAACATATTATTCTTAGGAATCAATAGCCAAATTAAATAGGCTTATTGAATAAAATCAAATCCACAATAAGGCACCAATACCTCTGGTATTTTAATTCCGTCTGCCGTTTGGTAATTTTCTAGGATTCCAGCTAACACGCGGGGTAAAGCCAATGAACTTCCATTTAATGTGTGCGCAAATTCACTTTTTCCTTCTTTATTTTTAAAACGAAGCTTCAATCTATTTGCTTGAAAAGTTTCAAAGTTCGATGCAGAACTAATTTCTAACCATCTGTCTTGTGCCGTGGAAAATAATTCAAAATCGAATGTTAACGCTGCAGTAAAACCGGTATCACCGCCACATAAACGTAAAACTCTATAGGGTAATTTTAATTCTCTTAAAATATTTTTAATGTGTGCTACCATGCCGTCTAAAGCATTGTATGAATTATCAGGATGTTCAATTCTAACAATTTCTACTTTGTCAAAT
>JBNMOF010000202.1:0-3909 GCA_051277175.1 Polaribacter sp.
TTCAGGTTTTAGCAACGGTTACAGGATTGTTGTTGTTCGTAGAAACGAGCATTAGCTCTTTAACCGTGGGTACTTTATACCGGCCAATTTTTGATAAATTAGGAATTCCGCGTGAAAAACTAGCGTACATAGCAGATTCTAGTTCTGCACCTTCCTCTATTTTAATTCCTTTTAATGCTTGGGGAGCTTTTATTATGGGTCTTTTGTTAACCCAAGGAATAGACAACCCTTTTTCTGTAATGATTGCATCTATTAAATATAACTTCTATCCTTTATTAGCCATTGCAATTGTGTTTATTGTTATTTTGACAAAGAAAGATTTTGGCCCAATGAAGAAAGCCGAGAAAAGAACCAAAGAAACTGGCGCATTAATGAATCCAAATTCGAAACCAATGGTTTCTGATGAAATTACTTCATTTCCACCAAAAGAAGGAATTGAAGCGAAAGCATATAATATGATTGTACCGCTTTTAGTAATGGTTTTTATGATGCCAATTAATTTAATGTATACAGGTTGGGGTTCCGTTGAAAATGCAACATCATTTTTAAATCATGCTTCTGAAGCAATTGGAAAAGGTTCTGGTTCATCGTCTGTGTTGTACGCTGTAATTACTGCGTTACTAGTGGCTATGATAATGTATTTTATACAAGGAATTATGAAGCCAAAAGAAGCTGTAAATTTAACTTTAAAAGGAATAAGTGAGTTAATGCCATTGGCTTTGTTAATGTTATTGGCATTTGCAATTGGAGATGCTTGTAAAGCCTTAGAAACCGGAATTTACGTAGCTAATATTACGAAAGATTGGTTATCACCAGAATTATTGCCAGCAATTGTCTTTATTATTAGTTCTTTTATTGCATTTTCTACAGGAACATCTTGGGGAACATTTGCAATTATGTTAGCAATTTCAATACCAATGTCTACGATTCATGGAGCAGATGTAACCATTGTAGTGGCTGCAACTTTAGGAGGAGGGATTTTTGGAGACCATTGTTCGCCAATTTCAGATACTTCTATAATTTCTTCTATGGCGTCTGCGAGTGATCATATAGACCATGTGAAAACACAGCTTCCTTATGCTTTGGTGGGTGGCACAATCACGGTTGTAATGTATTTGATTATTGGTTTTTTGGGATGATAAAAATCAAGAAATAAATGCTAAATAGAATTGCTATTCCGCTAAAACACCACGTTTTTTAATTTCTGTAATGGTGCGTAAGGCGTCTTCTTTAACGGTGTTTTCTTTGAAGAGAAATGTTTTTTCATACAACTTATTACCTTCGAAAAAACTAACTTGAAAACGGTTGTTTAATTCGAATAGTTCAGGTTGAATAAATTCGATCTTAGCAAAAGAGTTTGCTGGTAAAGTTTCTAATTTTTTACGCAATAAAGAGGTTGTTTTTGTGTCAGAGAAACCTTGAGAAACAATTACAATCATTTCTAAATCAATTTTTTTATTATTGATCAGATATACATTCCAGTCATCTGTTTTATAAATATCGTTGTACTCATAAACTACGGCCATCTCTACGCCGCTAACTTCTGGTATTTGTATATCTTTTTTCATGTATGTTGAACTTGTTTCAGCATCTAGTTAGTTACCAAAGCGTATAAAACTCATCTTTATTAATAACATCACCATCACAGTCATCAATAGTTAATGCGCCTTCACACAAACCACCAAACTCGTCTTCTTGCTTGTCTGCGTGATATTTTGCAACTTTTCCGTTTTTGTAAACTGTAATTTGTTTTAAAACTTCATCTGCGTCATTTGTTTCAAAATACCAAATAGAGGTTCCCCAACTTGCATATTCATCTTCTCTTTCTTCGTCCCAAATCTGTGTAAAGTAATTCATTATATAACCGATTTAAATTGTTCTAAGAATCGTTTGTCATTTTCGTAAAACATTCTAATATCTGGTATTTGATATAGCAACATTGCAATGCGTTCTATTCCCATTCCAAAGGCGTAACCAGAATATTTTGTTGGATCTATGTTTGCGTTTTTAAGAACGTTTGGATCTACCATTCCACAACCCATAATTTCTAACCAACCCGTTCCTTTGGTAATTTTATAATCTGTTTCAGTTTCTAATCCCCAATAAATATCTACTTCTGCACTTGGCTCTGTAAAAGGGAAATAAGAGGGACGTAAGCGTATTTTAGACTTTCCAAACATCTCTTTTGTGAAGTACAAAAGGGTTTGTTTTAGATCGGCAAAAGAAACATCCGTATCAATATATAAACCTTCTACTTGGTGAAAAATACAGTGCGCTCTGGAAGAGATATCTTCATTTCTAAAAACTCTTCCCGGAGAAATTGTTCTAATTGGAGGTTTATTTTCTTCCATGTAACGAACTTGTACAGAAGAAGTATGTGTTCTTAATAAGATATCTGGATTTTGTTCGATAAAGAAAGTATCTTGCATGTCTCTTGCAGGATGATATTCTGGCAAGTTTAATGCGGTAAAGTTGTGCCAATCGTCTTCAATTTCTGGGCCTTCGGAAACGGTAAAACCGATTCTATTAAAAACCTCAATAATTTGATTTTTAACCAAAGAGATAGGATGTCTAGAGCCTAGCTCAATAGGTTCTGACGGGCGCGTTAAATCGCCATAAAAAGACTTTTCACTAGTTGTACTTTCAAAAGAGGCTGTTAATTCAGCTACTTTATTTTCTGCAGTCTTCTTTAGGTTATTAAGCTCTTGTCCAAAATCTTTACGCGATGCAGCATCTACATTTTTAAATTCAGCAAATAGGTCTTTAAGCAAACCTTTGCTTCCTAAATATTTAATTCTAAATGTTTCTACTTCATCTTTGGTTGTTGCTTTAAAAGCTTGAACATCACCAATAAGTTCTTTTACTTTATCTAACATTTTCAGGTAAAATTAAGGTGCAAATTTAGTCTTTTTTATAGAGTTTTATCAACCTAAAGTTAAGAAAACACAAACAGCTTCCGAAATCGATTGAAATAAGTACTTATAAAGAATAAATAAAAAAGCTTTTTTTATTTGAGGATTCAGAAATTAACTATCTTTGTGCCGTTAAATTTTTATTAAATTCATAAAAAAGATGGCTAATAATTCAGAATTAAAGGTTGGTGAGTTTATGGAAATGGTTAAAAAAAGAAATAACCATGAGCCAGAATTCTTACAAGCTGTGCAAGAAGTTGCAGAAACAGTGATTCCTTATATCGTAAATCATAAAATTTACCACGGTAAAAACCTTCTTTTAAGAATGGTGGAGCCAGAAAGATTAATTTCTTTTAGAGTTTCTTGGGTAGATGATCAAGGAGAAGTTCAAGTAAATAGAGGGTATAGAATTCAAATGAACTCTGCAATCGGACCTTATAAAGGAGGGTTGCGTTTTCATCCATCAGTAAATGCAAGTATTTTAAAGTTTTTGGCTTTTGAGCAAGTGTTTAAAAACTCTTTGACAACTTTACCAATGGGTGGAGGAAAAGGAGGTTCTGATTTTGATCCTAAAGGAAAATCAGACAATGAAATTATGCGTTTTTGTCACGCTTTTATGAGCGAATTGTTCAGACATATTGGTCATAATACAGATGTTCCTGCTGGAGATATTGGTGTTGGAGGACGTGAAATTGGTTTTATGTTTGGAATGTACAAAAAGTTAAACAACTCATTTACCGGAGTTTTAACTGGTAAGGGTGCGTCTTGGGGAGGGTCTTTAATTAGACCAGAAGCAACAGGGTACGGTACTGTATATTTTGCGCAAAACATGCTGTTGCGTAAAGAAGATTCTTTTGAAGGTAAAAAAGTGGTGATTTCTGGTTCTGGAAACGTAGCGCAATATGCTGCTGAAAAAGCAATAGAATTAGGAGCAACTGTTTTAACATTGTCAGATTCTGGAGGTTATATTTTAGATGAAGAAGGCATCAACACAGAG
>JBNMOF010000203.1:0-3890 GCA_051277175.1 Polaribacter sp.
TGCGTTTTATTTGTAAGGATTATTATTCTTTCTTTACTTTCTTGCGAGTACTTTTTTAACAGCTTTTACAACTGAAGCAGCATCCAAACCATATTTTTTCATTAATTGTTCTGGTGTTCCAGATTCGCCAAAAGTATCATTTGTTGCAACTAATTCTTGTGGTGTAGGGATGTTTAAAGCCAATGTTCTAGCGACACTTTCTCCTAAGCCACCTAACTTGTTATGCTCCTCTGCAGTTACAATACAACCTGTTTTCTTTACAGATTTTATAATAATATCCTCGTCTAAAGGCTTAATTGTATGAATGTTAATTACTTCTACAGAAATACCTTCTGCTTCTAGTTGCTCTGCAGCTTGCAAAGATTCCCAAACTAAATGTCCAGTTGCTACAATGGTTACGTCTGTACCTTCTGTTAATTGAATTCCTTTACCAATTACAAACTTTTCGTTTGTAGGCATAAATACAGGTACTTTTGGTCTTCCAAAACGCAAATAAACAGGTCCTTCGAAATCTGCGATTGCAATGGTTGCTGCTTTTGTTTGATTGTAATCACAGGTATTAATAACAGTCATTCCTGGTAACATTTTCATCAAACCAATATCCTCTAATATTTGGTGTGTTGCACCATCTTCACCTAACGTAAGTCCTGCATGGGAAGCACAAATTTTTACATTTTTACCAGAATATGCAATCGATTGACGAATTTGGTCATACACTCTCCCCGTAGAAAAGTTTGCAAATGTGCCTGTAAAAGGAATTTTACCTCCAATAGTTAATCCAGCAGCAATACCCATCATATTTGCTTCTGCAATACCAATTTGGAAAAATCTTTCTGGATTTTCTTCGATAAACTGATCCATTTTTAAAGAACCCACTAAATCTGCACATAAAGCAACTACATTTGGGTTTGTTCTACCTAACTCTGTTAAACCATCTCCAAAACCTGAACGTGTGTCTTTTTTCTCTGTGTATGTGTATTTTTTCATTATAAAATTGTAAAATGTTGTGTTGTGAAATTTTGGTAAAAATAAACTTTTATTTTTCTTTAGAGATAATAAAATAGAGAATAGCAGTAAGACTTTTAAACAAAATGGAAGAAAGTCTTAAAATGCATTATATATTGGCAGCAATTAAACCGACTATAAGTTCATTAGCTCCCTATAAAGCTTATGAACCGGCAAACCAACCACATTAAAATAACTTCCTTCTATATTTTCTATCCCAATAAAACCAATCCATTCTTGTATACCATACCCACCAGCTTTGTCAAAAGGTCTATATGTATTGATGTAATACTGAATTTCGTCATTGGTGAGTTCTTTAAAGGTGACTGTTGTGATGTCATTTATAATTTTTTGAAAAGAAAGACTCTTGATGGAAATGGATGTAATTACTTGGTGTTTCTTGCCAGACAGCGCTCTTAACATCGTAAAAGCTTCTTTTGCGTCCTTTGGTTTTCCGAAGGCTTTGTTTTCTAACCAAACAATGGTGTCCGAGGTAATAAGTAAATCTTTTTCTTGTAAACTTGTAAACGCTTTCGATTTTAAATCGGCTAAAAAGTCTGTAATTTCTGCACCTTTTAATTCGTTGGGATATATTTCTTCAATCTCTTTTAATTGAATCGAGAAATCAATGTCTAAATCTCTAAAATACTGTTGTCTTCTTGGAGAACCAGAGGCAAGAATTACGTTGTAAGGTTTTAATTTTTGTTTTAGCATGGCTATATTTTTTTAAAAGAGTACAAAACTATGAATATTTTTAGTAATTGTAGTCAATACCAACCAACTCTAACTATCTTTGCCCGTTAGTTTAAACTAAAGTTAAAAGTTAAGAAATGGCGAATCATATAAAAGGACAAGAAGAAATATTACAAAAACTGAATATTAGTCAGTTAAATCCTATGCAAGAGGAAGCTATTGCAACCATTAAAAAAAATGTAAATACCATTCTACTATCCCCAACAGGGACCGGTAAAACTTTAGCATTCGCTTTACCATTGCTAGAGTTTTTAGATCCAAATATTAAAGAAATACAAGCATTAATCTTAGTACCGTCAAGAGAATTGGCAATTCAGATAGAACAAGTAATACGTTCTATGGGTTCAGGATATAAAGTAAACGCGGTATACGGAGGTAGACCGATGTCTAAAGATAAAATAGAATTGAAACATGTACCTGCAATTTTAATTGGAACTCCAGGAAGGATTTCTGATCATTTTGCAAATGAACGCTTTTCTACAGACCACATTAAAACATTAATTTTAGATGAATTTGATAAGTCATTAGAAGTTGGTTTCGAATACGAAATGAGAGGTGTTATCAATCAATTAATCTCTTTAAATAAAAGAATCTTAACATCTGCAACACAAGGCGTTGAGATTCCTGATTTTGTAAGACTAGACAAACCGAATACGGTGAATTACTTGAAGGCTACCACCTCTAAGTTAGTTATAAAAACAGTGCTGTCTCCTGCAAAAAATAAGCTAAATACATTATTGCATTTATTAAATTTTTTAGGGAATCAGCAAGGAATTATTTTCTGTAATTTAAAAGACAGTATCAATAATGTAAGTGCTTTTTTAGAAAGCAAAAACATTAAACACGGTTGTTTTAGTGGCGGAATGGAGCAAAAAGACAGAGAACGCTCTTTAATAAAATTTAGAAACGGTACCAATCAAATTTTAATTGCTACAGATTTAGCGGCGAGAGGAATTGATGTTCCAGAAATGAAATATATTATTCATTACGAATTGCCAAGAGAGCTTGAAGAATTTACGCATAGAAATGGTCGTACTGCCAGAGTTTCAGCAAAAGGAACAGCCTATGTTTTAAAATGGAAAGAGGAACGTTTGCCAGACTTTATTAAGCATGCAGATTTAGAGAATATTTCTAAACAAGCGGAGAGAAAGCCTGTATTTTGGGAAACACTATTTATTTCTGGTGGAAGAAAAGATAAAATATCTAAAGGCGATATTGCTGGTTTATTTATAAAACAAGGAAAATTAACAAAAGACCAATTAGGGGAGATCGAACTAAAACAAGACTGTGCTTTTGTGGCAGTTCCTGCTAGTTTAGCATCTGAGTTAGAAGAAAAATTAAATAATTCTCGTTTAAAAAAGAAGAAAGTTAGGATTTATGGAGTGTAATGATTGAAGGCTCTTTTAATTTTTTTTTTATAAATTTAATAAAAAAACATATTTTTATAGATTTATAGTTGTTATTTAATTTAATGTCAATATATTTGTAACTCAATATTACAAATTAAATTATAACAAGATGAGTAAAGGTACAGTAAAGTTTTTCAATGAGTCTAAAGGATTTGGATTTATTACAGAAGAAGGAGTTGATAAAGATCATTTCGTACACATTTCTGGATTAGTAGATGAAATCAGAGAAGGTGACCAAGTTGAATTTGACTTACAAGAAGGAAACAAAGGATTAAATGCAGTTAACGTAAAAGTTATCTAATAAATTCATATTTTCAAAGAAAGCCCAACTATTAATAGTTGGGTTTTTTTTTGTACTAAATTTAAAGAGGTTCTTTCTCTTTAAGTAAAACCAAATAATACTGCATTCAATATCAACAGTTGTTACCTTTGTAAAAAATATTTTTATGTCAAAACAGTTTTCAGATTTAGGAATCAATACTCAATTACAACAGAGTTTATCCGATTTAAACATTGCAATTCCCACAGAAATTCAAGAAAAGGTAATTCCTATTCTCTTAAATCAAAAAGAAGATGTAGTTGCATTGGCAAAAACAGGAACTGGTAAAACAGCAGCTTTTGGTTTGCCTTTGTTGCAATTAATTGACATAGAAAACCCGCATATTCAAGCAATAATTTTAGCACCCACAAGAGAATTAGGGCAGCAAATTTCTACAAATTTAG
>JBNMOF010000204.1:0-3886 GCA_051277175.1 Polaribacter sp.
TAACTGTAGGGTTACAATAGGAGTTACTAAAAAGGCAATCAACATTGCATTTGGAGTTTGTGTTAGCAAAGTAGCATCGTTTGTAAACACCCAAATAATTTCTTCTTTAAAGATCACAATCGCAATAAAAATAAAAGTTCCAAGAATAGAACCAAAATATATAGATTTCTTAATGGTTTCTTTCACACGTGCATTATTATTTGCACCAATATTAAACCCAGCAACAGGTAAAAAACCTTGCGTAACTCCCAATACAGGTGATAATGCAAACATCATAACTCTGTTTATAATTCCATAAACAGCAATCGAAATTTCTCCGCCGTACTTGTATAATGAATAGTTTAGAACAATCATTAAAATACTAATGGCGCCTTGTCTTACAACAGTTACTCCTCCTAGTTTCGCGATTTCTGTAACAATATTAAAATCTAATTTAAAATTCTTAGGAATAATTTTTAATTCACTTTTAGAAGAAAAAAAGAAATATAAAATATACAGACCACAACTGGCATAGGACAATGAGGTAGCCAAACCAGCGCCCCACATACCCCAATCAAAAACTTTGATAAATATGACATCTAAAAAAACATTCAGAACTGCAGGAACCATCATTGCATACATTGCAAATTTTGGTTTGCCTTCTGCTCTCATTGTTGGAGTGCCCATCATAGCAAACGCTAAAAACGGGACTCCATAAATAATAACGCCAAAATATTCTGATGCAATGGGTAAAATAGTTCCTTTTGCGCCAAATAAATTTAGAATAGGAACACTAAATATGTTTCCAATAATTACAAAAAGAAGCGCTAAAATAACAGTTAAACTAATCTGATTTCCAAAACTTAAAAAAGCTTTTTCAGTATTATTTGCACCCAAAGCTCTCGAAATTATAGAGCTTCCTCCAATTCCAATTCCCATTCCTATGGAAGAAATTAAAAAAACAATTGGTAAAACAACAGTAATGGCTGCAATTGCCAAAACACCAATCCATTGACCTACAAAAATAGTGTCAACAATCATATTTAAAGACATTACAAGAATTCCTATAGTTGCTGGAACCGCTTGTTTTATCAATAATTTACTTATTTTTTTGGTACCTAATTCGTTTGCTAGTGTATTCATAAAAGTCTCACAAAGAACGTAAATATTAACTATTTTAACTTAAATGAGACATCAATAATTGTTATAGAACTATTAAAATTTCTAAATTTGTATAAATTACAATAATGAAAGATATTTTTGAATTAAAGTTAAAGGTAACATCTGCAGATATAGATGATTTAAACCATGTAAATAATGTAGTGTATGTCCAATGGATGGATAAAGTTGCTTTCGAACATTGGAAATTCTTAACTCAAAAAAATCCATTACCACAGTACATCTGGGTTGTTTTAAAACATGAAATAGAATATTTAAAACAGGCAATTTTAGGAGATGAAATTATCGTTAAAACTTGGGTTGGAGAAACCAAAGGTTTTAAGTCTGAGCGTTTAATGGAGTTTTATAAGAACAATCAACTCTTGGTAAAAGCGAAAACAGTATGGGGAATGTTAGACGCGGAAAACTACAAACCTTCTAGAATTAGAGAAAATGTTTTAAAAGTATTACAACCTATTAAATAAAAGTATATTTGCACAAAATTTAGAGACAAAATGGCTTCATTTTCAGAGTTAGGGATAAAATCATCATATATTAAATCGATTCAAGAATTAGGAATTTCTACTCCTACACAAATTCAAGAACAAACAATTCCTGTTTTATTAAATTCTAAGACAGATTTTATCGGTTTAGCACAAACTGGCACTGGAAAAACTGCTGCTTTTGGGTTGCCTATTTTACATCATATAGATGCAAGTTCAGACAATATTCAAACCTTGGTTTTATCGCCAACTAGAGAATTGGTTCAGCAAATTAAAAAGCAACTTTTTAAGTTTACGAAATACAATGAAGATAAGATTTTTATCGAAGCTGTTTTTGGCGGAGAAAAGATAGACCGACAAATAAAAAACTTAAAGAGAACAACACATGTCGTTGTGGCAACTCCTGGCAGATTAATTGATTTAATTGAAAGAGGAGATATTGATATTAGTCATGTAAAAACAGTTGTTTTAGATGAGGCTGATGAGATGTTAAGTATGGGTTTTAAACAAGATTTAAATAGAATCTTGAAATTTTCTTCCCAGAATGATAGAAATACGTGGTTGTTTTCTGCAACAATGCCAGAAGAGATAAAACGTATTATTAAAACGTATATGGATGCGAATGCACCTAGAGTTGAAGTAAATAAAAATGCTTTAGTAAATGCAAATATTAGACATCAATATGTAAAAACTACGCTGAAAACAAAAGCAGATGATATTATTACTTTCTTAGAAAAAAGAGGAACTCAACGAGGTATTATTTTTTGCAGAACCAAAGCAGGTGCCCAAAATTTAGCAAACCTATTAATAGAAGAAGGTTTTTCTACTGCTGCTCTTGAAGGAGATATGCAACAAAAAGAACGAGATAAAGTAATGCGTGCGTTCAAAAAAGAAAATTTACAATATTTAGTTTCTACTGATGTTTCTGCTCGTGGAATTGATGTTAGCGGATTAGAATTTGTGATTCATCATCAATTGCCAGAACAATTAGAATATTATACGCATAGAAGCGGTAGAACGGCAAGAGCTGGAAAATCGGGTACTTCTTTAGCATTTATTCTTTCTAATGAATTGGATAAAATTCATGAAATTCAAAAGGAGTTAAAGATAAAATTCACAGAAGTGAGCGTATAAAATGGACATTATTTATCTTATTGATATTTTAGGAACTTTTGCATTTGCTATTAGTGGTGCATTGGTTGCTCTCGATAAAAAATTTGATATATTTGGGGTTGTTATTATTGCTTTTATAACTGCTGTTGGAGGAGGAATGTTACGTGATATTCTAATAAATGCACATCCTATAAATTGGATTGGAGATTTAAACTACTTATACACTATTTTTTCGGCGGTAATTTTTACCTTTCTTTTTAAAAGTAAAATTGCATATTTAAGTAAAACACTATTTTTATTTGATACCATTGGTATTAGTGTTTTTACACTGCTCGGTTTGCAAAAAGGACTATCTTATGAATTACACCCATTGGTTGCTTTAATTATGGGTATGATTTCCGCTGTTTTTGGTGGTGTTTTACGAGATGTTTTAACCGCTAAAGTTCCTTTAATTTTTGAAAAAGAAATATATGCATCCGCTTGTTTAGCAGGTGGAATTATCTATTTAATTTTAAACTATTTTAGAGTTGAAGAAAATATAAATTTTATAATTTCCGCAGCTGTTGTAGTAATTATTAGAGCAACCGTTGTAAGGTTTCACATAGAACTTCCGAAGATAAAACGTGATTTATTTTCAAAATTCCGATAAAAAAGCGAAGTATTTAGCTTCGCTTTTTACTAGAAAAGATTCAAAGTTAATTTACATCTTTTATTAATTCTTTTATAGCACGTAATAATTGTTGGTCCATTCCATTATCTATTTGGCCAGGCATATTTTTGACTTTAATCATGGGCTCTGTTTGATTGTTCTCCATCCATTCACCTGCTTTGTTTTTCGCACTTATCGGAACAACTCCCCAATAAGAACCATTTGGTAAGATTTCCCATCCTGCAAAACTACAAGTTCCAGGAACAGGCATTCCTACTGTTTTTCCAATTTTTAAATCGGTATATCCAGAAGCATAACAATGGCCGTCTGAATACATACTTTCATTAAAAATAGATAAGGTAGGTTTTGTCCAACGAGAAGTTGGCTCACCACCAACAACTTTAGCTCCTGTGGCATAAGTAATAAACGGAACACCCGTAAAGAACATCGCCAAATCGGCGACTAAATCTCCACCACCATTAAA
>JBNMOF010000205.1:0-3871 GCA_051277175.1 Polaribacter sp.
ATGTCAAAACATTGGTTTTTTTAAAATAAATATATGGTTTCTATTTCACAGGTATCTTAACATGTGATGTACTTTCTTTAAATCATGAAACTATTGATCAATTATATTTTATTCGTACTATTTGATCTCGTAATTTCGCCACCAAGAACTAAGGCTGCTGAAATAATCATTAAATTTTTAATGATGTATTGTCCTTCCAATGTGGGAAGTAAAAAATTATTTGCCTGAAAAGTTACTTCAGTAAGAACTACTAAAGGCATAAAAGTTCCAACCATTTGCAATAATAATAGGACGATGGCGATGCGTGTCGTTTTTTTAAAGAAAAAGAAAACGCCAATGACAACCTCCCAAAAGCCGATAATAATCAACCACATTTCTGGAGAACCAAAAGGCAACCAAATTACCGTTGCTTTTAACAAGCCTTCGGCAGAAGAGAGTCCTAAAGGTTTTAGTATTCCGAACCAGATAAAAATAACACCAAAAGATAAACGAATGGATGGTATACTTGTTCGCTTCATAATATTTATAAATCGAATATCTAATTTGTTAAAAACTTCTTTCATATTTGCATTCTAAATTTAATAATTATTGGTGTTATTTTAAACTTATACCAACTTTATGCGTGTCAAAGGTCTCTTTTTGAAGTGCACTATTTTAATTAGCAAATTTAAATGTTTTTGCTCAAAAGTTACCTAAAGAAAATGCTGTTTTTAATTATTTTTAAAACGCAGCTATAAATTGGAAAATAATCTTGTTTTCATTTTTTTTGGTTTCTTTCTGACAATAAAATGTTTTATTAGAAGCTATTTTAGTTTATTCGGAATGCATTAAAACAGGATCATAGATATATAAACTATATTCGATTCGTCTTTGGTCGAAGTTTAGCCATTAAAATGCAAAAATCCCAATGACTTTTCATTGGGATTTTTGATATCTTTAAACTGTATGTCGTTTATTTTTTATTTAGAGAAACTAACTTTTTGATATAAGAACGTTACTTGGAGTAGTTTATTTTTAATTCCCTTTAATGCGCATCCATAGATCGAGTAGTAATTTTTTTCCATCACCTTTTTCTTTTGCTTCCTCAATAAAAGACAGCGTGCCGTTAGAAGCTTCCTTAATCTTATATTTAAAAACAAAATTACTTGCATTGGGTTGCGTGCTTAAAGCACCGAAACGCAAATCATTAAAATACAATTGCTCATCTTTTTTGTTGATGGTATACCAACCTTTAGAAATGGCAATCATTCTTTTCATTTTTGGATGTTTTGCTAAATCGCCCAATAAATCGTGATTTTTTGGATATTCTGAAAATTGAATCGGATTGTTATCTAGAAATGACGCATATCCAATGAAGTATGAATTTTCAGTTGCAACGTTGGCACTCCATAAAATGGTGTTTAATGGGGTTGGTTTTGTATTTATGTTCTGATAATTTATACCTTGTATATCAAGTGCTTTTGTGAATTTTTGATATGCAAATCCTTTTAAAATTAGGGTTAATACTAAATAAGAACTGCTAACAATCAATCCTAAATTATTATAGAAACGTCTTTTTTTAGTTGCTTTTTTTTGGCGCATCGCTAAAATAAGAAATATTAAAAAAGGAAGGGTATACAGCGGATCTACAACAAATACATTTTTAAACGCCAATCGAATGTCTAAAGGCCAAAAAAGTTGTGTTCCCCAAGTTGTTTGCGTATCTAAAATAGGATGTGTAATAAAAGTCCAAAAGAACAGCCAAGCCCAGTCTTTTAGATTCTTATAGGCTTCAAACCGAGTAACTAGATATGCAAAAACGGGTGCAAATAGCACGGAAAAAAAAACAGAATGTGTAAAACCTCTGTGGATTTCTAAGGCGCTAACGGTATCTGTAAAAAAGGAGGCCAAGACATCTAAATCAGGAATTGTACCAGCAATAGCTCCATATAACATGGCTTTATTACCGATTTTTCTTCCTAAAACAGCTTCTCCAACTGCAGCGCCTAAAATTATTTGAGTTAATGAATCCAATGTTTATGAGTTGTGTTTAGCTTTCTATATCGTTTAGTAGCTTTTTCTAAATTTCTTTTCTACTGAAAAATTAATCAAGTTCATAAAGTTCTCGTGCACACCTAGAGTAGTTTTTAATTCCAAGGAGCTTATTAATTTTGAAATAAGGCCAGACTCGAATTGTAAATCAGGGACGGATATATATTTCTCAAAAAGGTTTCCAATACTTTTGTAATACAATTGTTCAAAGGCATTCAGATTCTTTGGTCTTTCGGTTACATATTCATAAGAATTTACATTAAAAGATTCTAAAACATCACCCACGTAATTTTTATGCAAAATCTGTTCTGGGTTTACAATATTTAACTCTTTTATCGTTGGGTTTAAGAATGCGTACAGAATTGCTTTTGAAACAAAATCTACAGGAATAATATTTAACCCACTTTCTTTATCGATCCAAATTCTAAATTTTTCTTTAGATTTATTTGCGTATTTATCTAAAAATATCGCCCAAGAATAGAACACATCAAATTTTGGAGTTTCATAAAAAGGTGCGTCTATCAAACGACCGCAAATAATACTTGGTCTTAGAATCTGTGACCTTATTTTTTTAGATTTACAAGTTTCTTTCACATACAATTCACTCTCGTACTTCGACTGCTCATAAGGATTTCTAAAATCAGTAACGGCATAGTCTTCAATGGTATCCGATACTTTTTCGTCTTGAATACCAAAAGAATAGGCGGTACTGATATATATAAAACGAGTAACCTGTTTTGGCAACTGTTCTAAAAGCTGCTTGGTTACCAAGTAGTTCTGCGTGTGCACTTTTTCCTTAGAATCAATGGTGTGTAACAAGCTCGTAGATCCTGCGCAATGTATAACAGTATCGAAGTCATATGCTTCTAAGGTTTCTTTTTTAATGGTAGACAAATCACTAGAAATTACAGTGATTTTTTCTAAACATGCGTCTAAAGTAAACTCATTTAAAAAAGCAGGACGAGATGCGTCTTGTAAAATGGCTATTAAACGTTGTTGTGCAGATTTTTCATTATCTCTGATAACTACAAAAAGATGCTGCACGGTTTTGTCAATAATGGCTTTGTGTAACCATTCAAAAATAATATGACTTCCAACAATTCCGCCACCTCCGGTTAATAGACAATTCATAGTTTTTTTTTAATGTAAAAACCTCAAAAATATGTGAAGCTTAGAATATTTTTAATTTATCCTTTGTAAAAAGGTAATTTTATAATGGTTGCAGGAATTGCTTTTTTACGAACCTGAATAAATATTTGTGTTCCAGCTTTTGCTGAAATGCGAGGGACATATCCCATTCCAATTCCTTTTTGCAAGGATGGACTCATAGTTCCAGAAGTAACGACTCCAATTACTTTTCCGTCTGCATCAACAATGTCATAACCATGTCTTGGAATTCCTCTGACGTCCAATTCAAATGCAACCAATTTTCTTTCTGGTTTTTGTTCTTTTTGTTTGGCCAATGCTTCTGCATTTATAAATTCTTTGGTGAATTTAGTAATCCAACCCAAACCAGCTTCAATGGGTGATGTTGTGTCGTCAATATCGTTTCCATATAAGCAATAGCCCATTTCTAAACGCAAGGTATCTCTTGCAGCTAAACCAATAGGTTTAATTCCGAATGCCGCTCCAGCTTCAAAAACCTTATTCCAGATTTGTTCCGCATCCTCATTTTTACAGTAAATTTCAAATCCGCCAGAACCGGTATAACCAGTGGCAGAAATAATTACATCTTCAATACCCGCAAAATCACTGATTTTAAATTTATAAAAAGGAATGGCAGCTAAATCTAAAGAAGATAATGATTGCATTGCTTCCACAGCTTTAGGACCTTGGATAG
>JBNMOF010000206.1:0-3830 GCA_051277175.1 Polaribacter sp.
GAGCTTCTGCTAATGAACTGATTTTTTTAATAGCTTCTATGGTTTGATTTTGAGGTGCATGCGGAAAAATAGTTTCATTGTGTATTAAATCTCCTTGTTCATTTAAACATACAATTTTACAGCCAGATTTAAATCCTGGATCAATCGCAAGAATTCTTTTTTCACCGAGAGGAGCGCCTAAAAGTAGTTGCTTTAGATTTTTAGTAAATACAATAATTGCAGCTTCATCTGCTTTTTCCTTTGCGATTGATATTGCTTCATTTGACAACGACGGAAATAAAAGGCGTTTAAAAGCGTCTTTTATTGCTAATTGAATTTGAGCTGCACAGTCATTTTGATAACGAATAATTCGATCTTCCATTTTTTGAAGGGCGCTCTCCGCATCGATTTCTATTTTTACACGAATAAAGCCTTCATTTTCTGCTCTTAAAATGGCTAAAAAACGATGCGATGGAATTCTTTTTAAAGATTCTTGCCAATCAAAATAATCCTTAAATTTCTGCGCTTTCTCTTCCTCAACTTTACTTTTAATAACTTTAGATGAAATGGTTCCAAATCGTTCTAGTTGATGTCGAATATTGTTCCGAATATCTGTGCGTTCATTGATCCATTCTGCAATTATAAAGCGAGCACCTTCAAGAGCATCTTCGATCGATTCAACCTCGTTGGAAATGTATTTTGATGCGGTGTATTCTAAATCATTTATACGCTGACTCATGATCATTTTAGCCAAGGGTTCCAGTCCATATAAACGTGCAGTCTCCGCTTTTGTTTTTCGTTTTTTCTTAAATGGTAAATACAAGTCCTCTAAAGAAATTAAATCTCTAGAAACGTTTACTTTTTGTGCTAATTCATCGGTTAAAACCTCTTGCTCTTCTAGGGCTTTTAGAATCGTTTTTTTACGTTTTTCTAAGGTTTCAAAAGCCTCTTTAAACTTTACAATTTCTCCAATTTGAACTTCATCTAAATTTCCAGTCCTTTCTTTTCTATAGCGAGAGATAAAAGGAATGGTCGCATCTTCATTTAATAGTGAAATGGTGTTTTCCACAGATTTTGAAGGGAGTTGTGTTTGCTGGGTAATATATTGAAGGATTTGCATTTTATATTTTGAATTAAGTAATAAAAAAAACCTCACAAAAATGATTTTATGAGGAGGCTAATATACTTTTTATATTGAATTATTGTGAAATTACTTTTTCAAAGGCCAATCTTTTATCACCATAACCGGTGTAGATAATTCCACAATATTGGTAGCCCAGTTTTTTTATCAAAGACTGCATTCCTATATTTTCTTCGTGCGTATCAATCTTTAAGCTTTGTATATTATTTTCCAATAACTGTAAATGAAATTCTTGAAACATAAAAGTTGCCAATCCAAATTTTCGAAACGCTTTTTTGATTGCCATTCTATGAATTACTCCGTAAACCTTGTTTTCATCAACTCGCCAATCTCCATCGATAATTTTATAGGTAGGTTCCTTATTAACGGTAAACATAGCAGTCGCTGTTACTTGATTTTCGTCATTGATAACTACATAACTTTCTCCGTTTTTAATATCATTTTCAACTTGTTCAGTATTTGGATATCCCTTTTGCCATTGATCAATCTTTTGAGAAGCTAAATATCCTTTTGCATCCTCAATAATTATCATAATATCCGGAATATCATCCGAAGTAGAAAGTCTAATTTTCATTGTAAAATTTTTAAATAAAAAAAACCACGAACTCACAAAATTAAGATGTGTGAATTCGTGGCTAAATTTAGTTTTTTATTTTTAAGCAGGAATCGCTTCTTTGTTGTTTTTTGTAACTTCAAAAAAATCAACAATTTCTTGATTGTGCAAAATATCTTGAATGGTTTGTCTTTTTCGAATTAAGTAATCTTTTCCTTGATGCACCATTACTTCTGCAGGTAAACAACGAGAATTGTAATTCGATGCCATAGAAAAACAATAGGCACCAGCATTGTGAAAACACAGCACGTCTTCTTCGGATATTTCTGCAATTCTTCTGTTAGAGCCAAAGGTATCTGTTTCACAAATGTACCCTACAACAGAATAATAGCGATCTCTTCCTTCAGGGTTTGATATGTTTGTAATATGATGGTAAGAATCATACATCATAGGTCTTACCAGATGATTGAAGCCAGAATCTACATGCGCAAAGACGGTAGAGGTTGTTTGTTTTACCACATTTACTTTCGCAAGAAAAACGCCAGCATCAGAAACTAAAAACTTTCCAGGTTCGAACATTAAGGTAATTTCTTTACCATATTCAATACAAAAATCATTGAATCTTTCTGATAACTGCAATCCTAATTGCTCAATATCTGTAGAGATATCACCTTCTTTATAAGGGACTTTAAATCCGCTTCCAAAATCGATAAAATCTATATTTTCAAATTGTTTTGCAACATCAAACAAGATTTCTGTGGCACGTAAAAAGGTATCAATATCTAGAATATCAGAGCCTGTGTGCATGTGAATTCCGTTGATATTCATGCCCGTATTTTCTACGACTCTTTTAATGTGAGGAACTTGATGAATTGAAATTCCGAATTTAGAATCGATATGACCTACAGATATTTTAGAATTTCCACCCGCCATAATGTGCGGATTTATACGAATACAAACAGGAATTTCTGGATGCTTCTGTCCGAATTGCTCTAAGATAGATAGATTGTCAATATTAATTTGAACTCCCAGTTTTGCTACTTTTTCAATTTCAATTAAAGAAACTCCATTGGGCGTAAATATTATTTTTTTAGGATCAATTCCTGTTGTCAAACCTAACTGCACTTCTTGAATTGAAACGGTATCTAAACCTGCACCAATATTTTTAAAAAATTTTAAAATATTGATATTCGAAAGCGCTTTTACAGCATAGTTTAATTTTAAACTTTTTACAGTGCTAAAAGCGTCTGTTAATCTGTTGTATTGTGATTCGATTTTATCTGTATCATAAACATATAAGGGACTTCCGTATGTCTTTGCCAATTCTAAAAGTTGCGTTCTTTCCACTATTTTTATTATTTATTTTCCTCAAAAGTACTTAAATTGTTTAATAAACTCTGATTTGTTTAAAAATATAACATATTGTTTTATTTTGTGATTTTTACATGCAAATGATTAAAATAAATAGTTGAAATCCTGTTGATAACTAATTTTAGTATGTATTTCTTTTTAGTTTGTTTAATGTTACTTTAGCAAGGCTTCAAACCTAATAACAGTAAGAGATTTCATGAGTCAAGAAACAAGATATACCGAAGATAATATCAGGTCTTTAGACTGGAAAGAGCATATTAGAATGCGTCCAGGTATGTACATTGGTAAATTAGGAGATGGTTCTTCTGCAGACGATGGAATTTATATTCTTGTAAAAGAAGTTTTAGACAATTCTATTGATGAATATGTCATGGGAGCTGGAAAAAACATTGAAATTTCTATTCAAGGAAATAAAGTTACCGTTCGCGATTACGGACGTGGAATTCCTTTAGGAAAAGTAGTAGATGTAGTTTCTAAAATGAATACAGGAGGTAAATACGACTCCAAAGCGTTTAAAAAATCTGTTGGTTTAAACGGAGTAGGTACAAAAGCAGTCAACGCACTTTCTTCATTTTTTAGAGTAGAGTCTTCACGAGACGGGAAATCTGCTTCGGCTGAGTTTAGTCAAGGGAATTTAGAAAATCAAGATTTTTTAGAAGAAAGCTCTCGCAGAAAAGGAACCAAAGTTTCTTTTATTCCAGATGAAGAAATTTTCAATAAATACAGATTCAGAAATGAATATGTAGCAAAAATGTTGAAATATTATGTGTATTTAAATCCAGGCTT
>JBNMOF010000207.1:0-3825 GCA_051277175.1 Polaribacter sp.
TGCTGAATTTCAGCCAACAAAACACCCGAACCAATCGCATGTACTCTTCCTGTAGGAATATAAAAAGTATCTCCTTTGACCACTTTTTCATGATGCATCACTTCTAAAATAGATCCATCAACCACACATGTATTGTAATCTTCTTTATCTAGGTTTTCATCAAAACCAACAATTATCTCGGCATTCTCGTCGGATTCCATGACATACCACATTTCATTTTTGCCAAATGAATTGTGACGCGCTCTAGCGACTGCATCCCCTGGATGAACCTGGATAGACAGTGGCGTTTTGGCATCTATAAACTTAATTAAAAGTGGAAATTCACTCCCAAATTGTTTATAAACACTGTTTCCTAAAAATTCTCCTTTATATGCTTCTGTTAAATTTTTTAAACTTTTTCCTTTAAAAAAACCAGTGGTAACAACAGTTTCATCATTTTCTACGTCAGAAATCTCCCATGATTCTCCAATATTCGATTCAGAATATTCTTTATTTAAAACTGATTTTAATTTTTCTCCTCCCCAAAGCCTGTATTTAAAAACTGGAGTAAATTTTAACGGATGTAATTTCATTGTACTTTCAAAATTGATTTAAGTGCATGCTTTTCTTACGTATTAAAACTTTCAAAAAAGAGGTGCCATAATAGCTCTAATGCTTATGTAAGGTAAAGAAATTAATTTTCATTAAAAAACCCTTTCAACAATATTAATGTTAAAAGGGTTATTAAATTTGTACAGGCGGAGAGACTCGAACTCTATTTTTCCAATTTTAAAAACATAACATACTCATTATTAGTAACTTAAATTTTACAAAAGATATTTTTTTTATTTGTTTTGACACGATTTTGACACGGTTAAAGAGCTGTTTTCATCTTTATTTATAACAGAATATAAACCTTTATTTAATTTAGAATCTTCATTTTTCAAAATAACCATACTGAATATTTAAATTTATCTTAAAGGCTTAATTAATGCACGAATAGCAATGAAATGCTCATTTAAATACTTCATTTTTCTATGAAAATCTTCATCAATATTTTCTTTATTATCAATATCCCTAGAAGCTTTTTTATATTCTAAATAAGTAGTTTTTAAAACCTCTCCTAGTCGTAAAGACAAACTTGTTTTTAATGCTGGTGTCATCTTAGAATCTACTAACTCATTAATAAATAATTCAGTATTTCGTAAAATTAATTTAATTCTATCCAAATTTACAATTGCTTTAGCTAAATAAGCCGTGGACATTCTTTTCCTATAATCATCTTCAAGCAGACTTTCCTCTATGCTTCGACTCGGATAACCTTCTTTATCAAGAAGATTAGAATATTTGTAATTAGTTCTTAATTTAGGAGTTATTTGTGATAAGTCCTCTGCAATTATTTTGTGAGTTGAATTAAAATAATTGAATGAACTTTCTTTACTTAATAATTTGTTTGCTTTTATCTGTTCCCTAAAAGATATATATACCAAAAAAGCAGCTACTAAATTAACGAATGGTGCTGTTATACCTCCAATTGTATCTCCTATTTCACCCGTATTAGAAAAATCTATTATAGTAAAGGAAGTAAATAGAATTGGTGCGAAAAACGTAAAAACTAAAAGTATTATTATTATTACCCATTTTCTCCTATCAATCCAATCAATAATTCCCTCTCTCATTTATTTTTTTAGTAAAAATAAACAAAAAATCTTAACTAAATCCTCGGGTAACGCAAGAGATTAAATTAAAAAATAAATACTTTAAATTATTGATTATAAGTTAATTATGTATTTTACGATTTATGATTTGACGCGATTATGACACGGTTTTTTACGAAAAACCCTGTAACACAATGTGCTACAGGGTTTTACTTTGTACAGGCGGAGAGACTCGAACTCTCACACCTTTCGGCACTAGATCCTAAATCTAGCGTGTCTACCAATTCCACCACGCCTGCATCTTTTCCCAAGTTTCGGGATGCAAATATAAACAATAGTTACAAACTACAAACTTGTTCATAATAATTTTTCTACTTTTGATGAAGAAATAAAAAAAACAATTTAATGAGTACTATTCAAAGTTATATACAAGAGAATAAAGAACGTTTTTTAGAGGAACTTATTAGTCTTTTAAAAATACCCTCGGTAAGTGCAGATAAAGCCTACAAAAAAGATGTTTTAAATACTGCCGATTTTGTATTAGAAAGCCTTAAAAAAGCAGGTTGTGACCACGTAGAAATATGCGAAACCCCTGGATATCCGATTATTTATGGAGAAAAAATTATTGATAAAAAATTACCTACTGTTTTAGTGTATGGTCATTATGACGTGCAACCAGCAGATCCAATAGAGTTATGGACTTCACCTCCGTTTGAACCTGTTATTAAAAAAACTGAAATTCATCCGGAAGGCGCAATTTTCGCAAGAGGTGCTTGTGATGATAAAGGACAAATGTATATGCATGTTAAAGCTCTGGAATACATGATATCTACTGGGAATTTACCTTGTAATGTAAAATTTATGATTGAAGGTGAAGAGGAAGTTGGTTCTGAAGGTTTGGCTTGGTTTGTTCCAAGAAACAAAGAGAAATTAGCCAATGATGTTATTTTAATTTCTGATACTGGAATGATAGCAAATGATATTCCGTCTATAACCACTGGATTGCGTGGCTTAAGTTATGTTGAAGTTGAAGTGAAAGGTCCTAATAGAGATTTACATTCAGGTTTGTACGGTGGAGCCGTTGCAAATCCAATCAATATTTTAACAAAAATGATTGCTTCTCTACAAGATGAGAACAATAAAGTTACGATTCCTGGCTTCTACGACAATGTAGAAGATTTATCTACAGAAGAAAGAGCTGAAATGGCAAAAGCTCCTTTTTCTTTAGAAAATTACGAAAAGTCTATCGGTATTAGTGCTGTTCACGGTGAAAAAGGATATTCTACCAATGAAAGAAATGCTATTAGACCTACCTTAGACGTCAACGGAATTTGGGGAGGATATACCGGTGAAGGTGCAAAAACCGTAATTGGTAGTTCTGCTTTTGCAAAAATATCAATGCGTTTAGTCCCAAATCAAGATTGGAGAGAAATTACCGAATTATTCAAAAAGCATTTTGAAAGTATTGCGCCAGCATCTGTAACCGTTATTGTAAAACCACATCATGGTGGACAAGGATATGTAACGCCAACTGACAACATCGCCTACAAAGCGGCAAGTAATGCGTTCGAAACTACGTTTGGTAAAACACCAATACCACAAAGAAGTGGTGGTAGTATTCCAATTGTAGCTTTATTTGAGTCAGAATTAAAGAGCAAAACTATTTTAATGGGCTTTGGTTTGAATTCAGATGCAATTCACTCGCCAGATGAGCATTTTGGAGTTTGGAATTATCTAAAAGGAATCGAAACCATTCCTTATTTTTATAAATACTTTACAGAATTATCAAAAGAAAAGAATTAGAAAACTTATGAAATCAGCTTTAACGAAAGTTTTAATATTTGGTATTTTTTCAATTTTACTAGTAAATTGTTCTAATTCGAAAGGGCAAAAACAATTTACAGTTGCAGAATATGAAGCCGCAGCAAAACATATGGACAGGAATTTGAATTCCTTGGTGTATAACCAGGTTTCTGAAAGTTCATTTGTAAATGGAAATAAACTACTGTATTCGACCACAAATAAGGATGGAAAAAAGTTTGTTTTAGTGGATGCAACTTCTAAAACAAAAGAAGCTGCATTTGACCATGAAAAATTAGCTGAAATTTTAGCTGTAGAAAACGGTCAAGAGGTAAGAGCAAATGCTTTGCCTATTTCTAATGTTTCTTTATCTGAAGATTTAAAGTCA
>JBNMOF010000208.1:0-3824 GCA_051277175.1 Polaribacter sp.
GTTTCCCAAAATAATAGCTCAACTGCTATTAGTAAATATTCTTTTCCGTATTTGTAAAACAATCGATATTATAAAGTTATTTGTCTCGACCAATATCTTTGTAAATCAACTTTTAAAGCCTCTGGTTTTCAGATACCCATACAAGGTGTTCACAAGCAATTTTTAATAAGTTCTTTTTATTTCTTGAATGTCAAAACCTCACTTCTACCTTTTTTGAAAGTTTTATTACTATTTCCTTTGCCTTTTCTCAATTCTTTCTGCTCCTCAAAGGACAATTGAATGGTTTCTTGACACTCTGGAGAACAGGTGTTTTCCATGGCTTCAGAACAGGCATCACATTGAATAAATAATAAATGACAGCCATCGTTTGCACAATTTGTATGTGCATCGCAAGGCTTGCCGCATTGGTGACAACTAGAAACTACATCTTCTGTAATTCTCTCAGATCTTCTGTGGTCAAAAACAAAGTTCTTTCCAATAAATTTATTTTCTATTTCTTCTTGTTGTATCTGACGGGTATATTCAATAATTCCGCCTTCCAATTGAAAAACATTTTTAAAACCTTTGTGCTTATAATACGCAGAAGCTTTTTCACATCGAATTCCACCTGTGCAATACATCAATAAATTTTTATCTTCTTTGTTGTCTTTTAAATCTTCTTCAATAATATTCAAAGAATCTCTAAACGTATCTACATCTGGGGTTATAGCGCCCTCGAAATAACCAATTTCACTCTCATAATGATTTCGCATATCCACACAAATCGTATTAGGATTTGATAGCATTTCGTTAAATTCTTCTGCGTTTAAATGAACTCCTCTATTTGTAACATCAAAGGTTTCGTCTTTTAAACCATCCGCAACAATTTTATTTCTAACTTTTACTTTCAGCTTTAAAAATGATTTATTATCGTGTTCTAAAGCAACGTTTAATCGAATGCCTTTTAAAAAATAAATACTATCTAATTGATCTTTTAAAGCGTAGAAATTTTCGGAATCGACAGATAACTGCGCATTTATCCCTTCAAAAGAAACATAGATTCTTCCTAAAACATCTAAAGCGTTCCATTCTAAAAATAATTTATCTCTAAATAATTGTGGATCTTCTATCTTAAAATATTGATAGAAGGAAATTGTAAGCCTGTCTTTTCCAGCTTCATCTATTAATGCAGCGCGTTCTATGGCGCTTAACTTGTTGTACAGTTGCATGCTATACTAATTATATTGAAAATTGTTTTTTGGTTGATTTGCAGTTTTAACTGTAAATCTGGCACAAAACTACAAATTTTATGTTAAAAGTGAGTATTGCTCCAAAAAATAACATCTCAATGCAATGCTACCTAAAAATATAAGCACTCGATTTAACAGTACGCGAATTTATTTGAGGCATGAATTAAGCTCAAAAAAAACCTAGCCCAGATTGAACAGTATGTTTGAACTCTTTTTTCATTTTTATGAGCGTGCAATTACTTTAACTAATTTAATGACGCGCACTTAAAAGTTTAATTTTAAACACCAGCAATTTATTTGCTTCATTTTTAAACTTTGGCTGATTTATAACGTTTTAAGTAATTTAAATCTTTCTTTTTTTTAGCATCTTTGCATCCTAAAAGAATAAAAAAAATGAAAGTAGCTGTAGTTGGCGCAACTGGTATGGTTGGCACAGTAATGTTGAAAGTTTTAGAAGAACGTAATTTGCCAATAACAGCATTAATTCCTGTTGCATCTGCGCGGTCCGCCGGTAAAAAATTATCGTATAAAGGAAACGAATATACGGTTGTAACTCTAGAAGACGCCTTGAAAATGAAACCAGATATTGCTTTATTTTCTGTAGGTGGAGAAACTTCTCTAGAATGGGCTCCAAAATTTGCCGAAGTTGGTACTACCGTGATTGATAATTCTTCTGCTTGGAGAATGGATCCCACAAAAAAATTGGTGATCCCAGAAATTAATGGTGCTATTTTGACTCCCAATGATAAAATTATTGCAAATCCAAATTGTTCTACCATACAACTCGTAATGGCTTTGGCGCCATTGCATAAAAAATATAAAATGAAACGTGTGGTAATCTCCACCTATCAATCTGTATCTGGAACCGGTGTAAAAGCGGTACAACAATTAGATAATGAAGAAGCTGGTATTGATGGTGAAATGGCATATCCTCATAAAATTGGAAGAAATGCACTGCCTCATTGCGACGTTTTTTTAGAAAATGGATATACAAAAGAAGAAATGAAATTGGTAAAAGAGCCAAAGAAAATTTTAAATGATACCTCTTTTTCTGTGACTGCAACTGCTGTTAGAATACCAACTGCTGGCGGCCATTCTGAAGCTGTAAATGTGCAATTTCAAAATGATTTTGATCTTACTGAAGTTCGTCAAATTTTAACCGATACTCCAGGCATTATTGTGCAAGACGATGTGGCTAATAATATTTACCCAATGCCCATTAATGCACATGACAAAGATGAGGTCTTTGTTGGCCGAATTAGAAGAGATGAATCTCAAAAAAATACCTTAAATTTGTGGATTGTAGCTGACAACCTAAGAAAAGGTGCTGCTACAAACACAGTTCAAATAGCTGAATATTTAATTGAAAACAAATTAGTTTAATCCCTTTATGGCAGAATTTCACAAAGTACACATTCAAGAAATAAAACAAGAGACCGCAGATGCGGTTTCTGTAGTATTCAAGATACCTGAACATTTAAAAGCTGATTTTAGTTTTGAATCAGGACAGTATATCACACTTCAAACCACAATAAACGACGAAAACGTCAGAAGAGCCTACTCTATTTGCTCTACTCCTCAAAGTGGAGAAATAAGAGTCGCTATAAAAAAAGTGGAACAAGGTGTCTTTTCGACGCATGCAACCACTCATTTAAAAGTAGGTGATGCCATTGAAGTTGCCGCTCCAGAAGGACGTTTTTTATTAACTCCTAAAGTAGAAAATAATTATATTGGTTTTGCAGCTGGCTCTGGAATTACGCCAATTTTATCATTATTAAAAACAGTTTTAGAAACAGAAACCTCCGCTAGTTTTACATTAATTTATGGTAACAAGTCTGTTGCAGATACCATCTTTTTTGAGGAATTAAATAGCTTAAAAGAAACATATGCAGACAGGTTTAAACTGCATTATATTTATAGTAGAGAGAACGTAAAAAACAGCTTGCGTGGAAGAATTGACGGAAACGTAACCAGCTACTTTGTAAAAAACATGTACAAAGAAACTTCTTTTAATGCCGCTTATTTATGTGGTCCGGAAGAAATGATAAAAGATGTTTCTAAGACTTTAGAAAAAAACAAAATAGCAAAAGAAAATATTCATTTTGAATTGTTTACAACTTCTGCCGACAAAGAAAAAGTGGCACAAGTTAAAGAGGGAACTACTGAAATAACTGTGCTCTTAGACGATGAAAAGACAACATTTATAATGTCTCAAACAGATGATATTTTAGCTGCAAATTTACGCAATAATATCGATGCACCGTATTCTTGTCAAGGTGGAGTTTGTAGCTCTTGTTTATGTAAAGTGACAGAAGGTAAAGCTGTAATGGTTAAAAACTCAATTTTAACAGATGGCGAAATTGAAGAAGGTTTCGTACTAGCATGTCAGGCATATCCTACAACACCTAAAATCACAATTGATTTTGATGATCTGTAGAGGCATATAACTATATATTTAAAAAGTGTTAAGGTTTATTGAAATAAATCTTAACACTTTTTAAATTGCTTCATATTTCAATTCTTTAATTTTAAACAATTTGGTGCATATTCAAAATGTAAATCCATAATCAAAAATATTATCACTATTTTTAAAAA
>JBNMOF010000209.1:0-3813 GCA_051277175.1 Polaribacter sp.
CGATGCCAGTATCTATATTAGGTTTAGATGGTGCACCTCAAGCAGGAGACAAGTTTGTTGTTTTTGACGATGAAAGAGAAGCGAAACAAATTGCTTCAAAAAGATCGCAATTACAACGTGAGCAGTCTGTAAGAACTCAGAAAACATTAACTTTAGATGAAATTGGACGTAGAATTGCGTTGGGAGACTTTAAAGAATTAAACATCATTTTAAAAGGAGATGTAGATGGTTCTGTAGAAGCGTTAACAGATTCTTTCCAAAAATTATCTACAGAAGAAATTCAAGTAAATATTTTACACAAAGGTGTTGGAGCCATTACAGAAAGCGATGTGCTATTAGCAACAGCTTCAGATGCAATTATAGTAGGATTTAACGTGAGACCGCAAGGAAACGCAAGAGTAATAGCAGATAGAGAAGAAGTAGATATTAGAACATATTCTATTATTTATGACGCAATAAATGATCTTAAAGATGCTATGGAAGGAATGTTATCTCCTGTCATGAAAGAAGAGGTTACTGGTAATGTTGAAATTAGAGAAGTTTATAAAATTTCTAAAGTTGGTAATATTGCAGGATGTATGGTAATGTCTGGTAAAATATTTAGAGATTCTCAAATTAGAATTATAAGAGACGGAATTGTAGTTCATAATGGAACACTTACAGCTTTAAAACGATTTAAAGATGACGTAAGAGAAGTTGCAAAAGGATATGATTGTGGGGTTCAAATTAAAAACTACAATGATATTGTAGAAGGAGATTTGATTGAGGCTTATAAAGAAGTAGCAGTTAAAAAGAAGTTGAAATAAACTAATTTTTATATAAAGTAAAAGCCGAAATTCATTTTGAATTTCGGCTTTTTTTATGGTATATTTTTTTTGGGTATAGCTAATTGTTAATTGAACTATTTACCCATGGGAATAACAATAGTTCCAGAGAACTCTTTTCTGAAGATTAAATTAGCTCTGTCGGCCTCTAATCTAGTTTTATAGTTCCCTACTTGAACTTTCCATTCGGGGTTGTTGTAAACTAATTTTGTTTGAACTTTAGGGTATAAAATATGAAACCTAGCATTTTTGCTTTTTGCAATTGTTTCGGTTCCATAATAAATTTGAATACCATAGCCAAAACCAACAGATTTATTATAATTTCTCTTTTTTTCTAATAAATTTTTAATGTCTTTACTTTCAGTTGTTGCATTTTGAGAGCTTAAAACGCCTGTATTTACAAATAAACAGAATAAAACAATTTTTAAAAATAATGTATTTTTCATAATCTAAAATCTAGCCACAAAAATAACAACTTGCTAAAGAATAAATTGACTATTTATGTTATTTAGAACTGTTATAAATTGATATTTAAGATTCTATTAGCTTTTCAAAATTTAGCAATATGTAGTACTTTTGTGGAACGGTTCAAAAGCTGTTTTTTTTGGGCAAATTTGTACACAATACTAAAATTATAGTTTGTAAATATGAAAAGTGTAGCATTACAGAGTAAACTAACTACGGTACTTTTAAAGAGTCTTACCTTACTTTTGTTTTTTGCGTTTAGCGTATCTTCTTATTCTCAAGATATGGACGAGGCACGTCAAAAAGAAGGAAGAAAATTATTTAATTCTTTATGTGCGTCTTGTCACAAATTAGATAAGAAATTAGTAGGTCCAGCATTGGGAGGAGTAGAAGAGCGTAGAGAAAATTCTTGGTTGAAATCTTGGATTAAAAATAATGCGGAATTTCAAAAAGTAAATGCAGAAGCAGCACAGGCGGCACAATATGCTACGTCTGCGATGAATGCGTTTCCGCAACTAACAGATAAAAATATCGATGATATTTTATACTATACAACTGTTGGGGAGATTAAAAAAGTTCCCGTTGCTGGGGAAACCACAATCGGTGGAAATGTAGTTTCAGATGGAGGCGCTCCGAGTTGGGTGATCTATTTTCTTGCCGCTGCAGTAGTGGTCGCATTTTTAATGATTGCTAGTTTATTAAAACAAGTAAGTGAGTTAAAAGGAAATAAAAAAATAGAATCAAAAGCGAATTTAAGAAGAGATCTTCAAGAGTTGTGGGCAGGTGTTAAAAAGAACACTTTCTTAAAAGTAATGGCAACATTGTTTTTGGTGCTGATAGGTATTTATTTGCTGTTTGGGACGCTATTTAGCGTTGGTATCGATCAAGGGTATCAGCCAATTCAGCCAATTGCATTTTCACACAAAATTCACTCTGGAGAAAATAAAATTGATTGTCAATATTGCCACTCATCAGCAAAACACAGTAAACACTCGGGAATACCGTCTGTAAATGTGTGTATGAACTGCCACATGGCGATTGCAGAAGTTGCAGAGGGAACAGAGATAGAATGGAATGGGCAGATATATGGCAAAGAGCGCTTAGATGGCGAAATTGCAAAAGTATATGACGCTGCAGGTTGGGATCCTGAAACGTTAGAGTATTCAGGGGAAGAGAAGCCAATAAAATGGATTCGTATTCACAATCTTCCAGATTTCGTATACTATAACCACGCGCAGCATGTGAAGGTCGCAGGTTTAAAGTGTCAGCAATGTCACGGTCCTGTAGAGGAGATGGATGAAATGTATCAATATTCTCCATTAACAATGGGCTGGTGTATTAACTGTCACAGGGAAACAAATGTAGATTTAAAAGGAAATGAATATTATGCTAAAATTCATGAGGAGCTAGCAACAAAATACGGAGTAGAGAAAGTTACTATTGCGCAGCTAGGTGGACTGGAATGTGGTAAATGTCATTATTAATAAGAGTAATTAAAGATTCAAAAATTAAAAGAGGTGTAGCATTGATATTCTCAATGATTCCAATCTTTCAATCAATAAATAAAAAAGTATAAATGGCTTCAAACAAAAAATACTGGAAAAGTGTTGAAGAACTAAAAGGTAGTTCTGTTGTTGAAACGCTTAGTAAAAATGAGTTTGTGGAAGATATTCCTACAGATGACTTTTTAGGTGATAAAGAAACACTAGAGACTTCTTCTACCACACGTAGAGATTTCTTAAAGTATGTTGGCTTTACAACAGCAGCAGCTTCTCTAGCTGCCTGTGAAGGACCGGTTGTAAAATCGATTCCCTATGTTGTAAAACCAAATGATATTATGCCTGGTGTTGCAGATTGGTATGCTACTTCTGTGGCAGATGGTTTTGATTTTGCAAATGTGTTGGTTAAAACACGTGAAGGAAGACCTATTCAAATAATGCCAAATAAAGAGGCGAAGGGAACTACAAGCGCAAGAGTGCAAGCAGTTGTACTGTCTTTGTATGATGAGCAATTACGTTTAAAGGAACCCACTAAAAATGGTACAGCTATTTCTTGGGCCGATGCCGATAAAGAAATAGGACAGAAATTAAAGGATTTTAGGGAAGCTGGAAAGCAAGTTGTTTTATTAACTGGAACAATGGCGAGTCCATCAACAGGTAAAGTGGTTGGTGAGTTTTTAGCTGCGTATCCAAATGCAAAACATATTGTGTACGATGCAATTTCTGAGGATGCTTCAGCAGATGCGTTTGAGGCAATGTATGGAAGGAGAGCTTTGCCTAATTACAAATTAGAAAATGCAGAGACTATCGTTTCTTTTGGTGCAGATTTCTTAGGAGATTTTCATGGAGGTTTTGAGAAAGCGTATGTAGCAGGTAGAAAACCAGAGACCGGTAAAATGTCTTACCATGTTCAAGTAGAAAGCAATATGTCTCTTACGGGAGCAAATGCAGACAAACGTTTGATTGCAAAACCATCTAACGTTGTTTTTGCTTTATTAAACTTATATAAAGAGATTACAGGAAAT
>JBNMOF010000210.1:0-3733 GCA_051277175.1 Polaribacter sp.
TGCGATAATAATTTTAATAGCAGACAAATTAGTAGACGGTTTTGCGGTTTCAGGGTTCTTTGCAGCTTTGCTTTTTAGCATCTTACTTTCTATTTTTAGATCGGTATTATTTTCATTATTAAAAGAGGGTAAGAATAATAATTAATAATTTAAATGTATATAAATCAGTGTAATTATTTTCATTCATATAGCGTATTTTCAACTGAAATTGAAGTACTTGATTGCTTGTTAAGCATAATATTTTTGACTAATTTTACACTCTATTTTTTAAGATAAAAGCAGAAATAAATGAATATTAAAAAAGAAGACATAGATGCGTTAAACGCAGTTGTAAAAATTGATATTGTTGCAGAAGACTATCAAGCAAAAGTAGCAACATTGTTAGCAGATCATCGCAAAAAAGCAAATGTTCCGGGTTTTAGAAAGGGACAAGTGCCAATAGGTATGATTAAAAAGCAGCATGGTAAATCTATATTAATGGAGGAAGTAAATAAGCTTTTACAAGAATCTTTAAATACGTTTTTAGCAGAAGAAAAGTTAGACCTTTTAGGGAATCCTTTACCAAGAGTTCAAGAAGATTTTAACTGGGATTCAGAAACGCTGTCTTTTGAATTTGAATTAGGTTTAGTGCCTAAATTCGATGTAGATTTAAAATCTAAGAAGAAAGTAACGGAATACAATATTATTGCTCCAGAAGATTTATTAGATGATGAATTAAAAAACATTCAAATACGTTATGGGAAAGTGTCTCCTTTAGAAGAGGCCATAGCGAATTCTAATATCACAGGTACTTTTGTAAATGAAGAAAAAGAAATCAATAATAAAGCAACTTTTTTAGTAAGCGATCTGAAAGGAAAAAAGAACGAGCAGAAATTTATTGGTGCTAAAGTTGGAGATGTAATTGAGGTAGCAACCAAAGAATTATTTGAAGACAATCATAAATTAGAAACTATTTTAGGGGTTTCTCCTGATGCAATTCATGATTTAGACATTCATGTTACGCTAACTGTAGCAGAAGTTACAACCACAGCACCTGCAGATTTAGACAAAGAATTATTTGATACCTTATTTACTGACGGAAGCGTTACTACAGCAACAGAATTAAGAGAAAAAATTAAAGAAGACGCAGAAAAACAATTTAAGCAACAAGGAGATCAACAATTGTTAAATGCCATCACAGAACATTTAGTAGAAAACACAAAGTTTGATTTACCTGCAGCGTTTTTAAAAAAATGGTTGGCAACTGCTGGTGAAAAACCATTAACAGCAGAAGAAGCGTTAGCAGAATTCACAAGATCTGAAAAAGGTTTACGTTATCAATTGATCGAAGGAAAGATTATGAAAGATAATGAGATCAAAATAGAGTATGCAGAATTGGTTGCATATGCAAAAGGATTTATTCGCACGCAAATGGCACAATTTGGCAACATGAATCCAGAAGAAAAAGAATTGGACGAAATTGCTGGTAGAATCTTGCAAAATAAAGAAGAAGCTCAAAAATTACAATCTCAATTAGTAAGTCAAAAATTATTAACTTTTTATAAAGAGCAGATGAGCTTTAAAACAAAAGAGCTTTCATATCAAGAGTTCACAAAAGAAGTTTACAAATAATTTTTGGCAGTTTTTAATACCGCGCACTCTTGTTTAAAGTAGAGCAGATATATAAAAACAGAAAACCAGAAGTGTTAGGTTCAGGTTTTTTCAGCGACAAACTGAAACAAAATAGTAAGAAATAGTTCTTATCTTTACAAAACAAATTTTAAAAGAAACACGAAAATGGATTACGGGAAAGAGTTCGAAAAATACGCTACTAAACATCACGGAATTAATAGCACACATTTTGGTAAAATCACAAGTAGTTTAACACCATATATTATGGAAGAACGTCAGATGAACATCACTCAAATGGATGTTTTCTCACGTTTAATGATGGATAGAATTATTTTTTTAGGAACAGGAATTAACGATCAAGTAGCAAATGTTATTCAGGCACAGTTGTTATTTTTAGAAAGTGTAGACGCTAATAAAGATATTTCAATTTATATAAATTCACCAGGTGGAGGGGTGTATGCCGGTTTAGGTATTTATGATACCATGCAATTTATAAAACCAGATGTTGCAACTATTTGTACAGGTATGGCAGCTTCTATGGGGGCAGTTTTAATGTGTGCAGGAGCAGAAGGAAAACGTTCTGCGTTGCCACACTCTAGAGTTATGATTCACCAACCTTTGGGTGGTGCGCAAGGTCAGGCTTCAGATATAGAAATTACAACTAGAGAAATTTTGAAATTGAAAGATGAATTGTATGCGATTATCGCAAAACATTCAGGACAAACAATAGAGAAAGTTCACAGTGATTCTGATAGAGATTATTGGATGAAAGCTGATGAAGCTAAAACGTACGGCATGATTGACGAAGTTTTAGAAAGAAAGAAGTAATACAGTAAAAAACCACTTGCATTTAGCTTTTAGTAAAAAAGTTAAATGCAATGAGAGAAAGTAATTTTTTTATTAAAAAGTTTCTTTTTATAATGTTGATGAGCTAATAGTGATATAGCTAAAGGCTAAAAGCGAAATAAATGTCGAAAGAAGAAAATTTAGAATGTTCGTTTTGCGGACGAAAAAAAGCAGAAACCGACTTGCTAATCGCGGGTATGGATGCTCATATTTGTGATAAATGTATAGAACAAGCACACGGTATTGTTGAAGAAGAAGTTTCGGATACAAAAGGCACCGGTTTGTCTAAAGATTTAACACTTAAAAAGCCTAGAGAAATAAAAGACTTTTTAGATCAATATATTATTGGGCAAACAGAAACTAAAAGAGCAATGGCGGTTGCTGTCTATAACCACTATAAAAGATTATTACAGACAAAAGATGAGGAAGATGATGTAGAGATTGAAAAATCTAACATTGTGCTAGTAGGTGAAACCGGAACAGGAAAAACCTTAGTTGCAAAAACAATTGCAAGAATGCTAAATGTACCTTTTGCCATAGTTGATGCAACGGTGTTAACACAAGCAGGATATGTTGGTGAAGATGTAGAAAGCATTTTAAGTAAATTATTACAAGCCGCAGACTACGATGTAGAAAAGGCGCAAAGAGGAATCATTTTTATTGATGAAATTGATAAAATTGCCAGAAAAGGAGACAATCCTTCAATAACAAGAGACGTTTCTGGAGAGGGAGTTCAGCAAGCATTGTTAAAGTTATTAGAAGGAACTGTTGTAAATGTTGCGCCAAAAGGAGGAAGAAAACATCCTGAGCAAAAATTTATAGAAGTAGATACCAAGGAGATCTTATTTATTGCTGGTGGGGCATTTTCTGGGATTGAAAGATTTATTAGCAAGCGTTTAAATATGCAGGCTGTAGGTTTTAGCGCGTCTTTAGATGATGACAAAGTAGATGAAGAAAACTTGCTGCAATATATCATTCCGTCAGATTTAAAAGCATTTGGCTTAATTCCTGAGATTATTGGACGATTGCCAGTTTTAAGTTATATGAATCCTTTAGATGCGGTAACTTTAAGAGCTATTCTAACAGAGCCTAAAAATGCAATAATTAAGCAGTACTCTAAGTTATTTACAATGGATGACGTTGAATTTAGTATCGAAGAGGGAGCCTTAAATTACATTGTAGAAAAAGCAGTTGAATACAAGTTAGGTGCAAGAGGTTTGCGGTCTTTATGTGAAGCAATTTTTACAGATGCAATGTTTGAACTTCCGAGTTCAGA
>JBNMOF010000211.1:0-3692 GCA_051277175.1 Polaribacter sp.
AAGCCTCTAAAGGGGTTATTACAAATTTAAATGGAGATTCATTAGGATACGGAGACCTTGTAAAAGAAGCTGCTGTATTAGAGGTTCCTGAAGATGTAACGCTAAAGGAAACAAAAGATTTCACCATTATTGGGCAAGAAATAGTAAACGTAGATATTGATAAAATTATTACAGGGAAGCCACTTTTTGGTTTCGATTACAAGGCAGAAGGTATGTTGTTTGCCACTGTTTTAAGACCTCCCGCTTTCGGCCAGAAATTAAAAACTTTTACAGCTTCGGAAGCATTAAAAGTGAAAGGGGTTTTAGAGGTGATAACCATAGGAGATAAAGTAAGAAAATACCTAAAGTCTGGCAAAAGTAACTGGACTGTTAAATTATCTGAAACAGACAAAGTAGTTGTAATTGCAGAAAATACTTGGGCAGCAATAAAAGGTAAAAAAGCACTTTCTGCAGTTTGGGAAACAGCTTCTAAAGCAGAAAGTTCAGCGACACATGACGCTGCTTTGACAGCTATTTTAGAGGGTAAAAACCTGAATATAAAAAGAGAAGATGGAAATGTAGAAACCGCTTTTGCAACTGCAGATAAAGTGATTGAAAAAACATATCATTCTCCTTTTTTACCCCACAATTGTATGGAACCAATGAATTTTTATGCCAATGTAACTGCAGAAAAAATTCATTTAGTAGGTCCTGTTCAAACGCCAGAATATGCAGCAATAGTTGTTGCAGATATGTTGGGTTATGATGTAGATAAAATTCATTTAGAAATGACTAGAATGGGCGGTGGCTTTGGGAGAAGGTTGTACGGAGATTTTGTGTATGAAGCCGCAGAAATATCTGCTGCAATTAAAAAACCAGTAAAAGTTATTTCTACCAGAGAAGATGATATGACTGCAGGTATTTATAAACCTTCTGTAAAATATAGAATAAAAGCAGCTTTAAAAGACGGAAAAGTAATTGGTTATCATTTAAAAGAAGCTGCTATTGGAAGTAATATGTATGGCTCGATTCCTAATTTTTTCCCTGCAGGATGTATTCCTAATTATAAAGTAGAAACGGGTAATTACAAGAGTAATATTACAACAGGTGCTTGGAGAGCCCCTTACACTAATTTTTTAGCATTTGCAGAACAAAGTTTCTTTGATGAATTGGCTACAGAATTAAATGTAGATCCTATTCAGTTGCGTTTAGATTTATTACAAAATGTAAAAAATACAGATGATAAAAGAATAGAATATTCTGGGCAAAGAATGGAGGACACTATTAAATTAGTAAGAGAAAAAGCAAATTGGGGTAAAACGAAAGAAGGTGTTTATCAAGGTTTTTCTGCATACTATAGCCACAATACGCATGTTGCAGAAATAGCAGATATTGTTTTAAAAGATGGGTACCCCGTGATTAACAAAGTCACTGTTGCTGTAGATTGTGGTATTGTTGTAAACCCAACGGGTGCAAGAAACCAAGTTGAAGGTGGTGTTTTAGACGGAATAGGACATGCAATGTACAGTGATTTCTCATTTAAAGAAGGAAAACCACAATATCAAAATTTTGACAACTACAGATTAATAAGAATGAATGAAACTCCAAAAGTAGTTGTTCATTTCGTAGAGAATAACAACTCTCCAACAGGTTTAGGCGAGCCAGGTTTACCGCCTGCAGGGGGTGCAGTTGCCAATGCAATTAACGCTGCTTTGGGTAAAAGAATGTACCGACAGCCTTTTGTAAACGAATTAAAGAAAAAGAGTCTTTTAGGATAAACTGTAAATTATAGCAATGCAAAAAAGTCGCTTTTAAGCGACTTTTTTAAGAAACAATAGTGTGATTTTTATTGCTTTACTTCTTGCTTTGCTTGTGCTACCATTTTTTCATTTGGAACAATAGCAACATTTACTCTTCTGTTTTTAGTTCTTCCTTCTGCAGTTGTATTGTCATATTTTGGTTGAGTTTCCCCAAACCATTGTGTTGTAAATCGAGAACTTTGTAATCCTTTATCTACTAAATAATTGGTAACAGACAATGCTCTTTTTTGTGACAAGGTCATATTATATTCGTCTTTACCCGCATTATCTGTATGTCCAACAACTAAAATGTTAGTATCTAGAAATTCTGCAAAAACACCAGCGAGCTTATTTAAAGCTGCCTGAGATTTAACATTTACGTTCGACTTATTTGTATCAAAATAAACACCACTATTTTCATCAAAAGTTATTACAATACCGCTGTCTACTCTTTCTACTTTTGCTCCAGGAATTTCAGTTTCAATTTTTTTAGCTTGGTCGTCCATTTTCTTACCAATTAGAACTCCGGCTCCACCGCCAACTACACCACCAATTAAAGCACCTAGTTTGCTGTTTTTCCCACTACCAACATTATTTCCAATAATAGCACCAAGCAGCGCGCCAGCAGTAGCTCCAATTGTAGCTCCTTTTTGTTTGTTATTTGCATTTTTTGTTGCTTCACAATTAGTAAAGCTTACAGCCATGGTAAATGCTATTAAAAAAATGGCTATCCTATTATATACTTTTTTCATAATATCTATTGTTTTATAAAGTCCATATTAATAATAAATGGTGTTCCGTCTATCATTAAATTTTGTTGCCATTTCATGTTCGATTCAGAGAGCTGAGACAATTCTATCCTAAAACCAATATTACTTTGGTTATTTTTTGGTTTCAATAAAAAATCATAGAGACCAGAGGCTTGGTTAATTTCTTGAATAACAAAAATAAAATCTCGATCACCGGTTATACAGTTCACTCCATTTATAGAATATACACCAGAATTATTGTTTGGCACAAACTTCCAAGTGCTACCTTCTAGGCATTTTTTTGTTGTATCATTAAATAGGGTAACATTATAATTTCCTGTTTTACTGTAGGTAATTTTTTTTAAAACCCAATTACCTTTAATTGTGTTCTCTTTAGATTTTATGTTGTTTGAAGCGCCACAAGAAAGTAGGGTAGCCACAAACATAAAAAGGATTAATTTTTTCATATTTTTTTTTTAACACAAAAGAACAATTAAACTTGGAAATAAATGAACTCAAAAGAAATAATAATAAATTTATTTTCAAGCATTAAAAATAAATTTCCTGTGCCAATCTAAATGTGTTGGCGTGTGCATTGATAATAACATTGACATCCTTAGAATATCCACCACCCATGGAGCACATAACAGGAATTTCTAAATCGAAACATGTTTGTAAAACAAACCGGTCTCGCTCTTTACAACCTTCAATAGTCAATCCTAATTTCCCTAATTTGTCTGTTTTTATAACATCTACTCCACACAGATAATAGATAAAATCTGGTTTTTCTTGCTGGATGAGTTTTGGGAGGATTTCTTTTAAAATAGTTAAATATTCCTCGTCTTTTGTGTCATTTTCTAAAGCAATATCTACATCACTTTTTTCTTTAATGAAAGGATAATTACTTTTTCCATGCATAGAAAATGTAAAAACTGAATTGTCATTTTGGAATATTTCAGCCGTTCCATTTCCTTGATGTACATCTAAATCTACAATTAGTATTTTATCAACTAGGCCTTTTTGCTGTAAATATTTTGCCCCAATTGCTTGGTCATTTAACATACAAAAAGCTTCACCACGATTGGAAAATGCATGATGCGTTCCACCAGCAATATTCATTGCAATCCCGTTTTTTAATGCAAATTCAGAGGCTTTCATTGTTCCG
>JBNMOF010000212.1:0-3691 GCA_051277175.1 Polaribacter sp.
CAAGGTGATGAATACTATTTTTTTCATAAATTTTAAATGGATAGTATTGCTACAAATCATATTGTTTAATTTTTCTATACAAAGTTCTTTCTGAGATGCCTAACTCTTTGGCGGCTAATTTTCTTTTATTATTATTTTTTTCGAGCGATTTTTTAATCATCTCAATTTCTTTGTCTTGTAAAGATAAAGATTCGTCTTCTTCAATGGTCTCTATAAAGTCGTAGTCTTTTTCTTTAGACGAATTCTGAGGAATATTCATCACTTCGATGCTGTTCTCTTTTCTTTTTTGATCTGCGTAAATTTTTTCTATTAATTGATGATTTCGTTCTTCTACTTCTTCAATATCACCAGTTTTCATTAAATCGAGTGTCAACTTCTTTAAATCGTTGATATCATTACGCATATCAAACAGAATTTTATACATAATATCTCTTTCCGAAGAAAAATCATTGTCTTTTTTACCTCCAATTACAGCAGGTAAGTTCCCTTTATTATTTGGTAAATAGTTTTGTAATTTAATGGCAGTTATTGTTCTGCTCTCTTCAATTACAGAAATTTGTTCTGCTAAATTTTTTAACTGACGAATGTTCCCAGGAAAACGGTAATTGAGTAAAACAGTAACTGCATTTTCATCCAATCTTATAGACGGCATTCTGTATTTCTGTGCAAAGTCTGATGCAAATTTTCGAAACAATAAGTGCACGTCTTCATTCCGTTCTCTTAGTGCTGGTAAATGAATTTCTACCGTACTTAATCGATAGTATAAATCTTCTCTGAAACGTTCTTTTTCAATTGCGTCGTGCATGTTTACATTTGTTGCAGCTACAATTCTAACAGTTGTTTTTTGTGGTTTTGAGGAACCTACTTTTATAAATTCACCATTTTCTAAAACACGTAATAAACGCACTTGGGTGGTTAACGGTAATTCACCTACTTCATCTAAAAAAATAGTGCCTCCGTCTGCCACTTCAAAATATCCCTTTCTGTCTTGCGTTGCGCCTGTAAAAGAACCTTTTTCATGACCAAAAAGTTCACTATCTATGGTTCCTTCAGGAATTGCACCACAGTTTACAGCAATATATTTTGCATGTTTTCTATGGGATAACGAATGTATTATTTTAGGAATATTTTCTTTACCAACACCACTTTCTCCAGTTACTAAAACAGAAATATCTGTAGGCGCAACTCGAACTGCTTTTTCTAAAGCGCGGTTTAAATGAATATCATTACCGATAATACCAAAACGTTGTTTTAATGCTTGTAAGTTTTCCATTTTTTCTTTTTTGAATCAGGATTTTTTTTGACGCATGACGTCGAGCGCCTTGTCTCTTGATTCTCTTTCTTAATTATTTTCAGAATACCCAATAACAGTACCTTTTAAGGTTGCCGAGGTACAATCTTCTACTTTTAGCATTACAAATTCACCTAACTTATAATCCTCTTTTGGAAAAACAGCTACGGTGTTTTGTGTATTTCTTCCTTTCCATTCATTCGGATTTTTCTTAGAAGTGCCCTCTATTAAAAATTCTTCTGTTTTTCCTAAATGTTGCTGTGTTCTATATAAAGCATGTTCTTGTTGTAAGTCGATTATTTCCTGTAATCTGCGTTTTTTTGTAGCGTGTGGCACATCGTCATCCATTTTGTTTCCTGCCAAAGTTCCAGGTCTTTCAGAATAAGTAAACATAAAGCCAAAATCATATTTCACATATTGCATCAACGCCAAAGTATCTTGATGATCTTCTTCCGTTTCTCCACAAAAACCAACAATCATATCTTGCGATAAAGACATTTCTGGCACTATTTTGTAGATATTATCTATTAATTCCATGTATTCTTCACGTGTATGCTGCCTATTCATAGCTTTTAACATCGCGTTACTTCCACTTTGAACCGGTAAATGAAGGTATTTACAAATATTAATATGCTTTGCCATTACATGAATTACATCTAAACTCATGTCTTGTGGATTAGAAGTTGAAAAACGGAAACGTGTTTTTGGAAACTTTGTAGCACACATGTCAAGTAACTCTGCAAAACCTACAGCAGTTGCTTGTGCCATTTCGGTTGCTTTTTTGAAATCTTTTTTCAATCCACCACCATACCATAGAAAACTATCAACATTTTGTCCAAGAAGTGTAATTTCTTTGAAATTTTGCGCTACCATAGACCCTATTTCTTCTAAAATACTCTTTGGATCTCGACTTCTCTCGCGTCCACGTGTAAAAGGAACCACACAGAAAGTACACATATTATCACAACCTCTGGTAATAGAAACAAATGCGGTAACTCCGTTTGTATTTAAACGAACAGGAGAAATATCTCCGTAGGTTTCATCTTTAGATAGCAGAACATTTACAGCATTTCTACCTTCGCTTACTTCGCTTAATAAATTTGGCAAATCTTTGTAAGCATCTGGTCCAACAACCAAATCAACAATTTTTTCTTCCTCTAAAAATTTCTCTTTTAAGCGCTCTGCCATACAGCCTAAAACACCAACTTTCATTTTTGGATTTACTTTTTTTACTGCGTTGTATTTTTGTAGACGCTTTCTAACGGAGGTTTCAGCTTTTTCTCTAATAGAGCAGGTATTTACCAGAACTAAATCTGCCTCTTCTAAAATTTGAGTGGTATTATACCCTTCTTTATCTAAAATTGAAGCAACAATTTCACTATCGTTCATATTCATTTGACAGCCGTAACTTTCTATGAATAATTTCTTAGTATTTTCTGCTTTATTTTTAGTTACAAGAGCTTTCCCTTGTATTTTCTCGTCTATAACTTTTTCGATTGATTCCATATACTAAAAATGAAATGCAAAGATACAAACAAAAATTAATTTTTATGACAAATTGGCAGAAAAAAAACAAACTAAGAGTGCTGTTAAATATTTTTCTCTTAATTTCATATTGGCAATTTTTAAGGTAACCAGCGTTAGGAGGTTTACATATTGGTTCACTAATTCTAGGGCTGCTGTATTAAACGTTAGTAAAGTATCCGAAGAAAATAGCAAGAGATCTTGTGTCACAGAGAGTAAAGAGCGATCGCTTATATGAAACCGATGAATACTGATCATAGTCAAGTTTTGAAATGGTAATATTTTTAGCTTATATTCAAAATCTCTCGAGGTATTTTTCTTGTAAAAGATAAATTATTGGCGGTAAATGTTTGCTTCCTTCTTTTTTTGCTTTTTGTGAACCTTTTTTTCTGAGGTAGTTAATGATTTCTTTCTGTATTTCAATTTTTAAATTTCTAGCATCTTCATTTAAAGGAGTGCCAAACATAAAATCTTCAAGTCTATTTGCAGTGGCATAGCACTTTGGGTCTTTTTCTTTTTCTAGCTCATATATTTTATGAATAATAGTTGAAATGCTATATAACTCTTGATAGAAAGTTGCTAGTGGTAGTAAAAGCATTGCCAGTAATACTTTTGTAGATACGCTATTTAAAATCATGAGCCTGATTTATTGGTGTATAGTAAATATAGAATAATCATAATAATAGATTATTTTTATATATATTTATGTTAATTCAATTAAAATCCGGAAATTATGATAAAACAATTCTTTTATTTATCGACCTTATTTATTATTTTTAGCACGACTATATGTGCGCAACAAGATCAAGATTTTTCAAAACAAAAAAAAGAGCGCAAAGATATAAATGATCAAGTCATTGTGGATGATTTAATAGT
>JBNMOF010000213.1:0-3688 GCA_051277175.1 Polaribacter sp.
TAGTACAAAAACAAAACAAACAAGACTTTTTAGAACTTTTTGAAAACAGGTATTATACGTTTTATTTAGACGATTGGGTTTTTCAAAAAGAGTATGCAAATGAAACTTTACAAAATCATTTTGAGGTAAAAAGCTTGAAAGGTTTTGGGATTCAGGATTTAAAAAACGGAATTATTGCGGCGGGCGCTGTCTTGTATTATTTATCAGAAACACAACACAACCAGTTAAAACACATACAAGCTATCAGTAGAATTGCCGAAAATGATTATGTTTGGATGGACCGTTTTACCGTTCGAAATTTAGAATTATACAATCCAAACGCTATCAATGCAATCACGCTTTTAGATGTCATAGATAAAACGATTTCACCAATGGGAGGAAGGTTGCTAAAACGTTGGTTGGCGCTTCCATTAAAAAATATTGCTGCTATAAAAAACCGTCATGAATTGGTAAAGTTTTTTATAGATTCTGATGCCTTTTCGCAAATAGTAAGTTATCAATTAAACCAAATATCAGATTTAGAACGATTAATTTCTAAAGTTGCTACGGGCAAAGCTTCACCAAGAGAAATTGTCTTATTAAAGGATTCTTTAAAAGCCATATTACCGATAAAAGCATCCGCAGAAAAAAGCAAAAATAAGACCGTAAAAGAACTTGGGAATCAATTACATACTTGTGTTGATTTAATTGAAAAAATAGCGAATACTTTATTTGACAATGCGCCTGTAAACATCAACAAAGGAAATGCAATTGCCACAGGAGTTCATCAAGAATTAGATGATTTAAGAGCAATTTCTAGTACTGGAAAACAATATTTAGATGCCATGTTAGCCCGTGAAACAGAGCGTACAGGAATTTCAAGTCTGAAAATTGATTTTAACAATGTTTTTGGCTACTATATCGAGGTTAGAAATACACACAAGGATAAGGTACCTGAAGAATGGACCCGTAAACAAACGTTGGTAAATGCAGAACGCTATATTACAGAAGAACTAAAAGAATACGAAACTAAAATTTTAGGTGCTGAAGAAAAGATTCAGAAATTAGAACAAGAAATATTTTCTAAATTACTGCAATACATTATACAATACGTGCAAATTGTGCAAGAAAATGCGCAAATTATTGCAAAGATTGATTGCTTACTCTCTTTTTCTGTTTTGGCAATTGATAATAATTATGTGCGTCCGATTATGGATGAAAGCACAGATTTAGATATTAAAAACGGACGACATCCTGTTATTGAAAAACAATTGCAAATAGATCAAACCTATATTGCAAATGATGTTGTTCTAAATAGAAATCAGCAACAAATAATTATGATTACTGGACCAAACATGTCTGGTAAATCTGCTATTCTAAGGCAAACAGCACTTATTGTTTTATTAGCACAAATGGGAAGTTATGTGCCTGCACAAAACGCAAAAATTGGGATTGTTGACAAAATTTTCACAAGGGTTGGGGCAAGTGATAATATTTCGATGGGAGAATCTACCTTTATGGTAGAAATGAATGAAACTGCATCTATCTTAAACAATGTTTCTGATAGAAGTTTAATTTTACTAGATGAGATAGGACGAGGTACTTCTACCTATGACGGAATATCAATCGCCTGGGCAATTTCAGAGTTTTTGCATGAGCATCCTTCAAAAGCCAAAACATTGTTTGCTACGCATTATCACGAACTCAATGAAATGACAACTACTTTTGAGCGAATTAAAAACTTTAATGTGTCGGTAAAAGAGTTAAAAGACAACATTATATTCTTGCGTAAATTAGTCTCTGGTGGTTCTAATCATAGTTTTGGTATTCACGTTGCTAAGCTTGCAGGAATGCCAAATATGGTAATTCACAGAGCGAATAAAATACTGGCACAACTAGAAAAAAACAATAAAAGCTCAGAGGTAAAAGATGTTTTAAAACAAACACAACAAGAAGAAATGCAACTTAGTTTTTTTCAGTTAGATGACCCTCTTTTAGAAAACATTAGAGAAGAGATTTTAGCAACAAATATAGATACCTTAACCCCAATTGAAGCATTGATGAAATTGAACGAAATTAAACGAATGTTGTTAAAGAAATAATTATCTTTGTACTATGAATACCGTATTCTTATTTATTAGTGGTCCAGAAATTATGATTATCATGTTGATTGTGGTAATGGTTTTTGGTGCAGATAAAATTCCTGAAATTGCAAGAGGCTTAGGCAAAGGAATCCGTCAGGTAAAAGACGCAACTAATGATATTAAAAGAGAAATAAAAGACAGTTCTGAGAAGTTAGACGTAGATACCGATATTGCCAAAGACGTTAAAAAAGAGATTACTGCTGCTAAAGACAGTATTGATGATCTTACAGGACCTATAAAAAGGCAGTTTTAGGTTGATAGACTTTTAACAACACCAATTTAATTTTACCCTTCATTGGTTGTTAAAAATGATAGAAAAAATAAACCTTTTAACTATCTAAAACAAGAATCTATTTCACCCTGCTTATTGTTAAACCGTCTCTAATAGGTAATAGAACAGTCTCTATTCTAATGTCCTCATTCATCAACTTATTGTAGGCCAAAAGTACTTTTGTATCCGTATCCTTTGGATCTAAATTCTCCACAACTTTGCCGCTCCATAAAACATTATCTGACAGGATAATTCCGCCAGGATTCATTTTATCAATAATTAAATGAAAATAATTGGTGTAGTTGGATTTATCTGCATCGATAAAAACCAGGTCAAACTTTTCATCAATTGTAGGTATAATTTCAATTGCGTTGCCAACAAACTGGGTTATTTGATTTCTAAATCCAGATTTTTCGAAGTATTTATTTTGAAGCGTCGCTAACTCTTCATTTTTATCTATGGTAATTATTTTTCCCTCCAAAGAGATTCCCTCTGCAAAACACAATGCAGAATACCCCGTATACGTTCCAATTTCCAATATGTTTTTAGGTTGAATTAGCTTCGCAATCATCGCTAAAATTCGTCCTTGAAAAGCACCACTTAACATTCTAGGATTCAAAACCTTCTGCCACGTTTCTTTTGTTAATTCTTGCAAAATTTTGGGCTCTTGTTGTGAATGTGCTACAACGTAATTGTCTATTTTTTCTGGTATAAAATGCATTCTAATAAAGAAATTTAAATCTTTAGAAGTTGTCTACTATTTTAACAGCAAACGATCTAATAAATTGAACTTCAAAAATACAAAAAAACGGAACTTAAATTCTTAAGTGCTGTTTTAATATATAAATCCTTGTTTTTATTGCTTATTTTCTTCTAATGCGATTTTCAAAGCTTCTTTATCTTCATCACACATGCAGTGTTTTAACTGTTTACACCTTTTAGAGTATCCTTTATAAAAGTGAGATAATGTTATATTTTGTTTGGTGTAAATCCCACAAATTCGACATTTTATCAAGTGAATGTTTAACTTTATTAATTCTTTAATAGACGCTTCACCATATTGATTTTTATCACAAATGGTTGTGGCTTCATCACACCTTAGTTTTAAAGTTTTAAACATATCTTAATTGTTAAACCAGTTATCTTCCATACACTTTCTTAACTGAGTTCTAGCTCTATGGATAATAACCCATAAGTTTGACGAAGTAATACCTAACTCCTTACAAATTTCCTCAGTTTCAAACTCTTGTACCGTTTTCATTCTAAAAACCATGGCATATTTTTCTGGTAATTT
>JBNMOF010000214.1:0-3681 GCA_051277175.1 Polaribacter sp.
TGGATTGGATCCTAAAAATATCCAAATTTTCGGGAATGGTGGTGCCTTATTACCGGTGTTAAATAACGAATTTAGAAACGAAGACCTGCAAGAAAATGCAATTTATATAGAAGGTGAACAGGACGGTTCTTTTGACGCGAATGATTTTATTCTTTTTTATGCAAAAGGACCGCATGATTGGGTGGTAAATACGGAGAACGAAACACCAAAACATCGACAAAATATATATGCAGACAAATCCTATTATTTTCTAACAGTGGGTGCCAGTAATGGAAAAAGAATTGTTTCGAAAGAGACAAATACAGATACTGTAGATACTCCTCCGATAACTTCCTTCGACGATTTTACGTTTTACGAGAAAGAAGAATTTAATTATCTTTCTGCGGGAACCCAGTGGTTTTTTAATGATAATTTTAATATAGAAAATACGCAAACTTTTACATTGCCTTTTCCAAGTGCTTTGCCAAATGCGCCTATTTCTGTGCGTGTAAGAGGTGTAAGTAGTTCAATCTCCTCTTCGAGTATGGTTGTAAAAGTAAACAATGTAGACTTGTATACCCTTTCTTATTCGACGGTGAGACCTGGTGCTTTAACAAGGGCGCAGACATCAGAGAAAACAGGTTCAGTTGCGAATTCTTCGGATGCTATTAATATAGAAATTACATACAATAATAATGGCAATCCATCTGCAATTGCTTATTTAGATTTTATAGAAATTGTGGGTAAAAAGCAATTAAAGGCAGACGCTATTCAATTTTCCTTTAGAAGTTTTGAGCAACGTGATGCTTCAGGAACAATTGCGTATCAAATAAGTAATGCAACTAATATCTTTCAAGTCTGGGACGTTTCAAATTTCTTGTCACCAAAAATAATTAAGAATGAAGCAACGGGAGCAGATCTTAAATGAATACGTTGTTTTAAATCGGTCTGATTTTTACACTCCAGAGGCCATAGAGAATTCGAAGGTGGTAAATCAAAATTTACATGCCCTAACGGCTATTAATTATTTAGTAGTGACTACTTCAGAGCTCGCTTCACAAGCACAAAGAATGGCAGACTATCATCAAGAAAACTCGGGATTAAAAACGAAAGTAGTTCTTTTGGATGCTATATATAACGAGTTTTCTTCAGGTTCTAAAGATATTACTGGGATTAGAGATTTTATTAAACATGTTTATGACAAAAGCACATCCGTAGAAAATAAATTGAAATATGTTTGTTTTTTTGGAGATGCCTCCTTTGATTATAAAGACAGAATTACTGGAAATAACAATATAGTTCCTGTAAAATTAGCTGAAAACAGTTTTAATTTAGCACTTTCTTGGGTTACAGATGACTTTTTTGTGATGTTAAGTCCAGGTGATGGTAAAATGAATACTCGTGATAAAATAGATGTTGCTTCTAGTAGGATTCCGGTTTCGGGAATCTCGCAAGCAAAAGATGTAGTCGACAAAATTTTAAGCTATTATAGTGAAAACGCTTTAGGAGACTGGCGGAATACCATTACTTTGGTGGCAGACGACATCGATGACCCAGGTGAGGACACATCGCTTCAGCCGGGTGTGGAAATCATTGCAGATGCAATAAAAGAAAATAAACGTGTTTTTAATGTCAATAAGATTTATTTAGATGCTTATGTGCAAGAGAATTCTGCTGGTGGTGAGCGGTACCCAGAAGTTAATGAGGCAATTACAAATGCCATTGAGAAAGGCACTTTGGTGTTCGATTATTTTGGACATGGAGGGGAAGATGGTTTTGCTGCGGAACGGATTTTAGAAAAACCGCAGATTCAAGGTTTTTACAACCCCAATACACTGCCTTTACTAATAACGGTTACTTGTGATTTTTCTCGCTTTGATAATCCGAGTAGAGTAACGGCTGGGGAACTAACTTTTTGGAATAAAACAGGGGGTGCGGCAAGTATGATTACCACGACACGCAAAGTTTTTATCTCCACAGGTCAGCAATTTAATAAACGCTTGATCGCCGCTTTGTTAGATTTTGACGATACTTCTGAGAACGTATCAATCGCAGAAACCGTAATGAAGGTTAAGAATCAATTTACGTCCAGTTCTCAAAAGTTCTTTATTTATTCTTTTGGAGATCCAGCAATGAAATTGGCAGTAGCAGCTCCCACTGTTCGGGTGACCGAAATCATTGACGTTTATAATGACAAGGCCCCTACAAATACTTTAAAAGCGCTTTCTAAAGTAAGGATTAAAGGGGTGGTTGATAATGACAACATCAGTAGCAACGGTATTTTAGATGATTTTACAGGCACAGTAACTACCACAATTTTTGACAAGTACATAGATAAAACCACTTTGGCGAACGATGGCAATGGAGTTCCAGTGACTTTCGACACCCAAGACAGTAAGATCTTTCGAGGAAAGGATTCGGTTGTTAACGGTGTTTTTGCCTTCGATTTTATTGTTCCAAAAGATATAAAAATTGCACTCGGCCCCGGGAAATTAAGCTTTTATGCGGAAAATGGTGTCCTCCAGAAAGCAGGTTTTAATATTGATGTAATGGTTGGTGGAATAGATGAAAACGCACCAGAAGACACTACGGGACCCGAGTTGAAGTTATTTATGAATGATGAATCTTTTATAGACGGTGGTAATACAAATGCTTCTCCTAATTTAATTGCAGTGCTTTCAGATATTAGTGGAATAAATACTTCAATAACGGCTATTGATCACGACATAATAGGAATTTTAGATGGAGATGCTTTAAATCCTATTTTATTAAATGATTTTTACGAAACGGAGTTAGATGATTTTACGAAAGGAAAAGTTACATATAGATTAAGAGATTTGGAAGTAGGGCCACATACCTTAAAAATAAAAGCATGGGATACTTATAATAATTCTAAAGAAACTACGTTAAATTTTGTAGTTGTAAGTGATGCTATTTTAAATTTAGAAAATGTTTTAAATTATCCAAATCCTTTTGTAAATTACACGGAGTTTTGGTTTAACCATAACAAGCCAAATGAACCATTAGAAGTTCAAGTTCAAGTATTTACTATTTCGGGTAAACTGATAAAAACAATTAATGAAAACGTACAAACAACGGGGACTTTATCTAGAAATATTACTTGGAATGGTTTGGATGATTTTGGTAATAAAATAGGAAAAGGAGTATACATATATAAACTAAGAGTTACATCTGAACTGAGTAATTTAGTTTCAGAGAAGTATGAGAAGTTAGTGGTGCTATAATAAAATCATATATTTGTAATCAGAATAATATTTAATAGAAATGAAAGAAGTGAACAAAATAGTTTTATGTGTGTTTTTAAGCGTTTTTGCAATTGTTAAAATTTCATCTCAAACAGGTGGTATTACAACAGCAACGCCATTTTTACTAATTGTGCCAGATGCAAGAGCCGGTGGAATGGGAGATATGGGAGTGGCTACCAGTGCAGATGCCTTTTCTTTATTTCATAACCCTGCAAAAATTGTATTTAGTAACAGGCAAATTTTAACAGGAATTACCTATTCTCCTTGGTTAAGAAACCTAACAGATGATATTTTTGTAGGAAGTGGCTCTTATATTAATCGATTTAGTGAAAATGCGGCATGGGGAGCAGATTTAAAATATTTTTCTTTAGGTCAAATCGATTTAACAGATGAGTTTGGAGAATCGAATGGCTCTATTAATCCGAATGAATTAGTT
>JBNMOF010000215.1:0-3655 GCA_051277175.1 Polaribacter sp.
CAGGTGTTTTCATTTTTTCTAAAGCGCCTCCTTTTTTAGACAACACTACACCTGTCCTTAGAATCGTTACCGGAATATTTAATTCTTTAAATTGATTTGCAGCTGCTTCCCATTTTTGGCAAACATCCCCTAAAAAATCGGTACCGGCTACATCCTTTTCTTCGAAAATTTTATCTGATGTTTGTGCTCCGTAATAATTACTTCCAGAGGCAGATATAAATCCAGTTAAAGAAATATTTTGTGCCTTTATTTTATGAAACAACAAATTAGCAGTGTCTACTCTACTATCAATAATTACCTTTTTTCTTTCATTTGACCACCGTTTGTCTGCGATTCCTGCTCCTGCTAAATGAATAATAAAATTAATATTATCTAATGCTTTGTCATCAATAAAGCTTTTCGAAACATCCCACTTGAATTCATTTAGTTCTTTTGGATTTCTACTTAAAATTCGAACTTCATGTTTTCTTTCTTTTAACATTGCGGTCAATCTTTTTCCTACTAAACCGGTACCTCCTGTAATTAATATTTTTGCCATGTTGTAAAGATAAAAAACTGCAATCTTTTAAGTTGCAGTTCGTATAAATAATATTTATTTTATTATTTAATTACCTTTAAAACGATTGCTATTAAAGTCTCTAAATAAACTTTGTGCTCTTTTGTAGCTACAACTACGTTTTTATTAAAACCCATGATTTAATCGTATTTAAATTGTGTAGCGCTATCGATTTAGAGGTTACAGAATAGCCAGTACTCGTTTTACAAAAAAGAATGCTAATTAAATATTTTGTCCGCACTATCTGTAAATTTTGGCGAAAAGAATTCACACTTCTATAAATATCTGCCTTAATTGAATGTAAGATTCGCCTGTATTCTTGAAACGAGATTTAACATCTTTCATCATCCTATTTTACCAATTCAATGCTCTTAACAGAATACCTAACTTGGTCGTTCAACAAATCTGCAAGCGACACTCTTGGGTCAAACTCTTTTCATGAAGAACACATATTGCCAGCAAAATTCCCGAAAATTAATTCTGGTTTCGTACTTTGTTCTAGTACTGCACTTTTTTTTGCTGCTGTTTTTTTAGCTGTCACCTTTTTATCTCCTTGTTTATTCTCTTTCCAAAATTGAGCGTTTACACCTTCACCCCATAAAAGTAAATATTAAAAAGAATGCACAAAGAATTTTCACAACACGCATATTATTTGGTTTCATTGTAAAATTAGTTAAGTTGAATTTATTAACAGTAAATAGAGAACCAAAAACAATATTCATTAAGGATTCCTTTAAGAAATAAAAGGGGTGCATCTTGGCTTAAAAATTAAGAATTATCTAAGTATCATATTTTGCAATTCTTCTATATATTAAAGCTATGTTAAACTTTTTTTAGCCACTTAATAAAGCCGTATTTTTATACTCATGAAAAATAAGAAAAAAAGAAAAGGTTTTGTCTTTAAAACCTATGAAGCAGAAAATCAATCTCCTTTCGAAAAATTGTTTGAGATTTTTAAGGAATTGATTACACATACTTCTGGTGATTTTGATGAAGCTATCGATTGGATGCGTTCATTAGATGTAGAATACAAATTGACAGATAAAAATTATACAATTGATGATTTTATCGAAGACTTAAAGGAAAAAGGGTACATAAAAGAAGACGTAAAAGGTGATGGAACTGGAAGTACTAAAATCACCCCAAAAACAGAACGTGCAATTAGACAGCAAGCGCTCAATCATATTTTTGGAAAAATTAAAAGAAGTGGTGCAGGAAACCATAAAAGTAAATCTCCAGGAATAGGAGATGAACATACCGGTGATTTAAAAGCATATCAATTTGGTGACGGTTTAGACAAAGTTTCAATTACAGAAAGCATTAAAAATGCTCAGATTAACAATGGAATAAACGATTTTCATTTAACAGAAAATGATTTGGTGGTAGAAGAAACACTTCACAAAAGCCAAATGAGTACTGTTTTAATGATTGATATTAGCCATTCTATGATCTTGTATGGTGAAGACAGAATTACGCCTGCAAAAAAAGTAGCAATGGCTTTGGCGGAGTTAATTACCACGCGCTACCCTAAAGACACTTTAGATATTATTGTTTTTGGAAACGACGCATGGCCTATAAAAATTAAAGATTTGCCTTATTTACAAGTAGGACCGTATCACACAAATACCGTTGCAGGTTTAAATTTAGCAATGGATTTGCTCCGAAGAAAAAGAAGCACCAACAAACAAATTTTTATGATTACCGACGGTAAACCAAGTTGCTTGCGCTTACCAGACGGCCAATATTATAAAAACAGTAATGGCTTAGATGAACACATTGTAAATAAGTGTTACGCAATGGCGCAGCAAGCAAGAAAATTACACATTCCAATTACCACGTTTATGATTGCTCAGGACCCGTATTTAATGCAGTTTATTCGTGCTTTTACAAAGGCAAATCAAGGAAAAGCATTTTATACTGGTTTGAAAGGTTTGGGTGAAATGATTTTTGAAGATTACGAAACGAATAGAAAAAAAAGAATTAAAGGTTAACAATAAGTAACAATGTTGCACATTAAAAAAGTTGCAAGATTTGTTTTAGATACCATAATATATGAATATAAGTAAGTTAAAGACATTAGGACAATTAGTAAAATCGGGGTATACATCAAGATCTATAAAGGACGAATTAAGAGAAAACCTTATTGGTAAAATCAAAAATAAAGAAACTGTTTTTGAAGGTGTTCATGGTTATGAAAATACTGTAATTCCTGAATTAGAAAGAGCTATTTTGAGTAAGCATAACATTAATTTATTAGGTTTACGTGGACAGGCGAAAACGCGTTTGGCTCGATTAATGGTAAATTTATTGGATGAATATATTCCGGTTGTAGAAGGTTCTGAAATTAATGATGACCCCTTGCACCCGATTTCGAGATTCGCAATAGAAACGATTAAAGAAAAAGGAGATAAAACACCTATTTTTTGGATGCACAGAGCAGAGCGTTTCGCAGAGAAACTGGCAACCCCAGACGTAACCGTTGCAGATATTATTGGTGATGTTGACCCTATAAAAGCAGCAAATTTAAAATTGAGTTATGCAGATGACAGAGTAATTCATTATGGAATGATACCACGCGCTAACAGATGTATTTTTGTAATCAATGAATTACCCGATTTACAGGCTAGAATTCAAGTTGCATTGTTCAATATTTTACAAGAAGGTGACATTCAAATTAGAGGTTTTAAAGTAAGACTTCCTTTGGATATGCAATTTCTATTTACTGCAAACCCAGAAGACTATACAAATAGAGGAAGTATTGTTACTCCTTTGAAAGATAGAATAGGTTCGCAAATCTTAACGCATTATCCTGAAGATATTGAAACTGCTAAAAAAATCACACAACAAGAAGCAAATAAAGCAAGTGCTCAAAAAGAGACTATAGAAGTTCCCGAATTGGCTAAGGACCTATTAGAGCAAATTGTTTTTGAAGCTAGAGAAAGCGAATATATAGACGCTAAAAGTGGTGTAAGTGCACGTTTGAGTATTTCTGCTTTTGAGAATTTATTAAGTACTGCAGAAAGAAGAGCTTTGCTATCTGGTGAAGAAAAAACAATGATTCGTTTGAGTGATTTTGACGGAATTATTCCTTCAATTACA
>JBNMOF010000216.1:0-3629 GCA_051277175.1 Polaribacter sp.
ATTAATACAATAATGCTGTGACCATTAAAGGCGAATTGTACAATATCTTTGATGCCTCCTGATAAAAAGGAAAAAGGTTCTTGAAAAAAATCAATGATAGAAACAAGCACAAATAGCAATATAATTCTTAAAACGATTGCTATTAAAATTCCTATTTTTCGAACCTTTCTTTGAGCTGTTTCTGGTGCTTTTTTCGATTCTAAAGAAATGTAAAGTAAGTTGTCGAAACCGAGAACAGCTTGCAGTAAGACCAACATTACTAATGTGAAAATAATTGATAACATATTTTTTATTGTTTAATGAGTTTCAAATTCAAATATATTTGGATTGCAGGGATTACACTATTTTTATTGAGTTTAGTTTTTTCAAAAAAAGAAAGAGGCACAGTTTCAACGTTTTATTTTTGCTAACCGCTAGTAACTATATAAAAAGATACTTCCATAAAATTCGAATACTCACGAAAGCAATTAAAAGGGCTGTTGCTTTTTTTAATTGAATAGGTGTGAGGTAATTCGTACTTATTCTACTTCCAATTTGTCCGCCAATAAAAACGGCCACTAATAAAAGGGAAGTCAAATGCCAATCTATTATAACATCAGGATTTGAATATTGACCTAACAAGCCCGCAACAGAATTTATCAATATAAAAAAACTAGCAGTTGCAGCTATTTTTTTAGGAGTATCCCAATTTGTAAGATGTAAAAGAGGTGCTAAAAAAATACCACCACCAATTCCAACCATCCCTGATATAAAGCCAATAACTCCTCCAAAACCAACATTTTTTAGCGGTTTAGTGATGCTCTTTTTTTCATTTGAGGTAACAATTCGTTTAGAAATCCACATTGTGATTGCTGCAAACAAGAGTGTAAATCCTAATAAAATAAAAAAGAACTGTTGCTCTATTTTTAAGTAACCTCCTAAATATGCCAAAGGGGTACTAAGTGCAATTAAAGGTAGAATTTTCTTCCAATCGATTTTTTTTTGATGATAAAATAAGAAAATATTACTTGAAACTACAACGATATTACAGAGCAAAGCGGTTGCTCGTATTTGGGTAAAAACAATTCCTGTTAAAGCCAAAATAGCGAGATAGCTAGAACCACCACCAAAACCAACAGCAGCGTATAAAACAGCGACTATAAAGAAGAATAAAATTACCGGCCAAAATTGAAAGAATGCGTCTAGTACCAAAAGAGTTTATAATAGAATTGTTTAAAAATTAAAAATAGATTTTTTTTTATTTATATTGCTTAGAATTCTTAAAATTTATAAAAAATGTCAATTAACAAAGAAAAAAAATATTGGAAAAAGAATTTAAAATATTTGACAATATTATTAAGTATTTGGTTTTTAGTCTCCTTTGTTTTTGGAATTCTGTTAGTTGAAGAACTTAATACTATAAGAATTGGTGGTTTTAAACTCGGTTTTTGGTTCGCACAACAAGGTGCTATTTATGTTTTTGTAATACTCATTTTTGTGTACATCAGACTCATGAATAAATTGGATAAGAAATTTGGATATAATAATTAACTTAAAGTAAAGATTATGAGTATTCAAGTTTGGACATGGATTTTAGTAGGGATTACATTTACACTTTACATTGGTATCGCAATTTGGACAAGAGCTGGTTCTACTAAAGAATTCTATGTTGCCGGTGGAGGGGTTTCTCCCTTGGCAAACGGTTTAGCAACTGCTGCAGACTGGATGTCTGCTGCATCCTTTATTTCAATGGCAGGTCTTATTTCTTTTAATGGTTACGATGGTTCTGTATATTTAATGGGTTGGACAGGCGGTTACGTTTTATTGGCTTTATTATTAGCTCCCTACTTAAGAAAATTTGGAAAATTTACAGTTCCAGATTTTATTGGAGACCGTTATTATTCCAATGTAGCAAGAAGTGTTGCTGTGTTTTGCGCACTCTTAGTTTCATTTACATATGTTGCTGGTCAAATGCGTGGCGTAGGTTTGGTTTTTTCTCGTTTTTTAGAGGTTGATATTAATACGGGTGTAATTATTGGGATGATAATTGTTCTTTTTTATGCTGTGTTAGGAGGAATGAAAGGAATTACATATACACAAGTTGCCCAATACTGTGTTTTAATTTTTGCTTTTATGGTGCCTGCAATTTTTATTTCCATTCAGATGACTGGGAATTTAATTCCACAACTAGGTTTCGGTGGGGTTGATGAAAACGGAATTTATTTATTAGACAAATTAGATGGATTACACAAAGAATTAGGATTTGCAGAATACACCTCGGGAAGTAAAACCACGTTAGATATTTTTCTAATAACAGCAGCGTTAATGTTTGGAACCGCAGGTTTACCGCACGTAATTGTTCGTTTTTTCACCGTTAAAAGAGTGGTAGATGCGCGTAAATCTGCAGGTTGGGCATTACTGTTTATTGCAATTTTATATACAACAGCGCCTGCAATTGCCGTTTTTTCAAGAACTAATTTAATTGAAACCGTGAGTAACCAAGAATATGATAAACTTCCAGAATGGTTTGGGAATTGGGAAAAAACAGGACTTATAAAGTTCGATGATAAAAATAATGATGGAAAAGTTCAGTATCTCGCAAATGCAGTTAAAAATGAATTAATTGTTGATAAAGATATTATGGTTTTGGCCAATCCAGAAATTGCAGGTTTGCCAAATTGGGTAATTGCCTTAGTAGCTGCAGGAGCTTTAGCGGCAGCGTTATCTACTGCGGCTGGGCTGTTATTGGTAATTTCTGCGGCAGTTTCTCATGATTTGATAAAGAAGATGATCAATCCTGATATTTCTGAAAAAGGTGAATTAGTAGCAGCAAGATTATCAGCAGTTGTAGCTGTTTGTGTTGCAGGCTATTTTGGAATAAATCCACCAGACTTTGTTGCCGCCACGGTAGCATTGGCTTTTGGTTTGGCAGCAGCCTCCTTTTTTCCTGCAATAGTTTTAGGTATTTTTAGTAAAAGAATGAATAGTGAAGGCGCTATTTCTGGAATGATTATAGGAATTTTATTGATGCTTTTTTATATGATGAAATTTAAATTCGATTGGTTTGGTGGCGGAACAAATGAAGATTGGTGGTTTGGTATATCACCAGAAGGTTTTGGCACAGTTGCTATGATTGCTAACTTTATTGTTTCTTTAATTGTTTCAAAATTTACACCAGCACCACCTAAAGAAGTCATAGAAATCGTAACAAATATTAGAATTCCAACTGGAGTAGGAGCAGCTACACACTAATTAAAAAGAATATATTTAATTGCTGCTAGTCGATGAGTTTTTGTTGTAAGAAAAAAATAGTAAAAAATAATATCCATTTAATAGTTTAGTGCTAAAAATAAAGTAAATAAAATGAGTAACTACCACATAAAACATTTAGAAGAGTATTATCAAGTGTATAGAAAATCTATTCGTGAACCAGAAAACTTTTGGGAAGAGATTGCTGAAGAGCATTTTGTGTGGCGGAAAAAATGGGATACAGTCTTAGATTGGGATTTTTCGAAACCAGAAGTAAAATGGTTTGAGGGTGCAAAACTAAATATTACAGAAAACTGTATTGATAGACATTTAGCAACAAGAGGAGATAAAACTGCTATTTTATTTGAGCCAAATAATCCAAGTGAAGCAGCAGAACATAT
>JBNMOF010000217.1:0-3602 GCA_051277175.1 Polaribacter sp.
ACCACCTCTTTTATAGAAACAAAAGGCAAATCTGGCTCAGAGATAAAACGGTAATCTGCTTCAAATTCTTTTGTTCGCATGGTTTTGGTTTGCTTTAAATCGGCATCCCATAAAACTGTAGTTTGTTCTGGTCTAAACGCTTTATGTGTTGTAAAGTAATTTAATTGTTTTTCAATTTCTTCCTTTAAAGCTTCCACCATAAACTTAAATGAATTTAAGTTTTTAATTTCTGTTCTTGGGTTTAAAGCTGTTTTTCCTATTTTTCTTAACGAAACTGAAACATCAGATTTAAACTCTCCTTTTTCTAAATTAGCTTCTGAAATTCCTAAATTCTGCACAATTCTTTGAATATACTGCGCATACGTCGATGCATCTTCAATATTTCGAATGCAAGGGTCTGTAACAATTTCGATTAGCGGAACTCCTGCTTTATTAAAATCAACCAAAGAAACTTTCTTCTCATGCACTAGTTTTGCAGCATCTTCTTCAATATGCGTTTGTGTTAAATGCACTGTAAATTGAGAACCATCATTCCGGTAACAAGAGACTTCACCATCTGGAATTACCGGATTGTGAAACTGTGTTATTTGTATGTTTTTAGGATTGTCTGGATACTCGTAGTGTTTTCGATCCCAAGAAATCACTTCATTTGAAAAAGTAGAGTGTACTGCTTTTCCAAAATAAATTGCTTTTCTTATTGCTTCTTTGTTTAATGCTGGTAAAACACCCATTTGACCTGTACAAACCGAACAAATATTATGATTCGGAATCTCAGTTTCTGCATTCGGGCAAGAACAAAATAATTTGGTTTTGGTATTTAAGCGAACATGCGTTTCTAAACCAATAATTAATTCTAAATCATGGGCCTTTAAAGCCTCCTGTATTTGTGCTAATTCCATTATAAGATATCGTTTAAGAAGATTCCGAATTGTAAAACTTCCGCATCTTTATTCTTGTCTGCTGTAATTTGTAACCCTGTTGAAGTTCCTTTAGGAATGGTTAGTGTAGGCAATCCACCTAGACTAAAGCCAACCGTATAGGCATCGGACAAATACATTGCCAAAGGGTCTTTTAAACTTTCTCCAATTTCTGGAGGGTTTCCAGGTGTAACGGGTGAAACTATAAGATCCACTGCTGTAAAATCTGTACTAAATCGTTCTGAAATTTGAGCTCTTAGATGTTGTGCTTTTAAATAAATTTCATCAGAAAAACCTTGAGATAAAACCTGATTTCCACCAACAATTCTTCTTTTTGTTTCTTCAGAAAAATTTTCTGAACGCGTAATTGAATAGGTCTCTTTTAAATTTTCCCCCGCTATTCTGGCACCGTAATTAGTGCCGTCTAAACGTGATAAATTAGAGGCAGTTTCTGCCATTGCTAATGTGTAGTAAGTAGAAACTAAAACATCAGCATCAAAAAAGTCTAATGCTTTTACTGCAATTCCTTCGGATTTTATTTTTTCTAAAGTTGCTAAGAAATCTGCTTTTACTTCTTTTGTAATTGCAGCACTTTCAATAAAGTTTTTAAAGTAACCAATCGTTTTTATTGGAGCAGAACTTGAAACTTCATCCCTAGAAATTTCTTTAGAGACATAACTGGTTTGATCTCTTACGTCTTTTCCACTCATTGTATTTAACACAATTCTAGCATCTTCAATAGATCTTGTAATGGGCCCAACACAATCTGTAGAAGATGCGTATGCCATTAATCCGTATCGAGAAATTCTACCATAAGTAGGTTTTAAGCCAAATACTTTATTATAACCTGCTGGCTGACGAATAGAACCACCGGTATCTCCTCCAATTGAAAAAACCGTATACTCCTTTGCCACATTTACAGCAGAACCTCCACTCGATCCTCCAGCAACTATTTCTGGGTTGATTGCATTTTTTACAGCTCCGAAAATGGTATTTTCAGAAGAAGAACCATGTCCGAAGGAATCACAATTTTCTTTTACCAACGGAATCGCTCCAGCGTCTAATAATTTCTGAATGGCGGATGCCGTATAAGAAGCTTTGTATTTTTTTAATAAATCTGAACTTGCAGTTGTATAAGTTCCTTGCAACATATACACATCTTTAATTCCGAACGGAATCCCTTCTAATAGGCCAATTTCTTCTCCATTTTCAATTTTAGCATCTACTTTTTTAGCCAAAGCCAAGGCAGTTTCGTCCAATAAAAAATTTACAGTGTTGTAAGTATTTCGTTTTAGTAAAGTTAACTTTTCTTGCACCAAAGCGGTACAAGATATTTGTTTAGACGTTAATTGTTGATGTATCTTTTTTATCTGTGATTCCATATTAATCTTCTATAACTTTAGCAACCACTAAAAATCCGTTTTTTTCTTTTGGGAAGTTTTCTATGATAATTTCTTTTTCCAAAGAAGAACTTTCCATCACAACATCTTCTCTTAAATCATCTAAAGACACGCTATTATAATTGACTGTATTTAAGGTATTATTATTCTGATTTGCATTTTTAATTACATCAAATAATTTATTCACCGATTCCGATGGCTTTGCTCCTTTAATACTAGACAAAATGTCTACTGTCATTATTTTACTCATGTCTTTCATTTTAAATTCATAAAAAAAGCCTTCCAAATTTTGGAAGGCTTTATATATTTCTAAACAACAACCTTCTGTCCTATAAATTAGGAGTATTAAAATTACGATTGTTCTTATTTATCATCATTACTGCTTATGTTGGGGACAAATATATGTAGAATAAATGGTACAAAATCTTCTTTTTCATCATTTTAAATAGCGGTTACAGTATTTGTAAAATATAGATAGTAAATTATAGATATGATAAAATAAACTAAGAAAGGAATACATTCATTAAAAATCTACGATACTTAAAATTAATAAAGAGCTCGAGGTTCGCTTGATTTAAGAGAAGAATCTAACAAAAACAACTTTATTTGAATCAAAAAGACACGAATTAAAATTCAAAATAAAAGCTGTAAGGCATTTTAAATCAACAAGCTTTTTACACGGAACAAAAAAAACATGAAATTAATTTTAAAGGCCTTTTTAAGCGATTTAAAGCCTTTTTAAGAAATCAACAAATGTTAATAATTTCCCTCTTAAATCACTCAAAAGCTTTTAAATAGGATTTAAAAAGTGTAGATTTGAGATTGGTAAAATCGTGAAATAGACGAATTTAATCAACCAAAACTAATAATTCACTTTTATAATGAGCGAAGAAAAAAAAACATACAGTTATGATGCTTCCAGTATTCAAGCATTAGAAGGAATGGAGCATGTAAGAATGCGTCCTTCTATGTACATTGGAGATGTTGGTACACGTGGTTTACACCACTTAGTCTATGAAGTTGTAGATAATTCTATTGATGAAGCAATGGGTGGTTATTGTGATACTATTGATGTTACAATAAACGAAGACAATTCTGTTACTACAAAAGATAATGGCCGTGGAATTCCTGTAGGAATACACGAAAAAGAAGGCGTTTCTGCATTACAAGTAGTAATGACAAAAATTGGTGCTGGTGGTAAATTCGACAAAGATTCTTATAAAGTTTCTGGAGGTTTACACGGAGTTGGTGTAAGTTGTGTAAATGCACTTTCAGAGCTTTTAAC
>JBNMOF010000218.1:0-3570 GCA_051277175.1 Polaribacter sp.
GAAGTGGTTATAAATATGGTGAATTATGATATTGTTCAACAAATGTCTTTGAGTTCTTCAGAATATCCAGATGGTGTGAATGAGTTTGATAAGGCAGGTTTTACAATGTTGCCGTCAGATAAAATAAAACCTTTTAGAGTTGCAGAATCTCCAGTACAGTTTGAGTGTAAGGTAAATGACGTTATATTTACTGGTGCTGAAGGTGGTGCGGGAAATTTGATTGTTTGTGAAGTTGTGAAAATTCATATTGCTACTGATATTTTAGATGAAAATGGTGCAATAGATCAGCATAAAATAGATTTAGTTGCAAGAGCAGGAGGAAATTATTATTCTAGAGCTAGAGATGGGTTTTTTGAGATTCCAAAGCCAATTTCAACATTAGGTATTGGTGTAGATGCAATTGCGTCTGAAATTAGAAATAGTACTACTTTAACAGGAAACAATTTAGGTATGTTGGGCAACGTAGAGCAATTGCCAAATGAGATAAGTGTTAATAACTTTGCGAAAGAACATCCGCAATTTATTGGGTTAGAAACCACAAAAAAACATACATTTGCTCAAGAGTATTTAAAAAAGAATGATGTAGAAAGTGCTTGGAAAGTGCTTTTAATTAAATAGTTAAGATTTTTATTATGGAAGTTATTGGTAAAGTAAAGTTAATTGGAGAAGTACAAACTTTTGGTGCTAACGGTTTTAGAAAAAGAGAATTAGTTGTTACAACAGATGATCAATATCCACAAATGATTATGATCGAATTTGTGCAAGATAAATGTGATCTATTAAACAGTTATGCTGTAGGACAAGATGTAAAAGTTTCTATCAACTTACGAGGTAGAGAATGGATTAATCCACAAGGAGAAGCAAAATATTTTAATTCAGTTCAAGGTTGGAGAGTAGAAAATATTTCTCAAACAGATTCTCAAAACCAGAACTTGCCTCCAGTAGACCAATTTCAGCCGGCATCTAATGTTTCTGACGAAGAGCCAGACGATTTACCTTTCTAGATACATCGCGTAAATACAAACAAAAAGAGAACATTCTATTCATAGAATGTTCTCTTTTTGTTTGTACTATTTTTTTAGTGTGTATTTTGAGACTTGGCTCTTAATCCTTAAAGCAAAGTGCTTTAATTTTTCAAAAAAAAATTACTTTTTTTCTCCCTTTTTAGGCATTGGTCCGCGCAAATGAATTACCAATCCATTTAAGAAGTTTCGTAAAATTTGATCTCCACATTCCACATATTTGTCGTGATCTTCATTTCTAAACAAAGCACCCAATTCACCTTTTGAAACTTTAAAATCTACCAAAGCGCAGATCTCTACTATGTCTGTGTCACGTAATTTGTGTGCAACACGTAATTTTTTAAAAATATCGTTATTTGTTAATCCCATGACGCAAATGTAAGTTTTTTTAGTCTACTACTTGAAAAATAGCCCAAGCATAAGCTGCAAATCTAGCAAAACGGAACAATCCGAAAAGAGCTACATTTTTAAAAGGATACTTAATCATACCAGCAGCTAAACACGCAATAGAAAAAGGCAGCGGTAATAAGGCACCAACTAAAATTAAAAAACCACCCCATTTTTTTGTGTTTTTTAAATTTTCAGCCATTTTTACCTCTAAATATTCTTTAACTGATTTAATTCGCAAAGCAGTTTTTCCAATAAAATAAGAGAGTAAGCCTCCTGCATAGGATAGCGTTGCTAAAATTGATAAGTTTAAAATAGGGTCTGCTGTTTTTTTTGTCCAGGCAATAAAAATTTCTGGAGGAACGAGCCCTAAAACTGTTTCAGAAACAAAGAATGTAACTAGAATTCCAATGGTAGAAAAAGTTTCCGTAATGGTCTCTAAGCCTTTGTTAATGTCATAAACATACTTGTTAAAAAGGAATAAGCCAAGAACTACGAGAGCAATCGGTACGAAGGCTTTTTTCATACTTTCCCAAACAAACATATAAAAGCCAGTTCTACCATAATAATTATGGAGCCTTTTGCCTATAAATGCAGTTCGTTTCTTTCTTTTTTTACGCTTTTCTTCCAAGAAAACAATTTTATTATTGATTTTACAAAAATAGGAACAAAATCTAAATAAATAAGAATAGAATTTTAGATTAACTGTTTTTTAGGAAATCTGTAAATTTGCTAAAAATTAGCATTAACGTTTACAGTATGATTTGGCTCACAGACACGATAGAATTTCCTTCGTATAGATTTACTTCAAAAGAAGGCATTATTGCTTTGGGTGGAGACTTATCTGAGGAAAGATTAATTTATGCATATAAGAACGGAATTTTTCCATGGTTTTCTGAGGATGACCCTATTGTTTGGTATTGTCCGTTTCAGAGAATGATTATGTATCCTGAAGAAATAAAAATCTCTAAATCGATGCAAAAAATCATCAATAAAAATGAATTTACAATTACAGAAAATACCGCTTTTGAAGCTGTTATCTATAATTGCAAAAATATTGATAGAAATGATGGTTTTGGCACTTGGATTACGGATGATATGGAGCAAGCATACATTGACTTGCACAAAAAAGGAGTTGCAAAGTCTATAGAAATTTGGTTAAAAGGGGAATTGGTTGGTGGTTTGTACGGTTTAGAAATTAATGCTATTTTTTGTGGCGAAAGTATGTTTAGCAAAGTTTCGAATGCTTCTAAATTAGCGTTTATTCATTTGGCTAAAAATAAAAACTATAAATTAATAGACTGTCAAATTTACAATGCACATTTAGTAAGTTTGGGCGCCAGAGAAATAGAAAGAGATGCCTTTTTAGAAATTTTAAAAGGTTGATTTTGGATAATCTTTGAAAGTTATTGTAAGTTTGATTGCGATTATTATTTCAAGCCTACTAGAACTAAGTAATTATTTAAGTTTAGATACAAAAAAAAAGAGCTATTATTTTCAATAGAAAATAATAGCTCTTTTTAATTATAAAATAAAAAAATCAAATGCTAGTTAGGGCCTTTTGATCGTATTTAATATTTGTTTTTGTACTCATATTTTACTGCAATTCCAGTAGAAATGTCGTAGCCGGCTGGGCCGTGCATTACGGTAAAAATACTATTTAGTTTTGTGTGAATGTTAGAGAATGAATCTGAGCTTAGATTTTCGTACATAGTTCTATTGCTAGAATATCCAAACTTTTGATTGAATGAATACTTCGCATCTCCCCAGGTTATTGCGGCTGGAATCGTTGTATAATAAGTTGTAAAGTCTAACAATTCTTTACTCGTTACATCATAATTTACTAGCTTAAAACCAGGATTGTTATTGTGAATCGGCGTAACACCTGGACAACTAATAGCAACTTCAGTAATTTTTTTTCCAGACGGATCATATAGTCTTCTGAGTTCATCCATGTGTGTATGTCCATACAAGACTCCTGCAATGGTTTTTTGATAGTCAGAAACGATTTGTAGAAATTGATTATTCCATGGATTTGAAGCGGGTAACTTAGCCCAATTAGTTGCATCTATCCCCTTTTTTTTATAACCAAAAGCATCAATTCCCGGTGGAATGTGCATGGATATATACGCTTTTTCGCCTTTGCGTTTTGCATCTTTTA
>JBNMOF010000219.1:0-3550 GCA_051277175.1 Polaribacter sp.
TTAGCCTCCTACCATTTAACTCAAGTATTCCAATTAAAAATAAGCAAAAAATAATGCCGCAAAGGATGAAAAACCAAACTTTTTTATAGAAGGGACTGTTTATAAAAAAGGAGAATTTTTTAGCACTTATGTTATTACTATTTTTAAATCGAGATTCTACATTAAACTCGTATTTGCCAGGGTTTAAACTTGCAAAATTTATTTGTTTATTTCCATTCCAAGGAGAAAAATTGTCATTTAATTTATAACGGAACTCTATCTCTTTTGGAGCACTAATAGAAGTGCTTTGTAGTGAAAAAGAGATGTTGTTCTGATTTGATTTTAGCTGTAAAACGGAGTTGTTAGAATTCAACTTAACAGCATCTATAGATGCGTAATTTACTTTTAAATCTATAATTTCTAGTGTTGATTTTCTTAGAACGGGTCTCCTTTTTTTTATATATAATTCACTTTCTGTTGCGATGAAAATATTTTTTTCAATATCTTCAAATACAGCATTTATTGAGTTTGAATTTAGGTTGCTGTTGTATTTATTAATTCTTTTCTCAAAAATGAAATTGTTTGAATTTAAAACATCAATGCCCTCATTTTTAGAAGCAACAAATATCTTATTGTTGATAAGTGAAATACTAGTTATTTCACTTTTAACATATCTTTTTACAAGTTCATTCTTTGTATTCAATTCTTGAATTTCTGAATTATTTTTTACAACGAAAAGGCTGTTATTAATTTGCAATAGCGAAGAATAATTACCTGTACTAATTAATACTATTTTTTTAGGTTGCAATAGATTTGGTACCATCCAAAGTCCATTATTAGAGGAAACTATAAATTCATTTTTGTGAAAAATTAGATCATTTACAACAGCGAAGTCTAAATTATAAGTTGTTTTTAAAGGCTGTAAATAGTTTTTATTAAAATGCAGAATACCTTGGTTTGATGCGATGAAATATTTGTTGTTATGCTTAAGAATTTTATTGACACTTTGTGCTTCAAAAGACAAAAGTTGCTGATGTGTTTTTAAATATAAATTTTTGTTTTTTCCAATAAAAAGGGAATCGTTTTCAGATAAAAACGTATTTACATTTTGTGATGATTCATCAATTTTAAAGTCAAAATTAGTAATAGAAATTCCATCAAATTTTAATAAACCTTTATTCGTTGAAAGCCATATGTTGTTCAATTTATCTTGAGTTATTTCTTGCACATTGAAGTTTTCAAACTTTTTAAAAGCTTCCACTTTCTGAAAGTTATTTTCTTGGGAGTTTGTGACAAAAAAGTTCAAAATAAACAGCAATAAGAATACATTCCACTTCTGTATCCAATCAAATAGACAAGCTACGAAACAAAATTTTTCAATACAGTTATTCATATAAACAAACTTACTAATTAAAACGCCATTACACCTTTTTAAATTTTGTGCAATGACGTTTATCAACCTACAATTTCCATTCCAATCTACTTTATTGCATACAGACGTTTATTGCTAGTATCTGGTTCTACGTGCTGTAAATCTCCGTAAGGTTTAATTAATGGTTTTAATACACACAAGCCACTAGTTCTTCCTCGAATTACTAATAGGTCGCCTTTTATAGACCAATTCCACCTAAACTTGTCTACAGAAATAGTATATTTTTCTAATTCTAAAAGTAATTCGTCTTTAGTTTCTATCCAATCCATTACTTCTTCTGTACTTGTGAATTTTGGCATTTCTGTATCAGAATTATAGTAATCAAATTCCCATTTAATAGGTATTGTAAATTGCGTTGTGTACGCTTCACCAATATATCTTTCTTCCACATTACTTAAAGCATCATACCAATCGATGTCTTTTTCTTCTGGATATTTTTTTGCAATTTCTTTTGATAAATCTGTTTTTCCTGGAGAATGTGCTGTTGGATAAAAAATATAATGCGGTTTTGCTAAATAGTGATTTGAGAATTCCCCTCCAAAGATGGTATGATAAGGTGATGCAACAACTTTAGGGCTTTCTTTTGCATGAAAAGCATCTTTTAAGGTTTTTAAGAGTGCTTTGTTTTCCACTAAGCCAGAAGCATGAAAAATGATTTTAGAGTTGTTGTTTACTACATTTTTCAGCTTTGGTAGCGTTCCTTGTGTAATTGTTCTTCTTAAGGTCTCTGGAGTAATTTTATCTCCTCGCACTACTGTTTCTAAACACATACCTTTATAAGGATTGCTTTTATTTACAATATGAATTTCGCTAAACGGTTGCAGATTTCCGTGCTCATTTAACCAAACAATTATTTCTTCTAAAGAATATTGACCCTCAATTATTTTTAATCCCTTTTCTTCAAAATAATCTCTAGCTTTCAGGTAAAAAGTTTCAGTACCTTTATCAAAACCTGCAATAAAAACAACTGGTTTTTGATAGACAATTTCTTTAATTTCTTCTAAAAGGGGAATGACAGGCTCAGCAATAATTGCGGTTTCTTTTTTATTTTTAGATGCGAATGAATTGCAACTAACAAAAGCGCTTATTGCTAATAATACGGTAACTACAAAGACTGTTTTTTTTAAGAATGTTTTCATGATTTCTACTTTTTTAAATGTTAATACACTTTAAAAGTAGTTGAGAAATGAAGTGAAACTTTGGCTGTTTTAGAATTCGTAAAGGATGCATTAGAATTCGTTAATTATGCAGTAATTTCAGAAACTGTGATGGTTTTTTATTGCCAACTTAATGATGCTTTTATTAAAATTTTTAGAAAACGGGCGCAAATATGTTTTATCGCCATATTGCACCCATTGTTTTAAATTTAATGAGGTATTTAGAATACCAATTTCTCTGCTAAATACTTCGCAGTATAAGACTTTTTGTTTCGCGCTAATTCCTCTGGTGTTCCTTGAAAAATGAGGTTTCCTCCATTTCTTCCGCCTTCTAAACCTAAGTCAATAATATAATCTGCACATTTAATGAGCTCTATATTGTGTTCAATAACAACAATAGAATGCCCGCGTTCTATTAAGGCATTAAAACTAGCTAATAATTTTTTAATGTCGTGAAAATGCAGTCCTGTGGTAGGTTCGTCAAAAATAAATAAGGCTTTATCTTTTGTATTTCCTTTTACTAAAAACGATGCTAATTTTATACGTTGTGCTTCACCACCAGAGAGGGTAGAAGAAGATTGACCTAATTTTACATATCCTAAACCAACATCTTGCAAGGGTTTTAACTTCTGCGCAATTTTTGTGACTAAATTTTCAGAGAAAAATTCTACGGCATCGTCAATTGTTAAGTTTAGAATATCGTCGATCGATTTTTCATCAAACTTTACCTCTAATACTTCTTTTTTGAAACGCTTTCCATTGCATACATCGCATTCTAAATGCACATCTGCCATAAATTGCATTTCTATAGTAACTTCACCTTCACCTTTGCAAACCTCACAACGTCCCCCTTCCACATTAAAAGAAAAATGTTTGGGTTTGTAGTTTCGAATACTAGATAATTTCTGATTAGAGAACAATGCTCTAATATCATCATAGGCTTTTATATAGGTAACCGGATTTGATCGTGAAGAACGTCCAA
>JBNMOF010000220.1:0-3539 GCA_051277175.1 Polaribacter sp.
TAGTGATGTGGAGCAAAAAGAAAAATTTGACAGAGTCGATGACTCTGTATGCGCTGTGCGCAGTGCCTTGCAAGAGGGAATTATAACAGGAGGTGGATTAGCTATGTTTAATGCAGTAGATAATATGTCTTCAGAAGCTACAAATGAAAATATGGCCGTAGCATTTAATATACTTAAACAAGCAGTTAAAGTTCCATTAAAACAAATTATAATAAATGCAGGTAAAGATCCTAAAGATATTATTGCCTTGATGGACAACAGCGAGCCTAATGTTGGTTACGATGTGAAGAACGAAGTAATGGGAGATATGTTTAAAATGGGAATAATAGATCCATTGAAAGTTACTAAGAACGCATTGATTAATGCAGTAAGTGTGGCTACAACCATACTCTCAACTAACGCAATTGTAACAAATCAAAGAGCATGAAGCCAATAGGAAAGTTTATTATAATAAACAGAATTGAAGAAGAGCATAAGACCGAGTCAGGCTTATTATTATCTTCAGCAGACATGGAAACTTTTCGTTATAAGAAAGCTCAAGTAGTAAAATCAGGAAGTGATGTAACGGTTATAAACCCAAATGATATTATTTACTATGATGGTGGAGCGGGTCACAGTATGTTAATCAACGATAAGCAATACACAATTATTCTTGAGAGAGATGTCGTTGTTGTTTTATAAACTCATTCATTTCAATTATTGAGTTGCGATAAAATTTATCCATGTAAGAGATATCGTTTCTAAACAAAGGATTAGAATGAGCAGTCTCGGCAATCTCTTCACCATTTAATTTTTTATATACTAGAGTAACTATTCTTTTCGCTTTATAGCTTAATTCATAAAGTGTAGTTTCTTTACCTTGTCGCTTACGCCAAACATGTATCCAGTCATCACTTAGCATTCTTTGAAATCTTTTAACGTCCCAACTCATTAGCTCTTCAAACTTTTTAAACTGAGTCTTGTTAAACATTTCTTCGCTGTATAAAAACAAGAGCATATCTAAATCTGGTGTGCTTAAACCATATTTAGCCTTAACCCAATATCTGATAACCCTCCAATATTTTAAATAATCATGCGTAGGGGTGTGCCTTGTTGTAGGTTTTCTCTTTTGAACGCCTTTAATTTTCATTCGATTTAATTTGTATATTTGTAAAAATACATAAATTATGCCAGGCAAAAAAAAACGTACAGTAACGCAATTTAAAACAAACAGAAAAGGCGTAGTGTCTACTAGGAAGATTACTGAAAAAGCAAAAGCTCGGAAACTTAAAAGAGGTAAAGCAGCTGCATATTTAAGTGGAAATACTTTATCAACAAGTTTTCAGGGATATAAATCTTCTAAAATATAAAAATATTATGCCAGATAAAAAACGTACAGTAACTTACAATAAAACTTCAATAAGGGGTAAAAAACGTACTAGAACTATATCTTTAAATTCGGCTAATAGAAAAATTAAAAGACACACTGGTACAGAAATTTCATCAGAATCAGGCGAAACTTTAACGGGTATTGCAATTAACAAACAAATGATTTACGGGAGAAAATCTCCAAATGTTAAGTTTTTATTAAGATAAATAGCTATGAACTGTGATAAATTAAAAGGAAAAGCATTAGCTGATTGTCTAGAAAGAAATAAACCTTCTAATAAAAAAGTTCCTTGTAGAAAGCAAGGAATATCAGGAGATGCATTAAAAGCTTGTAGAAAACAAAATTTTAAAAACAAATTTAATAAAGCAAAAACAAAAGTTGTACAAGGTGCAAAAGACGTAAAAGCTGTAGCTACTGGAAAGAAAAAAATAACTATTAATTAATGTTATGCCAAAAGTAGGAAAAAAAACATTTGCTTATACCGCAAAGGGTAAGGCAGCAGCAAAGAAAGCAGCAAAAAAGTCAGGTAATAAAATTAAGTCTAAGTATTAATGGCAAAAAAAGTTAGTTGGAAATGGGGAGGTAAAACCTATAGTGGAACTTTAATTAGAGAAACTAAAACTCACAAGTATGCACGCACCCATAATGGAAAAGTAAAAACAATTAAAAAATAATGCCAGATCCAAAAAAAAAATACAAAGCTTTAGCTAAAAAATTAAAAGTTGATACTACAAATGATACTATAGTGTCTACACCTCTTAATCAAAGCAATTTTAAAAGAAGAGTAATGTCTAGAAAAGGATATAAAATGAAAAAATCTTCTACCCTTAGCAATAATCCAAATATTATTCACACAGTTTATAAAAAATTAAAATAATGCCAAGTCCTAGAAAAGGTAAGGCAAAGAGATAGTAATAAATATTTATTATATTTGTATAAAGAAACAAACCATGGCTAACAATTGGATTCAGAAAGCTATTAAAGGCATGCGTAAAGACAAGCCTTGCACTGGAAGCAAGTTTGGCGGTGCTAGTTGTCCTCCTGGTTCTAGGCGTTATAATTTAGCGAAGCAATTTAGAAAAATGAATAAAAAATAAATTAAATCAAATGGCAAAAAAAAAATTAAATTTAAAAGATAAACTAAGTATTAATATTCCTTATAAATCAAGAGAAAAAGAAATAGCGGAAAGAATTTCTAATAACGAAAAATTATTAAAACTATTAAATGTTGTTGTTAAAAAGGAAAAAAAAATAAAAAAAGATGAAACTAAAGATTAAACCTTGTCAGTGTGGAAGTACAATAGATCCAAACGGAAACTGTGATGGTTCTCATTTAACGCAAAACTAAATGAAATCAAAAGGACTAGGCGATAGTATAGCAAAATTTACTCAAGCCACAGGAATAAAAAAAGTAGTAGATACAGTGACCAACGGAGACTGCGGTTGCAATAAAAGGCAGGATTCATTAAATAGAATGTTTCCTTACGACAATAAATAAGAGAATTTTTAACCCTCTAAAATAAAAAAATGGCACATCCTAAAATAACAGTTAACACCACACAAGCAATTCAAGTCATACCAAGTAATACAATTCCGATTCCTAACCCAAATTTTTTAGCGGCTATAGGTGTAGGTAATCAAGTAGACGGTGGAACAAATACTTCAATTGCAACTAATAAACTTGTAGACTCTGGAGCTACATGGACTTCAACAACTGCACCACTTCCAATAGTCGTTGGTGATGTTGTTTATAATACTACAACACCTGCAAACGCTGCTGTTACTGCTGTAGATTCTGCTATTACATTAGCATTTGCATCTAATATATTTGCTGCGACTTCTCAAGACTATTTAATAGTAAGACAAAACGCAATTGTAGATGATGAGATTGATTTTGTAGCAAAAGGAGTTAATATTGGAGACATTGTGTTAAATACAGACAATTCAAGTATTGCAACAGTAACCGCTATTGTAAGCACAGATGAATTAACTTTAAGTGCTAATATATTTGGCACTAATACTACGTATAATGATAACTTTAGAATTTATTCTCAAAACGAAGGAGAACAATTTTACCCAGCTTATTTCGGATTAAACGGTGGTAATGCTACAACAAGCAACAATCCAGGTTGTTTAATTTATGTAGGTGATACAGGAACTATAAACACAG
>JBNMOF010000221.1:0-3492 GCA_051277175.1 Polaribacter sp.
TTCTGGTTTCCAAACAGCACGCATCCCTTTACCACCACCACCGGCAGAAGCTTTTAACATTACCGGATATCCGGTTTCTAGCGCAACCTTTATACAATCTTTAAAGTCTACTATAACACCTTCACTTCCTGGAACACAGGGAACACCTGCGGCTTTCATGGTAGATTTAGCATTTGCTTTATCTCCCATTTGATTTATCATTTCACCTGTAGCTCCAATAAACTTAATATTATGCTCTACACATAATTTAGAGAATTTAGCGTTTTCTGATAAAAAACCATATCCTGGATGAATTGCATCTGCATTTGTAATTTCTGCAGCAGAAATTATATTAGACATTTTCAAATACGATTCAGAACTTTGCGGAGGACCAATACAAACAGCTTCATCTGCAAAACGAACATGCAAGCTTTCAGCGTCTGCTGTAGAATATACGGCTACCGTTTTAATACCCATTTCTCTACAGGTTCTAATAACACGCAATGCTATTTCACCCCTATTGGCAATTAATATTTTTTTAAACATCTTCTTAAAATTTTAGATATTAGATATTATAAGTTCAATATTATGCACCACTGCAGTGAAGTTAGAGATTACTCTAACTTTTAATATTTAACTTCTAACTTAACTAAGATGGGTCTACCAAAAATAACGGTTGATCAAATTCAACTGGAGAAGAATCGTCAACCAATACTTTAACAATTTTACCTGAAATTTCAGACTCTATTTCGTTAAATAATTTCATAGCTTCAATAACACATACAGTGTCACCAATACGAACCTCTGTACCCACTTCTGCAAAATTTGGCTTATCAGGAGACGGTTTTCTGTAAAAAGTACCGATTATTGGAGACTTTATAGTGATGAATCTAGCGTCTTCACTTTCAGGACTAGCAACTCCAGCTTGTTCTGCCACTGGTGCAGCTCCTGTTGGTGCTCCTATCTGAGGAATTCCTTGTGTAGGTGCAGCTTGGACTATTGTTGTTTCAACTTTATTTGAACCGGTTTTTATTGTAATTTTAACATCTTCCATTTCTAACCTTACTTCGCTAGCGCCAGATTTAGCTACAAATTTGATAAGATTTTGAATCTCTTTAATATCCATTTTTCATATAGTTTAGTTGTTGTTATGAATTATACGCCCATTTTAAGTATGCAGCTCCCCAAGTGAAACCTCCACCAAATGCAGCAAAAATTAAATTATCTCCTTTTTTTAATTGACTTTCGTAATCGGCTAGTAAAAGCGGTAAAGTTGCAGATGTAGTATTCCCATATCTCTCGATATTCATCATTACTTTTTCTGGTGAAACTCCTACTCTTTTTGCCGTTGCTTCAATAATTCTTTTATTAGCTTGGTGTGCAACTAACCATTGAATATCTGGTTCTGTTAAATGATTTCTAATCAACATTTTTTCAGCAACTTCAGCCATGTTAGAAACGGCATATTTAAATACAGTTTTTCCTTCTTGATATACAAAGTGTTTATTAGAAGCTACCGTTTCTTTAGTCGTTGGCATTTGAGATCCACCAGCTTCTATCCTTAAGAAATCTCTTCCTACTCCATCACTTCTTAAATATTCATCTTGCAAACCTAAACCTTCATAATTTGGTTCAAATAAAGCTGCACCAGCTCCATCACCAAAAATAATGCAGGTTGCTCTATCGGTATAATCTATAATAGAAGACATTTTATCTGCTCCAATTAAAAGCACTTTTTTGTACCTACCAGATTCTATATAGCTAGTAGCAGTAGACATTCCGTATAAAAAGCTAGAACATGCAGCTTGTAAATCATAACCAAAAGCATTTATTGCTCCTATTTCTGATGCTACATATGCAGCTGTGCATGCAACTGGTAGATCTGGTGTTGCAGTACCAACAATTACCAAATCTATTTCTGTTGGGTCTATATTTCCTCTTTTAATTAAGTCTTCGGAGGCTTTAATAGCCATGTAAGAAGTACCGAGACCTTCACCTTTTAATATTCTTCTTTCTTTTATACCTGTTCTAGAAGTAATCCATTCATCATTGGTTTCTATATAGGTTTCTAACTCCTTGTTAGTTAAAACATATTCAGGAACATACTTCCCTACTGCTGATATTGCTGCAGTGATTTTTGTCATAGTATTAGTTTATTATCCAATGTTGAGGAATTTTCAAAAGTAATGAAATTTATTTCACTTCTTAAGGTAAAAGTTGTCAAAACGACAAAATTTCGCATAAAAACGAAAAAAAACCCCCAAAATTGGGAGTTTTTTTCACTAAATAAGATGTGTCTAAGCCTCTGTAGTTGCAGATTCTAATACTATTTGACCTCTGTAATAAAGTTTACCTTCATGCCAGTGAGCTCTGTGATATAAGTGCGCTTCTCCTGTAGTAGGATCTGTAGCAATCTGTTGATCAGATGCCTTATAATGCGTTCTCCTTTTATCTCTTCTAGTTTTGGATATTTTTCTTTTAGGATGTGCCATTTTATGTCTTTTTTTCTGTTATTAAATTCTTTAATTTATCCCACCTTGGGTCTGTTGTTTCAACAGTTTTCTCTTCTTTTATCTCTAATTCTTTTAATTTATCAAATGCTTCAGATTCCATCGTACCATCGATTACTTTCGGATGTACTCTTTTATTTGGAATTCCTAACACAATCATTTCATAAATAAATTGTGCCACACTAAATTGATATACTTCATGTGGTAAGATTAAAATCTCTTCATTTTCATTGTTATATTCTGGGCCAAATTTTACAACTAACGGTAAAGTTGCTGTAATTTCTAGATCAAAGTATTCACCTGAAACATCACAAGGAACATTCACAGTTCCTGAGGCAGTAAATGTAAGCTCAAAAAATGTGCTTTTTTTTACAAACTCTAAAGTAACATTTATTGAAGATTTTTCAAACTCGTCATAATTGTATAACTCAAAGAACGTATTGTCAATATCATATTCAAATAAATGGGTTCCTTCTTTTAATCCTACAAACGGTATGTTGAATTGTTTCAAGTCTTTCATTATCAAACATCAAATTGAGCGTGCAAAGATATAAAAAATTGTTTCTATACAATCTTTTCTTTCAAAAAAAGAAATTTATTTTTAATGCTTCACTAAAAGTGGGTTTTTTGTAAGCTCTTTGTATTCACTTCTGGTTTTAAAAATTTGAATGCCAGCAAACAAAGCTTCTTTAAAAGAAGAGGGGTTTGCTTTATTTTTTCCTGCAATATCAAAGCCAGTTCCGTGGTCTGGTGAAGTTCTAATTTCATTTAAACCCGCGGTAAAATTAACTCCATTGCCAAAAGACAAGGCTTTAAAAGGTGCTAAACCTTGATCATGATAGGTTGCTAAAACACCGTCAAACTGCTTATAGGTCTCAGAACCAAAGAAGCCGTCTGCTGCATAGGGTCCAAAAACTAATTTTCCAGACGCTGCAATTTCATGAATAGTAGGTGCTATAATTTCATCATCTTCAGCGCCAATGACTCCTTTGTCTCCGCAATG
>JBNMOF010000222.1:0-3451 GCA_051277175.1 Polaribacter sp.
CGCTATCAATACGCTTGCTTTTTGTTATTTCTCTAACATTTGTAGTACTCCAAACTGCCATACTTTTAATTTTTCCAAAAATCAAAATCCTGTTCCTTAGAAAACTTAATAAACGCTTCCGCTATATTTAAGTCTGCCTTTTCAAAATCAAAATCTGAGGTTAATAAATCTTCTCTTGTAATATCGTGTTTTACTAAATCTTGGTCTATCTCTGGGTTACCAAAAGCATCTTCCATCAAGTTGCCATCATCATCTAATAGATATTCGTAATCACCACTATTGTTTTTACCTCCTCTTTCGCTTACTGCCATAAAAATAGGGTAGTCTAATTGTTTGGCTACTTCTGCATCTATATAGCGATTTCTTATTTTCTCTATGCTATCTTCATTATCTAACAGTAATTGTAGTTTTCCTTTGTTGGTTAGCAATAGTTTTTCTTCTTCTGCAAGTGGTATTTGTTTGTCGTAGTTTTTAATCTCTGCCTTTAATTGTTTCGCCTTTTCTTTTTGGCTGTCTTTAAGCGTCTTTATCGCTACTTTGTGTTGTTCCTTAACAGGTTTAATATGCACATTGAAATCTTTTTTAGTGCCTTCCCAATTTTCTGAGGCAATTTCAATTTCTGCCTTTTGGGTTAATTGCATAGCCTCTACTTCATCTGCTAAACCATCTAATTTGCCTTTTACTTTTAAGAGACCATTTTTAAGATCGGTAATTTTATCTTCTATGATTTCTAATTTATCATCTAGCGATAATGGTTCATTACTTTCTTCTTCCTCCTCATCTGAATCTGTTTCGGATGTTTCCTCTTCTTCAATTTCAGGTTCTGGATATTCTTCTAAGAGTAATTCAAAAATTTCTTCCGCAATGTTTTCTTCTGGAACATCTGTAGCATCTTCAAATTCCGTTAATACATCTTGTATTTGTTTTGCATAATCAGGACATTGATTTTCTACTTCTTTTTGAACTTTAATAATGTCTGCTAATTCTTCATCTGTATATTTTTGAATAAACAGTACAGATGTTTTTGTACCAGTATGCGGTTTAAATGAATTGCCGTGTAAACCAACAACACCTAACAAACGAGCTTTACGCAATATCCATTCTCTAATAAATGCTAAAGAAGAATTATTGAATTTACCTTGTGGCAATACAATTGCTGCTCTACCACCAGGGCGAAGCATTTTTACAATACGCTCTATAAATAAAACGTCTCGTTCTTCTTTAGGGGTTTTATCTTTAGCTCTTTTTATAGCTGGTTTTGCCAAATCATATTGCGAGAGCATTTTTTTGTTTTTCATTTCCCCTGCAAACGGTGGATTTGCTAAAATGATATCAAAGTTCATTTCCCCAAAATACTCCCAAGCCTTATCATCATCTTTAAATGTTTCACCAGCTGGGATTTTAGCTTTTAATAAATTGGTTTTACTTAACTCTGTCATTAAATATTGACCAGATTTTGTAGTGTACCAAGTACGAGGGTCTATACTGCTTACATCAGGACCAAAAATATTAGTATGCCCATCACCAGCAATTAGCATTAAAGCACGAGAGGTTTTGGCTGCTCTTGCTTCAAAATCAATACCCCAAAGATATTTACCTGCGTATCTATGTTTACGCAATTCTTGTTCTTGTGGTGTTGTAGCAGGAACTGCCCACTCCATAGCGTGTAATAAGAAACCTGCTGAACCACAACTTGGGTCCATTACATACTCATCATCTTGAGGGTTTAGCATACGCACACACATTTCGATAACGTGTCGAGGTGTAAAAAACTGACCTTTCTTTTTCTTAGCTTCTGTTGGTAATAAATACTCAAAAGCATCATCCATTATTCTAAGATTTGAACCCATTAAACGTACAGGTTCTACTGGGCCAATACATACTTGTAAATGGTCTTTTCTTAGTTTTATATTCTCGTTATCTTCAAAAACTCCTTGCCATTCGTGACAAGCTTTCTTGAATAAACCGTTTATGGTATCATAGGTCAGTTCTGGATCTTCAAACTTTTTAAACTCAACTTCTTTATTAGGTCTGGTTCGTTTATTTTCATTGGCTTCTTTTTCATCCCATATTTTAGCGAAAATGATTTTGAAAATCTCATTAAATTCATCAACACCACTATCTGCTAATACCAGTTCTTCTAAATCTTGAATGATTTTTTTGAAGTTGAACGATTGCTTTAATTGGGTTAGTGTTCTTTTTATTTCAAGTACATCTTTTTCCTCTTCATTTACTTTAGGGATTTCGGAAAGTGTATCAAAATCTTTACTTTGTGGTTTGTATAAAATCAATCGATCTGTGCCATTTGACCATATACCAATAGGATTGCCTTTTGCTCCTAAATAGCTTTTAAGCTGCTCAATACCGTCTTTACGTTTTGGTTTTTTAATCTCAAAAAGTAGTTTAACAGTTTCTTTAGATTCGTCCCTATATACTGCTATATCTGCAAACTTAGAATTTACTTCTACACCAAATTGAACTGGAATTTCACATACAATTTGTTCAGGCTTGTAATTGTAAAAGTTGATTAATTTATACACCCAAAGCTGGCGTACTATTTCTTCTGGAGCAGATTTACCACCTTCTACATACACTTGTATTTCTTCCTTTTCAGAATGAAGCGGTGCAAGAGGTTTTAAATAGTATATTTTTTTACCTGTTTGTTTTCCTATTCCATTTTTAGAATAGATATTAATCATATCGTGGATAGAAATGCCCAAACCTTCAAATTCTGAAAGCTCATATTTTACTGCTGGGTCTTTAAATATTTTATCTATTACTTGTTGAGTTGTCATTATTTTTTATTTGATATTATCAATTCTTTTACGTCAATGTCAAGTATCACTGCGATTTTCATAAGTATTTCTAATCTCGGTTGTTGTCTATTTTGTGCATAAGCATTCACCATATTGTAACTTTTACCAAGCTTTTCAGCGAGCCAAATTTGTTTTATGCCTGATTCCACCACTTCATTAATTCTGTTCATTTTCAGACGTTGTTTATTCAGCAACTAATATAAGTTCATTTTTCATTTTATCTCATAAACTTGTGAGTTTTCTTCTCGTTTTTCTGTGTGGGTGGTGGTGGGGAAGGGCAAACTCTTTTTATTTTGTGAGGCACTAGCAAAATGAAATGTACTTGACCGTATTGTGGTTTTATTTTTTTACGCTGCACCTAAATTTGTTTATATATGATTTGTTGCTTTTTTTAAGCACTTAATTTTTTAAATAGGGGAGGACTAGCAATAAATTATAAACGGTGTTGTGCATTCGTACTTTCTTTATTCAGAATGTTCAAAAATATCTCCGCTTTCTTTTCTATTTCGATTATCATTTTCGGATTTTTATCACTTTCTCTTAAAGTCCAAAACTTGTTTAAATTCCATTGCATTTCTCGGTTTTCTCCAGTTCCAACTTGTGTGATAAATCCCCAAAACCAAAGGTCATCCCAT
>JBNMOF010000223.1:0-3442 GCA_051277175.1 Polaribacter sp.
AAAATCGGTGCATGGTCATGATGCATTTCTAATGGAATATGACCAACTTCAGAAAATTATAGCACCTATATTTAATAAAGAGTTCAGCTCAAAAAAAATGAAAGTATTAAAATTTGGAGGAAAATCTCTAGCAAACGGGAAAGGACTTGAAAGCGCTTTAGAAATTATTACAGGAAAATTTTATAATGGTGAAAAAATAACAGTGGTAGTTTCTGCAAGAGGAAATACGACAGACGATTTAGAAGCTATTTTAGAAAAAGCAGCACAAAAAAAAGCATACAAAAGTACGTTTGAAATATTTAAGAAATATCAATTAGCACCAAATACGACCGTTGATTTTTCTGAAGAATTCTCCAAATTAGAAACTATTTTTGAAGGCGTTTCTTTGTTGGGCGATTATAGCATTAAAATTAAAGACAAAGTGCTAGCGCAGGGCGAATTGTTATCAGCAAAATTAGTAACAAGTTTGTTACAAAAAAAAGGAGTAAATGCGAATATAACAGATGCCAGTCAGTTAATTATTACCGATGAAAACTTCGGGAATGCACAACCCATAAATACCCTTTCTTCTGCGAATGTAGTTGCATATTTTGCAAAAAACGCAAACGTATTAAATGTTGTAACTGGTTTTATTTCTTCTAATAAAAACGGAGATACAACCACTTTAGGAAGAAACGGAAGTAATTATACAGCAGCTTTACTAGCAAATTATTTAGATGCAGAAGAGTTGCAAAATTACACACATGTGAATGGAATTTTTACTGCAAATCCGGATTTGGTTGCAGACGCAAAGAAGATTGAGAAACTATCCTATTCTGAAGCAAATGAATTGGCCAATTTTGGAGCTACAATTTTACATGCAAAAACTATTATTCCTCTATTAGAAAAGAATATTAATTTAAGAATTTTAAATTCCTTTAATAAGGAAGATAAAGGAACTTTAATAACTGCAGCGTCTTCTCAAAAAGGAATTAAATCCATTTCTACCATTAATAATGTTTCTTTATTGAATTTTGAAGGAAGAGGTTTGTTAGGAAAAGTAGGAGTAGATGCACGAATTTTTAGAGCATTAAGTGAGCGGAATATTAATGTTAGTATTATTTCTCAAGGTTCTTCAGAGAGAGGAATTGGATTAATTATAGACAGCGATAGGGCTTCTGAAGCTGTTTTAGCTTTAGAAACTGCCTTTGAAAGCGATTTTTATGCTCAAGATGTACATCAGATTTCGGTAACACAGAACGTGGCGGTAATTTCTATTATTGGTCAAGATTTAAGTGAATTTCATCTTCCTTACAATGCCTTAATTAAAAATCAAATTGTTCCATTATTATTTAATAATACAGTTACAGGTAAAAACGTGAGTTTAGTCGTTAAAAAAGATCAACTTCACAAGGCTGTAAATGTAATTCACGGACAAGTTTTCGGAATTGCAAAAAAAATAAATATTGCTGTTTTTGGAAAAGGGTTGGTTGGTGGAACTTTAATTAATCAGATTTTAGAAAATGCAGCTTCTGTCTTAGAGCGAAGAAAAATTCAATTAAATGTTTTCGCAGTGGCAAGTTCTAAAAAGGTGTTGCTTCAAAAAACAGGAGTTTCTAAAAATTGGGAGCAAGACTTAGAGAACTCAGGACGAGAAAATATTGAAATACAAGACATAATTGACTTTGCAAATACACATCATTTTGAAAATTTAATTGCAGTAGATAACACGGCGAGTATACCGTTTGTAGAAAATTATATTCCGTTAATTGCCGCAGGTTTCGATTTGGTCTCTTGTAATAAAATAGCAAATACGCTGTCTTTTGATTTTTATAAAGAATTAAGAACAAAACTAAAAGAACACAAAAAGCAGTATTTATACGAAACCAATGTAGGTGCTGGCTTGCCTTTAATTGACACCATAAGGCTTTTACATGAATCTGGAGAGAATATTACAAAGATTAAAGGGGTTTTTTCTGGAAGTTTAAGTTATTTATTCAATACTTTTTCTGAGGAAAATAGACCTTTTTCAGAAGTTTTAAAAGATGCCATAGCGCAAGGATTTACGGAGCCAGACCCAAGAGAAGATTTGGGTGGAAATGATGTAGCTAGAAAATTATTGATTTTAGCAAGAGAGTTAGAATTGGAAAATGAGTTTGTAGATGCAAATATTCAGAATTTAATTCCAGCCAAGTTAAGAGAGGGTACTGTAACTAATTTTCTATCGAATTTAGAAGCAATGAATGCCGAATATCAACAAATAAAAGATGCACAAAAAGAAAATTGTGTTTTACGGTATATTGGTGAGTTAAGTGGAGATTTATCTCAAGACACGGGTAATTTAGAAGTAAAATTAGTATCAGTTTCTAAGAATTCTCCTTTAGGATCGTTAAAAGGTTCTGATGCAATTTTTGAAATTTATACAGAATCATACGGAGAACAGCCCATTGTAATTCAAGGCGCAGGTGCAGGTGCTAAGGTAACCGCAAGAGGTGTTTTTGGAGATATATTAAGATTAGCAAAACATAACGATTAAAAACAGTATCTAGTTTTCATCTGGCGTATACAGTCATAAATTAATAACGAACCACTCGGCACTATGAGCAAACACTTCGAAACAGCAGCGATTAGAAATCAGATAGAAAGAACACAATATTCTGAACATTCTACCCCACTATATCTAACATCTAGTTTTGTTTTTGACGATGCAGAAGAAATGCGCGCTTCTTTTGCAGAAGAAAAAGAACGCAATTTATACAGCAGATTTACAAACCCAAATACTACAGAGTTTGTAGATAAAATTGTAAGTATGGAAGGAGCTGAGGCTGGTTATGCTTTTGCAACGGGTATGTCTGCAATTTTTTCCACATTTGCAGCTTTGCTGAGTGCAGGAGATCATATCGTTTCTTGTAGATCTGTTTTTGGTTCTACGCACAGTATGTTTACAAAATTTTTACCAAAATGGAATATAGAAACTTCGTACTTTAAGGTAAATGAAGTGGATTTGTTAGAGCGCTTAATTCAACCGCATACAAAGATTCTATATATAGAAACACCAACAAATCCTGCAGTAGATATTCTTGATTTAGAGTTGATAGGTAACATTGCTAAAAAGCACAATCTAATTTTTATTGTTGATAACTGTTTTGCAACACCATATGTGCAAAAACCCATTAAGTTTGGTGCAGATTTGGTGATTCATTCTGCTACAAAATTAATAGATGGACAAGGGAGAGTTTTAGGCGGAGTTACCGTTGGAAATAAGGAATTGATGCGGGAAATTTATTTATTTGCAAGAAATTCGGGGCCAGCAATGTCTCCTTTTAATGCATGGGTGTTGTCTAAAAGTTTAGAAACTTTGGCTATTAGAGTAGAAAAACACGCAGAAAATGCGTTAAAAGTTGCTGAATTTTTAGAAACGCAAGAAAACGTTACCATGGTGAAGTATCCATTTTTGAAATCG
>JBNMOF010000224.1:0-3440 GCA_051277175.1 Polaribacter sp.
CAATATTAGTAATTGCAATGGCATCTTTATGAGAACCATTGTTTACAGAAAGCATAGCCTTTTCAATGGCTTTTGTAATTTTGTTTAACTCGAAAACGCTAATTTCGGAGTCTCTTTTTATGATATGAGTTATTTCCACGGTAGAATGTTGTTGTTTGAATATTAATTTGATGTTAACAAAGATTGTTCTTTTTAGTTAAAAATAAAAGCCATACTTATTCACAAATCCCTTGAAGTTTTTAACAAAACAAAATATTTGCTAAAAATTACAGAATTTTAACAATTACCTAAAAACCTGTTTATCAATTAATTAAAACAATAAAATTAGCTAACTTACTGCTACTGCTAGCATTCCTAAAAATCGTTTTTAAAAAAATATAATTTACCTATTTAAAGAAAAAATAATTTTTACAAAAAATCACAAATAAAAATTGCCATTTAAAAACTTGTTATTTAGACTTTATATACATAGAAAGAACTCTTTTAAAATATTCTTGCTCATCTGTTTTTGCAGTATCTTTGTTAAAAGTTTTTTTGATGAAAAATAGGTTTCCAAAAATAGTAAAAATTGCTATTATTTCTGTTTATTTAATCTTTTTAGCAGGTTCTATTGTTAGGATGACAGGTTCTGGAATGGGATGTCCTGATTGGCCAAAATGTTTTGGTTATTACATTCCACCTACTTCTGAAGAAGAAATAACCTGGAAGCCAAATACTTTTTATGAAGAAGGATTAATTATTATAAAAGACGAAGTTTTATTTGTTGCAGAGCACGATTTAAAAACGGAAGAAAACTTCAATACAAAAAATTGGTCCGCATATACAAAGCACGATTATAATACCTTTAATACATTTCATACTTGGACAGAATATATAAACAGATTGGTGTCTGTTTTAGCTGGCTTTGTGTTTCTCTTTTTGATTTATGGCGCATTTAAACTCAGAAAAACAGATAAAAGAATTCCATTATTAGCGTTTGGTGCATTCTTTCTAATGTTGTTTGAAGCTTGGTTGGGAAAAACAGTAGTAGATAACAATTTAACGCCTGCAATTATTACCATTCACATGATTGTTGGATTGATTATTATTGGACTGTTATTATGGCTAAGGTTTATAGTTTCTGAGAAAAAAACGTTTGTCTACAATTCGTTGTTTAATAAATTATTAATTATTTCTGTAATTTTTTCGTTAATACAAATTGCGATGGGAACACAGGTAAGACAATTTATAGACGAACAAGTTAAATTGTATGGTTTCGAAAACAAGAACCATAGTTTAATGAATGCCAATTATAAATTCTATTTTCATAGATCTTTTACCATTGCAATTGTTCTGGTAAACCTAGGAATGCTCTATTTAAATGAAATAAAAAAATTAGGTTATAAGCTAGTAAACTGGGTTATCTTCTTAATTTTCCTAGAGGCTATTACTGGTATTTTAATGTATTACGCAGAAATTCCTATTGGTACACAGGCAATTCATTTGTTATCTGGGGCGCTTTTATTCGGATTGCAGTTTTACTTGTGGTTGCAAAACAGGTATGCGAAATAGAATAGTATTTAGTAGTAGTAGTTGGCAATAGCAGCTTCTCACTGTAATCCAAACGAGTACTTAACGTAAGACTACTAACACCGCAGCAGTAAAAAACTGATTACTGTAAACTGACACTGAAAACTGTTACTAAAACCTACGGATGTGCATTCACCCAAACTTCACCCCCAGAGAAGTACTCTTTTTTCCAAATTGGTACCGTTTCTTTTAATGTATCAATTGCAAATTCACAGGCTTCAAAAGCCGCTTTTCTGTGTTTGGAAGAAGCGGTGATTATTACTGGTATGTCGCCAATTTGTAATATTCCCTCTGCATGATGCATGGCTATTTTTTTAATATCAAATTTTTCTAAAGCCAATGCTGCAATTTTTTGCATTTCTTTAATTGCCATTGGTTTATAGGTAGAAAATTCTAGCTGTAGTACTTCTTTTCCTTGCGTGTCATTTCTAACCGTTCCAATAAATGCAGAAATCCCCCCACATGAAGCGTCTTCTACAAAACCGTAGCATTCTTGTAAATCTAATTTTTCTGATGTTATTTTTATGGAAGTTCTCTGCATTGTACAACAAAAATAGGGAAACAAATTTGTATTTTTGTGCTGTAATACCAAATCAAGAGTATCCCGATACAATTTCAAAGAAAAATCGAAATTAACTAGACGAACATCACTTAGATAGACATGAAAAATATATTCAGAATTGTTAGCTTTTTAGAAGGAGTTTCTTACTTATTATTACTTTTTGTTGCGGTACCAATTAAATATTTTCAAGGGGATGTTTCTTACGTAAAAATGCTAGGAATGCCGCATGGAATTTTATTTATGAGCTATATTGTGTTGGCAGTTATGCTCCAAAAAACAATGAAATGGAACTTAAAAAGCTTAGGAATTATTGTGCTTGCTTCTGTCATTCCTTTTGGAACTTTTTATGTAGATAAGAAGTATTTGCAAAAATAAACAAGTACTGTTGTGTCCAGAAAAACAAGAGGGTTCCTAAAGAGGATAAAGACCTAAGATTGTATAAAAAAAATTACTTTCTAAAGATTAAGAAATTTTTTAACCTCCACTAACTGGCGGAATAATAGCGACAACATCACCTTCCTTTATGGTAAAATTATCTTCTGCATATACTTCGTTTACAGCAATTGCATAGGATTCAATGTTTTTTAACTGTGGGTGTTTCTCTTTTAAAACAGCTTTAAATGCACCAATAGAAATGGAACTTGATACTACTAGATCAAGTTCACTTTCGCCAATTAAATCTGTTGTAATTCCAAAAAAAAGTATTTTTATTTTCATAATCAACAAAGATAAAAGTATTAGTTTAATATTTTTATTCTTAGTAAGAATCCATTATTTTTAATTCCTGCATGAAAAGATTTTACGTAATCAACTCTCAAAAAACGCCATTTACCAAATCCAATATTTTCTAAACCAATAGCATACTCTGTGTATGGATTTTTATCTGCCATAACCAAAGCCTTTGAACCGGCTACTATTTGGAGGTTCAATTTATTTAATAACGGAATCTTACCCAAGATAGCACCTTTAAAACGATGCTCTATGTGCGCCTCTGCATATTTATCATTCGTGTAAAACTTATAATACGCTAACAAACCAAAACTATTTAATTGATTGTCTGTAATAAAAAATAATTGGTTTCCATTGGCCTGTAAATTATCCATAAAAGGAATTTTTTTCTTTTTCAAGAACATGCCGCCTCTGATATTATAGACTAATTTTCCATAGTTTCCCGCATCTATATCCTGTCTGATAGTCGCAATAAATGCATCCGAATTTAATTCAGAATTGGTAGCTCCAAAATTTTTCCTGTACATTAAACCCAAAGCTGGATATTTGTTGCTGGATATATTAGACTTTCGATTTGGAT
>JBNMOF010000225.1:0-3434 GCA_051277175.1 Polaribacter sp.
GTGGCAATTGATCTGCAGAAGTCATTTTTGTTAAATCTTCATCCCAGCCTTTAAATTCAGAATAATTTACAGAAACATTATCTGGTTCTATATTGTAAGGTAAATGAGAAATTTCTTTTCCTTTATAATTATAAGAGGTACATATTTTTAACTTGTCAAAGCCAGAAAGTACATCTCCTTTCATCATCATTAATTCGGTAACACCATTTACATCTACAGCATATTTTAATGCGACTAAATCTAGCCAACCACATCTTCTTGGTCTTCCTGTTGTGGCTCCAAATTCATGACCAATTCTTGCCATATCTTCTCCATCTTTGTCAAATAATTCTGTCGGAAAAGGACCAGAGCCAACACGTGTAGTGTATGCTTTAAAGATTCCAAAAACTTTGCTAATTCTATTTGGTGCAACACCTAATCCTGTACAAGCACCGGCTGCAGTAGTATTAGATGAAGTTACAAAAGGATATGTACCAAAATCAATATCTAATAAAGAGCCTTGTGCGCCTTCTGCTAAAATTGTTCTTTTATTTTTAATAGCTTGGTTTAAAAACTCTTCACTATCAATAAATTGTAATGTTCTTAATTTATCAATTCCTCTATCAAACTCTGCTTCTAACTCGTCTAAATCATATTCGATTTCAATGTTAAAATAATCTAACATTCCTAAATGCTTCGCTGTTAAAGCGTGGTATTTTTCTTTCCAGTTTTCTAACTCTAAATCTCCAACACGCATACCGTTTCTGCCAGTTTTGTCCATGTAAGTTGGGCCAATTCCTTTTAATGTAGAACCAATTTTTGCTTTTCCTTTTGAAGTTTCTGAAGCTGCGTCTAATAATCTGTGTGTTGGTAAAATTAAATGAGCTTTTCTAGAAATTAATAGTCTAGAGGTATAATCAATTTTATGTTTGTCTAGGTTTTCTAATTCTTTTTTAAAGATAACGGGGTCTATAACAACACCATTACCCACAACATTTAATGCTGTTTTGTGAAAAATTCCTGAAGGAATTGTATGTAAAACATGCTTGTGCCCGTCAAAAATTAATGTGTGTCCCGCATTTGGCCCTCCTTGAAAGCGCGCAATAATATCATAGTTTTTTGTTAGAACATCTACAATTTTACCTTTTCCTTCGTCTCCCCATTGCAATCCGAGTAATAAATCTACAGCCATTAGTTGTGTAATTTGTTGTTTGTGTTGTTGTATTGTTAATTAAGAATCCTTCTTTTTTGTTCCGTAAAAATAAAGTGAATGATTTTGAATGTCAATATCGAAAATTTCTTCGATTGTTTTTTTTATTACTTGAATTCTAGGGTCACAGAATTCTTTTACTTCGCCAGAATCTGTAAATATTACATGATCATGGTTTTTATCGAAGTAACTTTTCTCATAACGTGCCATAGATTGCCCGTCAAATTGGTGTTTTCTAACCAAACCGCAATGTAACAAAATTTCTATTGTGTTGTAAAGCGTAGCCCTACTAACTCTATAGTTCTTGTTTTTCATCTTGATATAGAGAGACTCAATATCAAAATGTTCGTCTGCATCATAAATTTCTTGAAGAATAGCATAACGCTCAGGCGTTTTTCTATGCTTGTTCTCTTCTAAATATGATGTAAATACTTTTTTTACTACTTCTTGATTTTCAAGAGAATTACCCATTTTCTTAAAATTTTACGAAAAAACAAATTTACAGTTATTTCTGAATAAATTACTTTTTTTGAACAGGATATTTACAAACTATTAACACGGTCTACTTTTTTTACACCTTCTACCTTTTGAATACTTTTTATTAACTTGTTCAACTGCCCACTATTCTTAACACTTAGACTTATTTTACCTTCAAAAATGCCTTCATTACCAGCTATGTTTATACTGTTAATAAATACACCCATATTGCTAGAAATTATTTTACTTAAATCATTAATGATTCCTTTGTTATCAACGCCACTAATATTTAAAAACACTTTAAAGTCTTGTTTTGTAGAATCTATCCATTTTGCTAACATAATTCTATAGGCATAATTAGACTGCAGTGAAATTGCATTTGGACAGTTCTTTTTATGAACCTTAATTCCTTCATTAATCGTTAGAAAACCAAAAACACTGTCACCTGCTATAGGATTACAACATTTAGACAATTTATAGTCTAATTTTTCTTCTTCTTTACTAAAAACAAGGGCATCGTATTTATCTGTTACTTCATTAGATTCAATAGTATGCTTATTCGCAGAGGGAGCCCTTCTTAGTTTTGTTTTAAAGAAATTTAAAATGGTACTGTTTCTCTGTGCAACATATGCTTTTAAATTTGCGTTATCTATAGCACCGTTACCAATTCTAAAAAATAAATCAAAACTCGTTTTTAATTTAAAAAAGTTTACAAGTTCATTAACTGTTTTTTCATTAAAAGGAATTTTTAAATGGCGTAATTTTCGTGTTAAAATAGCTTTTCCCTCTTCTGAAATTGCCTTTTCCTCGTCTTTTAAGGCTGCTCTAATCTTTGTTTTTGCTCTCGCTGTAATTACAAAGTCTAACCATCTTGCATTTGGTTTGTTGGTGGATGTTGTAATTACTTCTATTTGATCTCCACTTTTCAAAGGATGGCTTAAAGGCACTAGTTTTCCGTTTACTTTTGCGCCTCTACATTTTAAGCCAACATCTGTATGAATGGTAAATGCAAAATCTAAAGCAGAAGCATCTTTTGGTAATGATTTTAATTCACCTTTGGGTGTAAAAACATAAATCTCTTTTGAATATAAATTTAATTTGAATTCTTCAACAAAATCTACAGCATTTAAACTTTGATTTTCTAAGGATTCTTTTAACTTATTTAACCATGTTTCTAAACCACTTTCATTAGTGCTTCCTTGTTTGTATTTAAAATGGGCAGCATACCCTTTTTCTGCAATTTCATTCATTCTATTTGAACGAATTTGTACTTCTACCCATTGTGCATCTGGTCCAACAACCGTAATATGCAATGCTTCATAACCGGTTGATTTTGGCTGAGAAATCCAATCTCTTAGTCTGGTAGGGTTGGGTTTAAAATAATCCGTTACAATGGTATAAATTTTCCAAGCATCAAATTTATCATCATCCGAAGTAGGCGTATAGATAATTCGAATTGCATATTTGTCATATACCTCTTCAAAAGTAACATTCTGTTTTCGCATTTTTCTACGAATAGAGTAAATAGATTTAAACCTACCTTTTATATCATATGTAAAGTTTTCGTTGTCTAATCCTTTTTTTAGCGTTTCAGCAAAGGTTTCTAAATATTTTTGTTGTTCTTCTTTACTCTCTTTTATCTTTGTAATAATAGCATTAAAAACTTCTGGTTCAGTATATTTTAAGCCTAAATCTTCTAGTTCGGTTTTGATGTTATATAGCCCTAATCGATGCGCTAATGGCGCATAAATATATAAGGTTTCAGAGG
>JBNMOF010000226.1:0-3432 GCA_051277175.1 Polaribacter sp.
CCAATTTCACATTCCTTTTGGGTACAGAAAAAGCGACTTGAAAAGGAAATTTCAACTCATAATCTGTCTTAAGAAATTTTAATCGAAGCGGAAATTCTTTTACAGATTCCCCTTCAAGAAACAACCGCTCAATCTGTTTTCTGCTTTTTAATTTTTCTTCTTTTCCTAAAGTATACTTCATTAACACAAAATTACATAAAAGAGCTTTTGCAAAAGGAAAAGCAATTGGTTTTTTATAAAATAATACAATTTAAAAGGATCTTAATAATGGCCTAGTTAAACATGTTGGTCCGCCTCCACCCTTAACACTTATTTCATTCCCTTTATAAGCAAAAACTTCACAGCCGGCTTTTTCCAATCGTTTTTTTGTTTTAGGATTCCCAGCAACCATAACACATTGTCTTGGTGCAATCGCTAATACATTACAGCCCATAGATTCAAATTCTTCTTCAGGCACTTCAATCAACTCAAACCCTCTGTCTAGTAATTCATTTCTAAATTTTATCGGCATTAATGGCGAATAGACCACTGCCAAATTCTTATCAACTGGGCTTAAAATTGACATTAAATGGAATACATCGTTCACTCCTTTATAATGTGGTAACTCTGCAACTATTATTTCTATCCCTTTTGGTTCTAATACTTTTTTTAACTGATGAATTCCTTCTTCATTAGTTCTATAGGTGTGGCCAACAGCCAACGTTTTTTCATCTAACCAAGCAACATCACCTCCCTCCAAAGTTCCTGGAGATTTAATAACCCCTAAAACAGGAAACTCATTTTTATTATAAATCTTCAAATGAGATTGAGGTTCATTAATTCTTCCTCCCTTTCCCATATTACAAATAATCATCCCAAAATCTGTTGCAATTGAAGCGTCTCTACAATATATAGAGTCAATTTTCACATTCTCATCAAATGGAAAAGAATGTGTTTCGATATTTTTATTGACAAAATATTCTTGAAATATTTTATATTCTTCTATCGAACTATTAAAATTAGGACAAGACAAGTAATTAAGATCTTGCCATTGGTCTTTCAATTCATTCTCTGAAACAAAAGCATTTTCTGCAGGTTTTATATAAACTGATTGTAATTTTAAATATTCCGAGTGATGTGTAGTTTTCATTTATTTTTCGCGTTTATTCCAATGCATTAAAACATAAAATGGTATTCCAGATAGTAATAATAAAAATCCATAAAAAACGGTTTCAGATCCTGTGCCAAAAATTGCCCAAATTGAATACGAAAAACCCAAAGTACCTAAAGTAAAGGTTTTAATAAAATTATTAATATAATACTTCTTTTCAATTAAAACAATGACATAAGCAGCCGCTACAAATAGATATGGAATCAATGCAGTCAATACAGTTAAATTGAGAATAAAAGTAAATTGTTCGATTAAACCGTCTGTTAAATTCATTAACAATAGTATTGACGTTAATGCGCTTCCTATAAACACCCCTAAATAGGGTGCTCCCTTTTTATTTTCACGTTTAAAAATACGTGGAAACATATTATCTTTAGCAGTAGCCATTGGTAATTGCCCAGATAACAATATCCACCCGTTTAAACATCCAATAGCTGAAATTGCAGTACCAGCAGCAACAAAATATCCGGCATAATCGCCTCCAATAATTTTTCCAGCCTCAGCAAATGGGGCGGGAGAATCCCTTAAAATTTCTATTGGTAATATCCCAAATAATACAACGGTTCCAAAAATATAAACGCATGTTGCAATTGCCGTTCCAAGCATCGTCGCTCTTGGTATTGTCTTTTCTGGAGTTACAATATTCTCAGCAGGAACGGATGCACTTTCAATACCAAGAAAAGCATAAAGAGTAATAGCTGCAGCGGAAGAAAGAGCTACCCAATTAGAATCTCCAGTTAAATTAAAATCTGGAAAATTATCAATATCAAAAAAGAATATACCTGCCAGAATCACGAAGATTAAGGGCAGTAGTTTTAAAATTGTTGTAATCACTTGAATTTTGCCAGAGGATTTAACACCTCGATTATTAATCCAGGTTAATAACCAAATGAAAGATAAACTAATGGTAACTGCAAGAATAGGTGAGGTTTCCAATACGGGAAAAAATACACTAAGTGCTCCAATTATGGCTATGGCTAACGCAGCATTACTCACCCAAATAGAAATCCAATATCCCCAAGCTACTAAAAATCCAATAAAATCCCCAAACCCGGCTTTCGAATACGCATAAGGGCCACCGCTTTTATTAACAAATATTTTGCTCATATTGCTAAAAATCTTTGCTAAGACAAGTGCTCCAGCCGCAGTAAAGATCCAGCCAAGGATGCTTATACTACCATAATTTGCAAGTGTTGCAGGAACTAAAAATATTCCTGCTCCAATCATATTACCTATTACAAGTGATGTTGCCGTTACTAATCCAATTTTTTGTGATTTTGAACTCATCTATTACCTTTAAAAGAGATTTGATTTAATTGTGTAAATTTAAGGGCGTTTAAATATACAATTATAAATGACAGAAAAATTCTACATCAATCCAGATATAACAAAAGCAGAAACCTTGCCTGCTTCATTTTATAAAAACCAATCAGTTTTTGAAACCCTTAAAGACACGGTTTTTCTAAAATCTTGGCAATGGATAGGCGATGAAAACTTAGTTAGACAGCCTCAATCTGTTCATCCTTTTGTATTATTAGATGGTTTTTTAACCGAACCCATGTTACTCACTCATGATAAAGAAGGCGCTATTAATTGCCTTACTAATGTATGTACTCATAGAGGGAATATTGTGGCAATACATCCAGGAAAATCAAAAAAATTAACCTGTATGTATCATGGTAGACGCTTCAATTTAAATGGGGAATTTGAACATATGCCAGAGTTTAATGAAGCAGAAAATTTTCCAAGACCTTGCGATAATTTACACTCTTTTCCTCTACGAAAATGGGGGCAATTTTTATTTGCTGGCTTAAATCCAAGTTTCGATTTTCAGCAGATAATAGATAAAATGAATGAGCGTATTGGTTTTTTACCAATTAATGATTTTACATTAGACACAACATTAAATAAAGCCTTTTTGGTACATGCAAATTGGGCTTTGTACTGTGATAATTACTTAGAAGGGTTTCACGTTCCATTTGTTCACGAAGACTTAAATTCTGTTTTAGATTATGGAAGTTATAAGACAGAAACCTATGAATATTGTAATTTACAAATCGGCTATTCTGAAGAGGCTGTAGATGTTTTTGATTTACCCAAAAATCATATCGATTATGGTAAAAATGTTGCTGCGTACTATTATTGGGTATTCCCAAATATGATGTTTAATTTTTATCCTTGGGGATTGTCTGTAAACATTGTAAAACCGTTAGATATTAATAGAACAAATGTGTCTTTTATTACTTATGTATTAGACCCAACAAAACTAGATAAAGGAGCGG
>JBNMOF010000227.1:0-3405 GCA_051277175.1 Polaribacter sp.
ATGCCAATTCTTATGGTAGACTTTTATTGTTGGGACAAGCTTTAAGTAATTTACAGATTTTTCCAGCTTATAAAACGGCATTTATAACATTGACAGAAGAAGAGAAAAATAAATTTGATTTTCAAAAGGGAGATACAGAAGGTGTGGTAAACTATGCACTTTCGCTAAAAGGAATTATTTTTGCTGCTATTTTTATTGAAGATGCAGAGCAAAGTATTGTGAAAATATCTTTTAGATCTAAGGGTGCTTTTTCTGTAAACCAATTTTCTAGAAATCATTTTAATGGAGGTGGTCATGACAATGCTGCAGGAGGAAAATTTGTTGGTTCGATTCAAGAAACAGTTCAGTTTTTCGAAAAACTTTTACCAACGTATGAAAAACAATTAAATTCGTCTTATGAAGAATAGCCTATTTTTTGTTTTTGGAATTTTATTTTTAGTGAGTTGTTCTACTTCTCAACCAAGAAGGCCAATTGACCCAAGACCTTCTACTACGATCTTTCAAGATAATATAGAAGCAACAAAAAAAATGTTTCAAAGAGAAGAGTATAAAATTCTTGAATTTATAAAAAGGGATAGTCTACTTGCATATGAAACTTCTTCTAGTGGATTTTGGTATACGTATAATACCAAAATTGAAACAAAAGAAGCAACTCCTAAGCCAGGAGATATTGTTGAGTTAGCGTATGATATCAGGAATTTAAATGATTCCATTTTATATAGTAAAAAGCATTTAGGAATTAAAAATTATAAAGTAGACAAAGAAGATTTTATTTCTGGAATTCAGAAAGGAATAAAGTTGATGAAAGTAGGAGAAACAATTACATTTGTTATTCCTTCATACAATGCCTTTGGTATTTCCGGAGATGGAAGTAAAATAGGAATGAATCAAACAATAAAAAGTACAGTAACGTTATTAAATATTAAATAAATCAAACAAAAAATGAGAATTGTAAAGAACTTATTAGCAGTAACAATTATAGGAACGATGGTTTCTTGTGGTAACCAAGTAAAAGAGGTGAAATCTTTAGAAAATGAATTAGACTCTGTGAGTTACGCAGTAGGTATATCGATGTCTGGTCAATTAAAATCTAATTTTAGCGAAGTAAATAAAGCCATTTTAAGTCAAGGAATTAGAAATGGATTAGATTCTACAAGCATGTTAATTGATGCCAAGGATATTCAGAAAATTTTGAGTGGTTATTTTCAAAAGAAACAACAAGCTCAAATGAAAGAAAAACAAGCAGCCGCAGCAAAAGAAGCTGAAGCTAAGTTTGCAGAAAATAAAAAATTAGGAGAAGATTTTTTAGCAGATAATAAATCTAAGGCAGGTGTAAAAACAACTGCAAGTGGTATTCAATACATCGTAATTAAAGAAGGTTCAGGTGAGAAGCCAGCAGGACCCTCAACAAAAGTAAAAGTTCATTATCACGGTACAAATTTAGAAGGAAAAGTCTTTGATAGTTCAGTTGATAGAGGAACTCCATCTGAATTTGGATTGAATCAAGTAATTAAAGGTTGGACCGAAGGTGTACAATTGATGAACGAAGGAGCTAAATACAAGTTTTTTATTCCTCAAGAATTAGCGTATGGTGCACAACAAAGAGGTGAAGATATTAAGCCATTTTCTACTTTAATATTTGAAATCGAATTATTAGCAGTAATAAAATAAAAGAATGCAAAAAATTCTCCTAATTACCACAGTTTTTTTACTTTTTATCTCTTGTGTACCCGAAAAGTTTAAAGATTTAAATCAAGGTTTATATGCGGAAATTGAAACCAATAAAGGGAATATCTTATTAGAATTATATGCTGAAGATGTACCTAAAACTGTCGCAAATTTTGTTGCTTTAGTTGAAGGTACAAACAGTATGTTGTTAGATTCTTTAAAAGGAGAAAACTTTTATAAAGGTGTTGTTTTTCATCGAGTCGTTCCTAACTTTGTAATTCAAGGTGGTGGTTTTACTCCTGGTGGAAAAAAAAATACGGGGTATCTTTTTGGTGATGAATTTCCAAGGAATGAAAAGAATGATTTAATTTATAAACATGACGATCAAGGAGTTCTTTCAATGGCCAATGGAGGACCAACAACAAATAACAGTCAGTTTTTTATATCGCACAGAGCTATTCCGCATTTAGACGGTAAACACAGTGTTTTTGGTAAAACGGTTTTAAACTCTATAGAATTAAAAGAATTACAACAAAAATATTCAGATTCTTTACAGTTAAAAAAAGCAATTGATGTTACTAGAATGGCAATTGTAAATAAGGTTTTAAAAAATGATACCATTCTTACTGTAAATATTATTAGAATAGGTGCTAAAGCTAAAGGTTTTAATGCTGCCGAAGTTTTTGATTTAGAAGTTGCAAAGTTTAAAAAATCTAAAGAAGATAAAGTCCAACAAGCCATAAAGTCTGAAGAGAAAAGATATTCTAAATTTTTAGAAGATAAGAAGGCATTTTTATTAGAAAAAGAAGAGTCTAAAGCGATAAAGACCGGCACAGGTTTGCGTATTTTAAAACTAAAGAAAACAAAAGGAAGAAAAGTTTTAGATACAAAAAAAGTGACTGCAAACTATACTTTATATCTCGCAGATGGTAAAAAAATGCAAGCTTCAGAAGATATTGGAAAACCAATGGTCTTTGACTTAAATAATAAGCAAAAACCAATGATTAGTGGTTTAAAGGAAGGACTTCTTTCAATGAGAGAAGGAGAAAAATCACGTTTATTTATTCCATATACCATAGGTTTTGGAAATAAAAAATTTGGACCTTTTCCTGCCAAATCAGATTTAGTTTTTGAAATAGAAATCTTAAAAATAAACAGATAGTTTGTTAGATATTATCCATTTAGACAAAGAATTACTCGTTTTTTTAAATAATTTAGGAAGCGAACATTGGGATGCTCTTTGGTTGGCAATTACCAATCAGTTTAATTGGGCACCATTGTTCGTTTTTATTATGTTTTTAACTATAAAATCATTTGGCTGGAAACGCGGAGGTTTTATGGTGTTGTCTATGATTGTATTGGTTGCTTTTTCAGACCAATTCACTAACTTAATTAAAAACGCTACCGGGAGGTTGAGACCAATTAATGATCCTGAAATAAAAGATTTTTTAAGAACCTTGATTCATCCACAGAGTTTTAGTTTCATGTCAGGTCACGCAACAACATCTACTTTTTTCTCTGTTTTTGTAGTTCTTTTATTAAAAGATGTTTTCAAATATATTTATTTGATATTATTTTTTCCTTTGATTTTTTCTTATAGTAGATTGTATTTAGGAGTTCATTTTCCAATTGATGTATCTGTAGGAATTATAGTGGGAACACTTTTTGCCAACGGGTACTTCTTTCTATTCAAAAAATTGGACAACCAACTATTCAATTGATTTTTTCTTTATTTAG
>JBNMOF010000228.1:0-3402 GCA_051277175.1 Polaribacter sp.
AAGACACATCTGTTTTTCTAGCCACTTCCTTTAAATCGATAAATTGATTTTCTAAAAATTGAATTTTTTTATTAAAATCGACTTCGATATCTGAGTTATCAATTACTTTTTTAGCAACTAGTTCATGCTGTGTTAAAAACATTTCTTCATGAGAAATACCCAAATTATCCAATTTTTTTTGTTGTTTTTCTGAGATCAATTGCACAGAATTTCGCAATAATAAGACTGGAAAAGGAATCTTTACTTTTTCGAAGTAGTCTTTCAATTCAAACCAATATGCAATTTCTCCACCTCCACCAACATAGCATAAGTTCGGCAAGATTGCCTCTTGATACAAAGGCCTCATAATCACATTTGGTGAAAAGTGTAATGGATTTTCGTCTACTTCTTTTAAAATTTCGCTTTTAGAAAAAGTGGCATTGGTATTATTTACCTTGTAAACTCCGTCCTCAAAAAGAATGCGCTCTCGAGAATTTTTGCTTAAATAAAATAAATTAATTTCCCTTGGATTTACTTGAACTTTATAATTTACCTCAAGCTTAGCAATGGTTTTTGAAACTTCTTTATACGAAGTTTCATTTTCTAATTCATCTTTTATAAACGGTATGAAAAGTGTTTTCAATGCGACATCGTCACCATCTACAATAAGCAAACCAAATTCTTTGAATAATTCATTGGCAATATACCGTGTTGCATCTGCTAAATTATGGTGTTCTAAATATCCTTTAGAGAACAACTCTTTTAAATACTTGGCATTTTTAGAACCCCCTAACTGATTTGAAAAAACTTCTAGAACTTGTGCCAATCCGTCTGTAGAAAAATGACCAACTGCACCGCCATCTTCCCGACTCCACTTTACTTTTTTTCCTTCAAAATTAAAATAATTAATCTCTTCAAAATCGTGGTCTTCCGTTGCCATCCAGTAGATAGGAACCACATTTTTATTTGGAAATTTTTGCGTTAATTCTTCTGCTAAATTAATTACAGAAATAATTTTATATAAAAAATATAAGGGTCCTGTAAACAAGTTTAATTGATGTCCTGTAGTTACAGTAAATGTATTTTTCGATTTTAAAAGGTGGATGTTTTCTTGCGTTTTTTCAGAAGTCTCAAAATTTGCATATTGTCTTTTTAAAGCATCTACCAAAACCAATCTTGATTGCAAGCTAAAAGACTTCTCTTTCTCTTCAATTTGATTGTAAAAACCAGTATGATCAGGAAAGTTCTTGTAAAACGATTGCACCGCCTCTTTTTGTGCTAAATAATCTAGCATTGTCTTAGAGAAGAAACCGGTATCTTTAAATGGAATTTGAGTTACTTTCATTAGACAATAAGAAGTTTTAAGCAACAATGCGTTTCTAGATTACCGTTCATGTAGTTGGTTTAATATCGCATAAAAATACAAATATTTTATCCGTAGTCAATAACTTCATTTCAATCTAACAAACTTTTAACATGTTCAAATTTCAATAGCATAAAAAATTAAAAATATATCCTTACTTTTGATTCTCTAACCCGCTATTTATATGAAAATTAAAGTACTTCTAGGTCTTCTTATTTTATTTACAGGAACACTATTCGCCCAAACAATTAAATCTCCATCAGAATTTTTAGGATATGAAATCGGTTCTCGATTTACACGACACCATAAGGTAGTTGATTATTTTAAATATGTTAGTAGCACGTTATCCAACGTGAAATTAGAAAAATATGGAGAAACAAATGAAAACAGACCTTTGTATGTTAGTTATATCTCTTCACAAGAAAACATCTCTAATTTAGAAAATATTAGAAAAGAAAACCTTTCTCAAACAGGAATTATTGCTGGAAATTCTGCCAATAAAAAAGCCATCGTATGGTTGAGTTATAACGTTCATGGTAACGAAGCCTCTAGTACAGAAGCGGCAATGTTAACCTTGTATGAATTGGTTACAAATAAGAAATCATGGTTAGACAATACAGTTGTTATTTTAGATCCCTGTATAAACCCTGATGGTAGAGATCGATATGTAAACTGGTTTAATCAAGTTAAAAGTAAACCATTTAATGTAGATCAGAATGCAAAAGAACACTCAGAACCATGGCCAGGTGGAAGACCAAATCATTATTTGTTCGATTTAAACAGAGATTGGGCTTGGGTAACTCAAGTAGAATCTCAACAAAGAATTGCTATTTATAATAAATGGATGCCACATGTGCATGTAGATTTCCATGAACAAGGAATTAACAGCCCATATTATTTTGCTCCTGCTGCTGCACCTTTTCATGAAGTAATTTCTGACTGGCAACGTAGTTTTCAAACACAGATTGGAAAAAATCATGCAAAATATTTTGATAAAGAAGGTTGGTTGTATTTTACAAAAGAAAGTTTTGATTTGCTATACCCTAGTTATGGCGATACCTACCCAACCTACATGGGCGCTGTCGGAATGACGTATGAACAAGCAGGAAATGGACGTGCCGGTTTAGGAATACAAACTGATGAAGGGGAAGTTTTAACCTTAAAAGATCGCGCAATTCATCATATGACAACAGGATTATCTACTGTTGAAATCTCTTCTAAAAATGCTGAAAAGTTAAATACTGAATTCAAAAAATTCTTCGATAATTCGAATTTGAATTACAAGAGTTATGTGTTAAAAAATGGAAATGATGATAAAATGAATCGTTTGAAAAAACTTTTAGACACGCATGAAATCAGGTATGAGAATGCAAAAACTGGTACTATAAAAGGATACAATTATAACACACAAGAAGAGGGTAAGTTTAATGTAAATAACACCGATTTGGTAATTCATACCAATCAACCGAAAGGAAAAATGGTAAAAGTACTCTTTGAACCAAATGCAAAACTAGCAGATTCTTTAACCTATGATATTACTGCTTGGTCTTTACCCTATGCACACGGTTTAAATGCCATTGCTTCTAAAGCTAGCGTAAATTCTTCGATAAGTAAAAGCACACGTGCTGTTACCAATACAATGGATGCTTCCGCTTATGCCTATATTTCAAAATGGAATAGTTTAAACGATGCTACCTTTTTAAGTGCCTTATTACAAAACAATATCGTACCACGTTTTACTGAAAAAGAATTTTCTACAAACGGAAAATCCTTTAATAAAGGAACCTTAATTATTTTAAGAAATGACAATAGAAATCCAGATTTTGACGCAAAACTAATTGCAATTGCAAATAAACATCACCGTAAATTAACACCAGCATCAACAGGATTTGTGAGTTCTGGTGTAGATTTTGGTTCTTATTCTGTAAAACCAATCAACAAACAAAAAGTGGCTGTTTTATCTGGACAAGGAACTTCTTCTTTGAGTTTTGGTGAAATCTGGCACTTCTTTGAAACGCAATTACAATACCCAATTACAAATATTAATTCTAGAGATTTTG
>JBNMOF010000229.1:0-3367 GCA_051277175.1 Polaribacter sp.
ATTTTGTTTATCTCTCTTTTGATTTATCTTTTTAGAAAATTCTTTGATAAAAAAGTAATAACTAAAATGTCTAAAATGTTTTTTAGTTAATCTATAAAATTAAAAAAAAATGAAAACATATCATAGTTTTGAGCAGATAGATGGTGATCTAAAGCGGTTATCGTTGGAAAGGCAAATAGCATTGGAAGAACTTAAAATAGTGAAAAATGATTTTGAAGAAAGTCTAAGACCAATACAGATTCTGCGCGATGCCCTTAAGTTTTTAAGTAAGTATGGTGCCTTACTGTTTATTAAGAAGATTTTTAAATAAAAAAAAGTTGTGCTGTTATTTTTAGGATAACAGAATAGTTAGTATATAAAATAAACTTCAGTGCTTTCGCATTGCGGTTTTTTATTTTTTTAAAACAGTTATTGATTTCTTTTTGAATTGATTTGGGGTAATATCGTATTTTTCTCTAAAAATTTTAGAAAAATAACTTCTACTACTAAGTCCGATGGTATATACTATTTGAGAGATATTTAAATCTGTAGTCCTTATTAAATCTCTTGCTGACTCTAAACGAACGTGTCTTATATACTCAGTTACGGTTCTATTGTATAAAAACTTAAACCCTTCTTGTAATTTAGATTGCGTTAAACCAGATTGCAAAGAAAGCTCCTCTAAAGAGTACTCTTTTTCTGGGTTTTTTAAGATGATGGTACTAAATTTACGAATATCTTTTAATTCACTTTTCACAAGGGAAGTAGGCAAAGGTGCACCCTCAAGAAGTCTGTTGTGCTGTTGAATGTGTAAGGACAGTATCTCATAAACAATAGATTCAATTTTTAGAATACGCAACATTCCTTTTCCTTTTACTTTTTGGAGTTTTTTTATTAGATCTGCCATTTTTAAATTTAGCGAACCAAAATTAGCAAATCTATTTTCGTGCTTTGTATCTAAAAAGACTTCGTGTAATTTTTTGTTTAAACTAGAAACATTAGTAGTCCTTTTTTGTAAAAAATGTTTTCTTATAATTTCAATTAGATTAAGGCGTAGCTTTTCGTTTTTATTGAAATGTAAATAATCATAACCATCGGTTTGATTTGTAGATATTAAAGATTGAAATTGTTCTACATTTCTTTCGTTGTCATCTATACCAAATCGGTGTTTAAAAGAACCAAAAGAGGTATATAAAAAACGAATAGGATTGTATTTAGGAATCGCTTTAATTTTAAAAATAAATTCTTTATGTAGCGTAATGTCAAAGTCTAATAAGCTTACCCCCCAATCAAAAGGAATATACCTTAGTATTCCACATGCATTTTCATTATCAACAGTAAGCGTGCTTTCATTCCAACTGTTTACAATGGAACCTCCAATTTTATCTTGAATTTGTTCAAGAAAATTTTTGTGGTTATCCGCAATTATTTCAATCGAAATCATAAAATTTAAACTTAAATTGTCTCTTAATGTTGTATTTCAAAAAAGGAATACCTAAATATAATAGAAAAAGTCTCTACAGATGCGTAGTTTATTAAATTTTTACGGTGAAGCGTCATTAAAAATATTTTTGTGTATTATTTTATAGAACACAAGTCTATTCTTATGAGATTTAAAAATTAATAGGACTCCTAAATAGCTGCTGTAATTGATTTAAAAACATAAAAAGCATCCAATCTGTAAATTTCAGAAAGATGCTTTTTATGATAAACAGATACTTCTTTTATGCTTCGCTAAAAATAGGATGTAAAGTTTTTACTTTGTGTCTTTTTTTCCTATTTCGGTCATAGTTTCTTCCATTTTTATATCTGTCGCAACAATTTTTCCGTCGACAGTTTCTAAATGTTTGATTGTTCCCAGAGATAACGCTCTAGAGATTTCGTCAGCATTCATGTGTATTTCTGTTTTGATTTCTTGGCTGTGCGGTTTTACATCAGAATGTTGTCCTAAAATAGGTGCAATTACCAATCCAATTAAACAAGTAAGCTTAATCAAAATATTCATAGAAGGTCCAGATGTATCTTTAAAAGGATCACCAACTGTATCTCCAGTTACTGCTGCTTTGTGAGCTTCAGAACCTTTATATGTCATTACTCCATTGATTTCAACACCTGCTTCGAAAGATTTTTTAGCGTTGTCCCAAGCGCCACCAGCATTGTTTTGGAAAATAGCCCAAAGTACACCACTTACTGTAACACCAGCCATATAGCCACCTAACATTTCTGCAACTAACATGTTGTTTTCTTGGTACACTAATTTACCAACCAGTACAACAAGTATTGGAAAACCAATTGTTAAAAGACCCGGTAACATCATTTCTTTTAAAGATGCCTTAGTAGAAATAGCGACACATTTATCGTATTCTGGCTTTCCAGTTCCTTCCATAATTCCTGGAATTTCCTTAAACTGTCGTACGACTTCATTTACCATTTCCATGGCAGCTTTACCAACAGCATTCATTGCCAATGCAGAGAATACAACCGGCACCATACCACCCACAAAGAGCATTGCTAAAACAGGTGCTTTAAAAATGTTAATTCCATCAATTCCTGTAAACGTTACATAGGCAGCAAATAAAGCTAATGATGTTAATGCAGCAGATGCAATCGCAAAACCTTTACCAGTTGCGGCAGTTGTATTACCAACAGCATCTAAAATATCTGTACGTTCTCTAACGATAGGATCTTGTTCACTCATCTCAGCAATACCACCAGCATTATCGGCAATTGGTCCAAAAGCATCAATTGCTAATTGCATAGCTGTTGTTGCCATCATTGCAGAAGCTGCTAATGCAACTCCATAAAAACCAGCCAAAGCATATGAAGACCAGATTGCAGCTGCAAATAATAATACAGAAGAGAACGTAGAAATCATCCCAGTAGCTAAACCTGCAATAATATTAGTTCCTGCTCCGGTGCTTGATTGTTGTACAATTTTTAAAATTGGTTTGGATCCTAATCCTGTATAATACTCAGTAAACGCTGAGATTCCAGCACCTACAACTAAACCAACTAAACAGGCATAAAATACTCTAATTGAAGAAATATCTTGAAGACCTTCACCAAAGAAATCCATTTGCATGGTTTCTGGCAACATCCAGGTTACTAATCCGTAACATGCTGCAGCAACCATTGCTATAGATGCCCAATTTCCAATATTTAGTGCTTTTTGTACATCAGCTTCTTTCGCATCATTAGATGAAATTTTAACTAATAGAGTTCCGATAAGAGAAATAATAATTCCGATACCGGCAATAGACATCGGTAGTAAAATTGGTCCAATTCCGCCAAAAGCGTCTTGAATTGCGCCTCCCATATCTTTTATTACATAATTACCTAAAACCATTGCAGCCAATACAGTTGCTACATAAGAGCCAAATAAATCGGC
>JBNMOF010000230.1:0-3364 GCA_051277175.1 Polaribacter sp.
TATACAATTGCATTGTTTAAATCGCCTCCTTTAATCAAATCGTTCTCTAACAACATTTCAATTTCGTGCAAAAAACTGAAGGTTCTAGCGTCTGCTATTTCTGCCTTAAAGTCAGATATTTTTTCTAATGTAGCATTTTGAGTACCTAATATTTTAGTCCCAAAATCTACCATAGTTGTTATTTGATATTCATCTGAAGGCATTAAAATAATTTCGCTTCCAGTGGCCTCATCTTTAAAAGAAATAATTTCTTTTACAATATATTCTTCAATATCTGCCTCTTGTTCTTCAATACCAGCTTCTTCTAAAGCAGCTACAAAAAACTTGGAAGAACCATCCATAATTGGAGGCTCAGACGCATCAATTTCAATTAGTAAATTATCTATATCTAAACCAACAGCAGCGGCCAAAACATGCTCTGAAGTCTGAATTTGAACTCCGTTTTTCTCTAAATTTGTTCCTCTTTGAGTATTTGTAACATATTCTGCTCTTGCTTCTATTGTTGGAGCGCCTTCTAAGTCTACTCTGCTAAATGCAAAACCATGATTTACAGGAGCAGGTTTTATGGTCATTTTTACAGTATTACCTGTATGTAAACCAACGCCTGATAAACAAATCTCTTTCTGTATTGTTTTTTGTTTCTTAGTCATTATCTTTTTGTTTGAGACTTCAGCTCTTTTTCTAGTTGATTGATTTTTGAAGCTATCTTTGGTAAATTTTTAAAGTACACGTAACTTCTATTGAAATCTCTAGAATTTAATGCTGGGGTTCCGTATACCATTTCATTGTCTTTTAAACTTTTTGTAACACCTGTCTGACCTAAAACTTTTACATTATTGCCAATTTTAATATGTCCAGCAACACCTACTTGCCCACCAATCATACAATTTTCTCCAATTTTTGTTGAACCAGAAACACCTGTTTGAGAAGCAATTACAGTATTTCTACCGACCTCTACATTGTGTGCAATTTGAATTTGATTGTCTAATTTAGCACCTTTTCTTATGATAGTAGATCCTAACGTAGCTCTGTCTATTGTCGAGGCAGCACCAATATCTACATTGTCCTCAATAATAACATTTCCTATTTGAGGAATTGCTTTATATTCTCCATTTTCATCAGGGGCAAAACCAAAACCATCGGCACCAATAATAGCACCTGAATGAATTTTACAGTTTTTACCAATTTGTGTGTCAGAATAAATTTTTACACCTGCAAAAATGATGGTATTATCGCCAATTATCGTATTATCTCCAATATAAGCATTCGGATAAATTTTTACATTCGAACCAATTAGTACATTTTCACCGATATACGCGAACGCACCAATATATTCATTTTCCCCTATTTTAGAAGATGCAGCAATAAAATTAGGTACTTCTCTTCCTGTTTTATTATTTTTTACTTCGTTGTAAAATTCTAATAACTTGGAGAAAGATTTGTAAGCATCGTCTACCTTAATCAAGGTAGTTTTTACTTCTTTTTCTAGAACAAAACTTTTATTAACAATAGCTACTGATGCATTTGTTGTGTATAAGTAAGCATTGTATTTAGGATTAGACAAAAAAGTTAAAGACCCTTTTTCGCCCTCTTCGATCTTAGAAAGCTTTGATACTTCCTCTTCAGGATTCCCAACTACATCACCTTCTAGAATATCTGCTATTTGTTGTGCTTTAAATTTCATTAACTGCAAAAATATACAAATTATACCGTTTTCTCTAATCTCATTTTATTTAGGATAACAAATAAAATGTTTTACTACTGGTATTGTCAAAGCCTGCAAGTTCAATTGATCCGATGCTTTTGAAATATCTTTCAACTTCCCTTTTTTATTTACGATATAAATAGGTGTTTTTAAATCATAAGCTTGATTGCTAATTTCTTGATGAAAAACAAAATACCGAGCTTCTTTCTCCAAAATATTTAATTTCTTAATTGCCTTATCTCTTTTTTTAAGAATATATTTTTCTTTAAAAGCTTCTTGTTGGATTTCAATTTTAAGTAATTTTCTATCCACAATCATTTTTGCGAGTAATGATAGTATTTTGTCTTCATGGTGCACCCATTCCTTAATTGCAGACAACACATCATAATCATCTAATTTAGAAAATATTTCTAAAGTTTCCTCGGTGAAATTCGCAGCATCAACCTGATGGTATAAAAAATGTCTTAAAGCAGAACTACAAAATAGCTCTTCTCCTTTTCCTGCCAATTCTTTCGCTCTTTTTAATATATTTACTAATATATTTTCTGCAACTAAACCTGTTTTATGCAAATAGACTTGCCAATACATAAGTCTTCTGGCGATTAAAAATTTTTCTACAGAATAAATTCCTTTTTGTTCAATAACTAAGGCATCATCTTTTACATTCATCATCGCTATCAATCTATCTGATGAAATATTTCCTTCTGCTACACCGGTATAAAAACTATCTCTCTTTAAATAATCTAAACGATCAATATCTAACTGACTAGAAATCAATTGCCCTAAAAATTTACGTGGACTCTTTCCTTCAAAAATTTGAATTGCCAAGGATAATTCGCCATTAAATTCTTCGTTTAATTGCTTCATAAATTTTAAAGAAATTTCTTCGTGACTAATTCCACTCACAATGCTACTCTCTAATGCATGAGAAAATGCGCCATGACCAATATCATGTAACAAAATAGCAATACACAGTGCATTCTCTTCTTCTTTAGAAATTTCTACCTGTTTAAAACGCAAGACTCGTATCGACTTTTGCATTAAGTGCATGCAACCAATTGCGTGATGAAAACGGGTATGATTCGCTCCTGGATAGACTAAATTAGAAAATCCCATTTGCGTAATTCTTCTTAAGCGCTGAAAATAAGGATGTTCTATAATATCAAAAATTAAAGAATTTGGTATTTGAATAAATCCGTAAATAGGATCATTTAAGATTTTAAGTTTGTTCGGTATTTTTTTCTTCAAAAGTGGTAAATTATCAATCTGTATTTGCAAAATACGATATTTCTTGTCACAAATTCATATATTTATAGATGATAATTTTTAATTGTAAAATTATTAGAGAATTGGGAATATTTTACCATTTTAGGGCTCCTTAAAAAACAACAAATAATCAATTGTAACGTTAAAGAAATAAAGTAAAATATATGAGCATACAAATACTATGGGTGGATGATGAAATTGAATTATTAAAACCGCATATTATATTTTTAGAACGCAAGAATTATACGGTAACAACTTGTACAAATGGCGCTGATGCAATTAATTTAGTGGATGAAACAAATTTTGACATTGTTTTTTTAGATGAAAATATGCCCGGTCTAACCGGCTTAGAAACACTTTCCGAAATCAAACAAAAACAATCCAATTTGCCCG
>JBNMOF010000231.1:0-3352 GCA_051277175.1 Polaribacter sp.
AGTAACTTAGTACAATACAAAATTAAAAAAAATGAAACATATTTTAACAGCAATTGTCTGTATTACTTTATTCGTAAGTTGTAGCAAAAGTAAAAAGGAAAAAGTTCCACAAAAAGTAAAAACAACTACTGTAACCAAAGCTAAAGTTATAGCAAAGAAAAAAATGATTGTGGTAGATTCCAATGGGGTTGTAAACGTTTCAATGATTACAGATGATCGAATGAAATTTAACCTGAGAAAAATCACAGTAAAAGCAGGTCAGAAAATAAAATTGACTTTAACACACACAGGAAAGTTAGATAAAAGAATCATGGGACATAATGTGGTGTTTCTAAATAAAGGAATTAAACTTTCTACATTTGCATCTAAAGCTGCAGCCTCAAAAGAAAACGACTATATTCCAGTAGGATCTTCAGCTGTTCTAGCGCATACAAAAATGCTTAGTGGTGGAGAAACAACAACAATTGAATTTACTGCACCAGCTGCCGGAACTTACGATTATATTTGTAGTTTTCCTGCACATTATGCAATGATGAAAGGAAAGTTAATTGTACAATAATTGATTAATAAAAAATAGTTAAAAACCCTTCTTAGAATTATTTAAGAAGGGTTTTTTATATGTTATAACTTTTTAAAGTTCTAAAATTTCTATGTTTTTAAACTCTATTGGGTGACTTTCACTTTGCAAAGAAATATAACCACCTGTTAATGGTTGGCCCTCTTTTAGTTGCATTTCTTTAGAAGTAGCTTCTAAAAATTGTCCACCAATTATAGGGTTTCCATAGGTAATAACCGTTTTACCATTTATTTTATGCACAATATTTTCTTTGGTAACGATTATTTCTAGAGCTACCCATTCTTCGCCATAATAAGTTTCTGAATTTGCATTGATACAGTGCTCTGTAACTAAAACATTATTTACAGAAACATGGGTTGCTGGTGTGCATAAGTTCCCTGTTGGTCTTGGTGTTTTTGGGGTAATTCCACCCAACAATTGTACCTCTAAAGACAGCGGAAAAGCCTGATTTAACAACATACTTTCTGGTGATTGTGAATGAATCATAACACCACTATTTTTTGTAGCCCAAGCTTCGCCCCCTTTTGTTTGAGCTCCTGTAAACCGATATTGCAATCTAAACTTGTAATTTGAAAAAGGCGTTTTGTAGGTTAAAAGTCCGAATCGGTTCTCAAAATTTTCGTAACCGTCATAAGAAACTTTAAGAATACCGTTCTCTACTCGAAAAGTATTCTTAAAGTTGTCATGTAATTTATGTCCGTTAATCTTAACAACCCAATCATCTAAATCTTTGCCATTAAATAATTGCTGCCAAGAGGATTTAATGGATTTACTTTTTAGGTTTTCTTTCTTTCTTAGGTCACAATTTATAAAAAGTAATAGTATGATAAAAAAGCTACCTATCTGTTTCATTTTTATAAAGATGAAGATTTTCCTCCTGAAATTTCTTGTAAATCTCCGCAGTAATAAGCCGTTGGAACTGGATCATACATTAAAACATTTTCACCAATCTCTTCGGAACTGATATAAGCAGTAATTGTTAAGTATTTCAAATGATTTAAAAATTCATTCTTGGTAGGTTGTAATGCCTCTGGATGTAACAACCTATCCTCATCAATCTCTCCTTTTACCAATAAATGTGTATCTAATAATGCGGTGTATTGTGCAGTCGTAATATCTCTAATATCTGTTTCTACAGTTGTTTTTAAAGTTGTTATAATGTCTGAAAAACTAACTCTTATTGCTTCTTGGTCTTCTAAGTTTAAAACCTCTGTAATGTATTTATCTATAAATTGTGGAACATTGACCTCTGTAGCAGAAGGTGTACCTTCTGTTTTAGGTAAAATAATATCTACTAAATTAACAACTATCTCTTTTTCATCATTTGTAAAATAAGTAGGCAGCCAGGTGGGTGCACTTGTGCAACTTTGTAATAAGCTAAAAATACTGGGGGCTGTAATTGCAAAACCAGCAGCAAGGCCTAAATTTTTTAATGCATCTCTACGTTTCATATCGTTCCTAGTTTAAGCGTTATTTTTTTTAAGTTCTGCTGCTGCATAATTTGCAGCTCTTGCTGTAAAAGCCATATAGGTTAATGACGGATTTTGACAACCCGAAGACGTCATAAAAGCACCATCGGTAACATACACATTATCACAAGCATGCACTTGATTGTTTCCGTTTAATACAGATGTTTTTGGGTCTCTACCCATTCTTGCTGTTCCCATTTCATGGATTCCTAATCCCATAGCTGTGCCTTCTTTAGAATCATACCCATTTACATCTTCAAAACCAGCTTCAGTTAACATTTTAATAGCTTGTTCTTGCATGTCTTTGCGCATTGCCATTTCGTTTTCACCAAAAGCAGCATCAAAAGTAATGGTTGGTAATCCCCATTCGTCTTTTTTATCGTAATCTAAAAATAACTTATTTTTATGATTTGGTAAGGTTTCACCAAAAGCCAATAAATTCACATTCCATTCTCCAGGTTTTAAAATTGCTTCTTTTAAAGCAGGTCCATATTTTAATTCAGCAACCAATTCAGACGTACTACTTCTACTTGCGCCTCCTTGATAACCATAACCTCTTTTAAAAGTTGCTGCTTCTGTATTGCCGCCTAAATTTCTAAACCTAGGAATATAAACTCCGTTAGGCCTTCTTCCCTTAACATACTTATCATCAAATCCAGTTGCTTTTGCAGAAGCACCCACATGAAAATGATGATCCATAATATTGTGTCCTAATTCTCCACTGTCATTTCCTAGTCCGTTTGGAAAACGTGCTGACTTTGATTGCAATAAAATCGAAGCAGACGCCATAGTAGATGCACATAGAAAAATAACTTTGGCTTTATAAACCATTGTTTCTTTCGTTTCGGCATCAATTAATCTTACACCTGTTGCTTTTTTAGTGACATCATCATAAATTACCTCATGCACAATAGAATTCGGTCTTAAGGTCATATTACCAGTAGCATCTGCAGCTGGTAATGTAGAAGAATTACTGCTAAAATAAGCACCATAGGGGCACCCTCGCATACATCTATTTCTATATTGGCAGGTACTTCTGCCTTCTCCTGGTTTGGTGCCTTCTGTAATATGTGCAGCTCTGCCGATGGTTAATAAGCGTCCATCATCAAATTTTGTCGCTAACTTTTCTTTTAGAACTTCTTCAACACAATTTAGATTCATTGGTTTTAATAACTTTTGATCTGGCAATTGTTTCAATCCTAAATTTTCTCCACTAACACCAATATACTCTTCAACTTTATCATACCATTTTTCGATATCTTTATAGCGAATTGGCCAATCTACAGCAATACCATCTTTTTTATTG
>JBNMOF010000232.1:0-3340 GCA_051277175.1 Polaribacter sp.
TAATAAAAAAAGGTTTCTTTAGTTTTTTAGCTCTTTTTTCAGCCAATTTAATATGCTTTAAAACAGGTTCTACTAAGTGAACTGTATGTCCATTTTTTGTGAGCCATTCAGAATATTTTCCTGTTCCACCACCAACATCAATAATTGTGGTATTTGGTTTAGAAATATGAAGTTCTATTAGGTCTTTAATACGTTCAAACTCAAAAATCCCCATTCCTTTTTCAAGTCTAGTTTCTTCGGATGCTTTGTTGTAGAAGTCTTCTAGTTCTTTGCTAATCAGTTTTTTATTTTTCATGTATAATCGCTAAATACCAGGATAAAATTTTAATCAAATGTATTATATTAATTGAAATTTTAATCAAATAATTACAATCCATTTTATATTTTCTTATATTTAACTATTATTTTTAAGCAACAAATTCAATAACAACAGTATGAAACAAACCAAGTATTATTTCACGTTAATTTGCATATTTATATGTATAAATTCAATAGTAGCTCAAGATTATTATTTTAAAGATAAAACCCCTTTTAATGCAGATATTCCAACTCCTGAAGCGTTTTTAGGGTACGAAATTGGAGAACATCATACCAGACACGATTTAATCGTTGCTTATTTAACAAAGTTGGCAGAAATTTCTGATAGAGCGAACATCGAAATTTATGGTAAAACGCATGAAAACCGTAAATTGGTGATGTTTACCGTAACATCTCCAGTTAATTTAAAGAATTTAGAAACGATAAAAGCAAGCCATTTAGAGTTTGTAAATCCAGCGAAAAGTCCGAAAAACTATGATGAAGTTCCTGTAATTATTCAGTTAGGCTATAATGTGCATGGAAATGAGCCATCAAGCTCTGAAGCAGCTTTATTAACTGCGTATACTTTGGTGGCATCTAATAGTGTAGAAGTTTTAAATTATTTAGAAAAATCAGTCATATTTATCGATCCTACCATCAATCCTGATGGAAGAGACAGGCACACGCAGTGGGTGAATCAATATCAAGCAAAAACATTAGTATCAGATAATATCGATGCGGAACATATGGAAGCTTGGCCAAGAGGAAGAACGAATCATTATTGGTTTGATTTGAATAGAGATTGGTTATTGGCAGTGCATCCAGAAAGTCAAGGAAAATTAAAATGGATGCATACTTGGTATCCAAATGTTGTCACAGATTTTCATGAAATGGGTACTAATAGTCATCACTTTTTTGAGCCGATGAAACCAATAGGTTCTTTGGATCCTATTATGCCAAAAGAAAATTATGAAGATTTGAATGATTTATTTGCACCTTATTTTTCAGATGCATTAGATGAAATAGGTTCTTTATATTATACAAAAGAATCCTTTGATGGAACATATCCTGGATATGGATCTTCGTATCCTGATTTACAAGGAGGTTTGGCATTGCTTTTTGAACAAGCAAGTTCTCGCGGACATCTTCAGGACACTGATTATGGAAAAATCACGTTTCCTTTTACTATCAGAAATCAATTTACATCTACTTTTGCGACGATTAAAGCAGCGGTTGAAAATAAAGGTTATTTGAGAAAATACCAGCAAGAATTTTTTAAATCGTCATTGACAAAAAAGGCAAAATCAGGATTTTCTGGTTATGAGTTTCAAGAAAAATATGATCAGAATAGAAAGAAAGCTTTTATAGCACAATTATTAACGCACAAGATTAAGGTTTATAAAAAAGGAGATACGTATACGGTTCCTTTAAAACAGCCTCAGCATAGAATGGTGCAAACGATGTTTGAAACCTATGATAAGTATAGAGATAGTGTGTTTTATGATGCTTCTGCTTGGAGTGTTGCGAACTTTTATAATATTAAATATAAAGGAGTGAAATCTGTTAAGTTAGGAACAGAAGTTACTTCATCAAAAGGAATTGTTCAAAACAATAAAATTAAAAAGGCAGCATATGCGTATATCGTAAATTGGGATGATTATAATACTCCTGCTGCGTTATATTATATGCAATCTAAAGGATTAAAAGTTGCGGCTGCTTTCAAACCTTTTACAATCAATACTTTTAATGGAGAAGTTAATTTTAATTACGGAAGTTTATTAATTCCTGTCGGCAAACAGGAAAAAACAAGTGCCGCTGTTTATCAAATTGTTTTAGAGGCACAAGAAAAATTTAAGGTTCCTGTATTTGGTACTAATAGTGGATATAGTCTGAAAGGAATTGATCTAGGAAGTAATAATTTTAGAGTTTTAAAAAAGCCTAAAGTTGCGATGATAATCGGTGAAGGCGTTAGTTCATACGAAGCAGGAGAAGTTTGGCATTTGCTAGATACACGTATTCATATGCCTATCACTAAAATAAGAATAAGTAATTATAACAGAGCCAATTTAGATATATACAATACGATTGTAATGGTTTCAGGGAATTATAGTCAGTTAGATTCTTTGAAAAGACAGAAGTTAAAAAATTGGACTGCAAAAGGAAATACTTTAATCACGATTGCAGGAGGTTCTAAATGGCTGATTGATAAAAAAATGGTAAAAGAAAGTTTGACGAAGGATGCGAGTTTAAAAGTAAAAAAAGAAGAAAGGGAAAAAAAAGTAACAAAGAGATTGCCATACGTAGAAGCTTCAGAACATATAGGGAGAGAACGTTTAGGAGGTGCTATTTTTGAAGTAGACTTGGACGTAACACATCCATTAGGATTTGGATACCGCTCATCAAAATTACCTGTTTATAAAAACAATTTGGTATTTTTAGCCCCTAGCAAGAACGCCTACGCTACGGTGGCTAAATACTCAGAAAACCCGCATATCGATGGTTTTATTTCTGAAAATAATTTAGAAAAATTCATAAAACCATCTGCATCATTATTAGTAAGTGCAATAGGGAAAGGAAGAGTTGTTTTATTCGCGGATAATCCTAACTTTAGAGGTGCTTGGTATGGCACAAATAAATTATTTTTAAACGCATTGTTTTTTGGAGAAAAAATAAATGTTCCTAAATAAATATCCGTTTTTATTTAAGAATATTATATGGGTAATTATACAAATAAAAACGAGCATTTAATTATATGCTCGCTTTTATTTATTTCTGGTCTTTCTTAAAACCATATAGATTTTGATTTATAAAACTCGATGGGAATTTATCATCGCCTTTAAAACCAATTTCTATGGTTCCACTATCTTCAGGAATGTAATTTGTTTTAAAAATATAATCCCAAAGACTTAAGCTAATTCCATAATTTATTCCATTTCTTCCTTCGGGAACTTCATATGCATGATGATATAAATGCATCACCGGGTTATTTAATACATATTTAAATATTCCCCAAGTAATTTTAATATTAGCATGATTAAAGTGG
>JBNMOF010000233.1:0-3339 GCA_051277175.1 Polaribacter sp.
AATCCCATCAAAAATACCGGCAGTAGTAGCAGATATTAAAAATGATAGTATTAAAAATATAACTGCATATATATAAAAAACAGGTTTGTTAAACCAGTATTTTAATTCTTGTTTAAATATCGTTGAAAACATGTAAATGTTATTTAATCGTTTGTACGTTTCATTGTTTAGCTTTTTAAAAAGACCTAAACTTTAACCTTTAAATTTGCTGTTTTGCCATGCTTAAAATTAACTAAAAACAGGCTCATCTTGCTTCAAAGCGATGAAATACACATCGTCTAATTGCGGTACTGAAGTCACAAATTCTTCTGATGGTTTTTCCGCAGCATGCACTCTAATATTTAAGGTATTATCTTGATTGTAGTTCGATGACAAAATTTCATGCATTTTTTCTTCTTCCTCTAAATCTTCTCTTTGGATAATTTTAGTCCAGATTTTTCCTTCAAGTTCTTTTGTCGCATTTTGAGGAGTTGTGTGGTTCAAAATTTTACCACCATTTAAAATAGCCATTTCATTGCATAACTCTTTAACATCTTCTACGATATGTGTAGAAAACAGTACGGTACAATTTGTTCCAACTTCACGTAAAACATTTAAAAAACGGTGCCTTTCTGCAGGATCTAAACCAGCAGTTGGCTCATCCACAATAATTAATTTTGGATTGTTTAAAAGTAATTGTGCAATTCCAAAACGCTGTTTCATTCCGCCAGAATACCCCGCAACGTATTTATGTCTTACCTCATATAAATTAGTGATTTCTAACACCTCTTTTACAATGGCTTTTCTTTCTATTTTGTTCGAAATCCCTTTTAAAGTTGCAAAATACTCCAACAAATCTTCGGCAGACATTTTAGGATACACGCCAAAAGATTGTGGTAAATAGCCCAGCACTTTTCTCAAAGACATATTATCATTTAAAACATCAATATCACCAAACATGATAGAACCAGAATCGGGGCTCTGTAACGTTGCAATTGTTCTCATTAACGACGATTTACCTGCGCCATTTGGACCTAACAAACCAAACATTCCGGTGCCAATCTCGATACTTAAATTGTCAATTGCTTTTACGCCATTTTTATAAGTCTTCGTTAGATTTTTAATTACTAATTTCATACGCTATATTTGAGTGCTTTTCACTTTGCTTATTAGTGTAAAAGTAAGCAGTATTGTTACACTTTTTTGTGATTTTTTTAATAGAAATCATAAAAAATCGCTTTATTTTTACACCAGCACAAAAAAAGCATCAATTTTTATAAAATAAAATAATGACAAAAAAATCAATATTAAATAAAGATTCTCTTGTATTTTTAGAAAAATACCTAAACAATGCAGCGCCCACGGGTTACGAATGGGAAGGGCAGAAAATTTGGATGGAGTATTTAAAGCCGTATGTAGATACTTTTATTACGGATACCTATGGTTCTGCGGTTGGAGTAATCAATCCAGATGCAAAATATAAAGTTGTAATCGAAGGGCATGCAGATGAAATTTCTTGGTATGTAAATTATATTTCTGACAATGGATTGATATATGTCATAAGAAATGGTGGTTCAGATCACCAAATTGCACCTAGTAAAATTGTAAATATTCACACTAAAAACGGCATTGTAAAAGGAGTTTTTGGATGGCCTGCAATTCATACAAGAGATAAATCTAATGAAGAAGCACCAAAGCCAGATAATATATTTATCGACACTGGATGCGCTACCAAAGCGGAAGTTGAAAAATTAGGCGTTCATGTTGGCTGTGTAATTACCTATCCAGATGAATTTCATATTTTAAATGGAGATAAGTTTGTTTGTAGAGCTTTAGACAACAGAATGGGTGGTTTTATGATTGCCGAAGTTGCGCGTTTATTGAAAGAGAATAAAAAAGAATTGCCTTTCGGATTGTACATTACAAATTCTGTGCAAGAAGAAATTGGATTGCGTGGAGCTGAAATGATTGCACAAACAATAAAACCAAATGTAGCGATTGTTACAGATGTAACGCATGATACAACCACTCCAATGATAGAGGTAAAAAAAGCAGGTCTTTTAGAATTAGGAAAAGGACCAGTTGTTGCTTATGCACCTGCCGTGCAGCAAAAATTACGTGATTTGATTATAGAAACAGCAGAAGAGAAAAGCATTCCTTTTCAACGTTCTGCACTCTCTAGAGCAACAGGAACAGATACAGATGCTTTTGCTTACAGCAACGGTGGTATTGCTTCTGCTTTAATATCTTTACCAATAAGATACATGCATACAACGGTAGAAATGGCGCATAAAGAGGATGTAGAAAATGTTATTAAAATGATTTATGAAACCCTTTTAAAGATTAAAGGTGGAGAAACTTTCTCTTATTTTGAATAGTAGAATTAATTCATGCCACCAATTTAAATGAATATTGAAAAAGGCAGAAATTTGTATCGAGAACGCCATCGGTTTTATGTTCTCGATACAAATTTAACCTCCACTATATTCCAATAATCTAGTGAACCGTCCGCATCATTAAAATAAAATAAATGAAACTACACAACCAAAAACATTTATTTAATATTCCTGAAGAAATAACGTATTTAAACATTGCGAGTCAATCACCTTCTTTTAAAGCTGTTGAAAAAGCAGGAATTGATGGTGTTTTAGAAAAAAGTCATCCCTACAAAATTATAGGAGATAGTTACTTTGAACCTGTAAAAGAAATAAAAAAACTCTTTGCAAAACTTATTGAAGCTAACGATTATAACAGAATTGCAAATATTCCTTCTGCATCATATGGCTTCGCAACAGTGGCAAATAATATTACGTTAAAAAAAAATGACGAAATTCTTTTAATTGATGAACAGTTTCCTAGTAATTACTATGTTTGGGAGAAATTAGCAAAAAAATTTGATGCAAAAATCAAAATAGTTGCTATGCCAAAGTCGAAAATTAACAGAGGCAAAAGTTGGAATGAAGCTATTTTAGAAGCTATTTCTGATAAAACCAAGGTAGTTAGTTTAGGAAATATTCATTGGGCTAATGGTAGTTTATTTGACTTAAAATCCATTAGAAAAAAAACAACAAAACATAAGGCTTTATTAATTGTTGATGGAAGTCAATCCGTGGGTGCATTGCCTTTTTCTGTAAAAGAAATACAACCAGATGCTTTAATTTGCGCTGGCTACAAATGGTTATTTGGACCTTATGGCTGTGGATATGCCTATTTTGGGAAGTATTTCGATAACGGGAATCCGATTGAAGAAAATTGGTCCAATCGCTTAAACAGTGAAAATATGGGCAGTCTAGCTACTTATGAACCACAATATAAACCATTAGCAAACCGGTATTCAACAGGTGAACATGCAAGTTTTAT
>JBNMOF010000234.1:0-3323 GCA_051277175.1 Polaribacter sp.
TCGCCAATTCATATCCTTTTAATCCAAAACCAAATAAGACACCTTTAGCATTTGGCGCAATATAGCTGTGTTGCCTAAACTCTTCACGAGCGTGAATATTAGAAATATGGACTTCTACAACAGGAGTTGAAATTCCTTTTACAGCATCGCCAATCCCAACAGAGGTGTGCGTATAAGCAGCTGCGTTTAAAATAACCCCATCATAATCAAAACCAACTTCATGTAATTTATCAATTATTTCTCCTTCTATATTGGATTGAAAATAAGCCAATTCAACATCTTTAAATTTTAACTGTAGAACTCTAAAGAAATCTTCAAAAGTTTGAGAACCGTAAATTTCAGGTTCTCTTTTTCCTAATAAGTTTAAGTTGGGACCGTTGATAATAATTAGTTTCATATCGCTAAAATACAATTCTTTTTATAAAAAAAATGGAAGCAAATTTGCTTCTATATTAATTATTTTATTTTATTTTATGCCATATTAAAATCGCTACCCCAATCCTATTTGAAAAGTGTTAAGTTTTAATGATATTTCAGAAGGTGCATCTTCAAGTCTATGAGATAAACCTAATGCTACCTTGTGCTCACAAAAATCTTTTCTGAAAATTCATATTCAGCGCCAAAAACTGATCTAAAACCAATCGTATTTACGCCTTCAGAATCAGATAAAACTTAATCTAATTCCGCACCAGCTTGTAAATTAAATTTTTCTGTAACATGATATTTTAACATTATTGGTAGAATCAATTGTTCTATTGAATCTCACTCTTGAGAACTAGTTGCAAATTGTAACTGAAGTTATAAACTCAATTTATTAGAAAGAGAAAAATCAGAAATAACCCCAACAAAAAAGCCTTGACCACTTTCAGATTCTGTCATACCTAAACAATCCATCTTAAGAGATAAATTATGGAAACCTGCTGTGATTCTAGAATTAGAACCATGTGCACTTAATTTTCCCAAACCGAAAACTACTACTGCAATAAATAATACTTTTTTCATAAATTGTATTTTAATAATTAATTACTACTTAAAATAATTAAGTTTTAGCTTTATCCAGACCATATATTTAATATATTGTAATTATGAATTGGCAAAACGCAATTACAGCATATCAAATGTATTTAAAAATAGAAAGAGGACTTTCTAAAAACACCATTGATAGCTATACCAAAGATTTAGAAAAGTTGTGCCTTTTTCTCAAAGAAAATAATGTTAGCATCTCTCCTATTGCCATTGATACTGATATTATAAAACAATTTATTTATGAGGTTGCAAAAAAATTAAACCCAAGAAGTCAAGCACGAATAATATCTGGTTTGCGCAGTTTTTTTGACTATTTAGTTTTTGAAGAATATAGAAATACAAATCCTACCGATTTATTAGAAACTCCCAAAATTGGTTTAAAGTTACCTGATACTTTAAATCAGGATGAAATTGATAAATTAATTTCTGCAATTGATTTAAGTCATCCTCAAGGAGAACGAAATAGAACTATTTTAGAAACGATCTACAGTTGTGGTTTGCGTGTAAGTGAAGCCATTACTTTAAAAATTTCTGATTTGTTTTTTGAAGAAGGTTTTATTAGAGTTTTAGGAAAAGGAAACAAAGAAAGATATGTTCCTATTCATTTAAAAGCTCAAAAATATATTGTGTCATATCAAACAGAAATAAGAAGTAATATTCAGTCTAAAAAGGGCTTTGAAGATACCCTATTTTTAAATAGAAGGGGAAGTGGTTTAACGCGACAAATGATCTTTATAATTTTAAAAGATTTAGCTATTAAAATCGATTTAAAAAAGAAAATAAGTCCGCATACTTTAAGACATTCTTTTGCAACTCATTTATTACAGAACGGAGCAGATTTAAGAGCCATTCAGCAAATGTTAGGTCATGAAAGCATTACAACCACAGAAGTTTATGTTCATGTAGATAAAACATACCTAAAAGAAGTCGTTGAAACTTTTCATCCTAGAAAATAAAGTTGGCACACTTATATTTAAAAGAGCGTCTGCATACCATTTACACATTTCCCAAAGAAAAAGTCTAACGTTTTAAACGTTAGACTTTTTCAACTATACTTTATAAAAAAGAATTACTTTCCTTTAAGAAGCGCAGATTGGACTTTTACTTCGCCACATTTACTGCTCTTGTTTCTCTAATTACTGTTACTTTTACTTGTCCTGGATAAGTCATGTCATTCTGTATTTTTTGAGAAATACTAAATGATAATTCAGCCGCTTTAGCATCATTCACCTTTGTACTCTCTACCATGACACGCAACTCGCGTCCTGCTTGTATTGCATACGCCTTTTGAACTCCTGTAAAACCGAAAGCAATATCTTCTAAATCTTTTAAACGCTGAATATAAGAATCTAATACTTGTCTTCTTGCGCCGGGTCTTGCTCCAGAAATAGCATCACAAACTTGTACGATAGGAGAGATTAAACTCTTCATTTCAATTTCATCGTGGTGGGCACCAATTGCATTACACACATCTGGTTTTTCACCATATTTCTCAGCCCATTGCATTCCTAACAAAGCATGTGGAAGTTCACTTTCTGCGTCTGGAACTTTTCCAATATCGTGTAATAAACCTGCACGTTTTGCTACTTTAGAATTTAAGCCCATTTCTGCAGCCATAATTCCACATAAGTTTGCAACCTCTCTAGAGTGTTGTAATAAATTCTGTCCGTAAGAAGATCTATATTTCATTCTACCCACGGCTTTAATTAATTCAGGGTGCAAGCCATGAATTCCTAAATCAACTACCGTTCTTTTACCAACTTCTATAATTTCTTGGGTAATTTGTTTTTCTGTTTTACCTACTACTTCTTCAATTCTTGCGGGGTGTATCCTACCATCTGTAACTAATTTATGTAGTGATAAACGAGCAATTTCTCTTCTAATAGGATCAAAACAAGAAAGAATAATTGCATCTGGAGTATCATCTACAATAATTTCTACACCAGTAGCAGCTTCAATTGCTCTAATATTTCGTCCTTCTCTACCAATAATTCTTCCTTTTACATCGTCTGATTCTAAATTAAAAACAGAAACACAATTCTCTACTGCTTGTTCTACACCAACTCTTTGTATAGTTCCCAAAACAACTTTTCTCGCTTCTTGCTCTGCCGTTAATTTCGCTTCTTCAACAGAAGTTTGAATAAAAGCCATTGCTTCAGTTTTCGCTTCATCTTTTAAAGAAGTAACGAGTTCTTTTTTAGCTTCATCAGCAGACAAACCAGAAATTTGCTCTAACATGTCTACGTGACGTTTGTGCATTTTATCTAATTCGCCCTCCTTTTTTTCAAGAAAATCTA
>JBNMOF010000235.1:0-3317 GCA_051277175.1 Polaribacter sp.
TAGAGGTATTTCGCTCGTTTCATACTCAATCAAGTTGAGCACAAGCTTTGACCTAAAAAGGTCAAAAACCGAAATTCTATTATTTAGATTCCCATTTTCACGGGAATGACAATTTCAACGGAAACCCCGACGCAGAGCATCGAGGAATTCTTTTCGATTATAATATCGCTTATAGAGATGCACTTACTGATTATAATGGGACACTTTATAGAGGTAACCTAGTAAAGAAAGGAATCTCTTTAAATTACAAAATAGACGATACAGACAAAACAGTATTTTCTTTAGGGTATGAACATTCTAAAGGTGGAAACCCATTAAAAGGATTGAAAGACAATACCTTTGGACTACTTACAATAGGGGCAAAAGTTAACTTATAAATACTATTTCTTCATAAATATCTGTGGCCAGTTTTTATAGTTGTTTATTTTATTAATATGTCAACTTCTAGGATCTACAGCGATACTCATTTTTCTAGACTTAATTATATTCATGCTGCAAAACCCGTAACGATTGGTGATTTTACCATAACATCCATAAATTCCCATTCCGTTTATGGGAGATAAGTTTACCACCTTCGTAAAATGAACAGCATCGAAATAGTTTCCATTGCTATCAATAAACGTACTTAAACGCATGAGTTTGCCTTGAGACGTTTTATTGAATCTGGTATTTACGAGTTTTCCATAAATGAGCACGTTTTTGTTTTCATAATTAATCATTTGTTTTGCTTTCATACTTGGTAAAAAAGGTTCTGTTACCAGTTTAAAATAATCTTGAATTGTAAAACCTAACAATTCCATTTCGTCATAGACATTTTCAATCCAATGCGGTTCTAATTTTGGCAACTCATATTTTTTATGCTGAATTTTAAAAAGTTGTGATTGTTTTGTTTTTTGTTTAGTTGCATTCAATTTAAAAACAGCTTGCCATAGTAATTGAGTTTTAGTTTTTTTTGTAAATCGAAACCCATCAATGCGAATTAAAACCGTTAGTTGTTCTATGGATATTGTAACACGATCTATAAAATCATCTAAAGAAAGAAAATCACCAAACAATTGACGTTCCGTTAAAATCCGTTGCACCAACAAATGTTCTAAATTCTTCAAATACCCGAAACCCAAATAAATCGTTTTTCCTTTTACTGAATTTGCATGGTCGCTATTATTAATACAAGGTAATTCTACGATTGCCCCACACATTTTTGCCTCATGGATGTAATGTTCTGCAGCATAAAATCCGCCACCATTATTTAAAACAGCAGTCATGAATTCTATAGGATAATAGCATTTTAAGAATAAACTTTGGTAGCTTTCTACTGCATACGAAGCAGAATGCCCCTTTGCAAATGCATAGCCTGCAAAACTTTTAATCTGATTCCACACTTCAAAAATTAAGTCGTCTTTGTATCCCTTTTTTCTACAATTGGCAATAAACTTATCTTCCACTGCTTTGAACTCTTCTACAGAACGGTATTTACCACTCATACCTCTACGTAACACATCTGCTTCTCCCAGAGTTAAATCTGCAAATTTGTTTGCGACCTTCATCACATCTTCTTGGTATACCATTACACCATAGGTTTCGGGCATAATTTTTAATAAAATAGGATGTGCTTCTTTTCGTTTTTCGGGGAAACGATGTCTTTTTATAAATTCATCTTTCATTCCGGAACCAGAAACACCAGGTCTAATAATAGAACTCGCTGCAACCAAGCCTAAATAATCATCCGTTTGTAATTTCTGCATCAATCCGCGCATTGCGGGAGACTCTACATAATAGGCACCAATGGCACCCCCTGTTTTTAAAAGATTGTTGATGTTTTTATCTTTCTTAAAACTTTCAACATCTGTAATGTCAATTTCAGGAGCATCGGGATTGTTCTCTTTGATAATTTCTAAAGCCTCCTTAATTTTTGCCAATCCACGTTGCCCTAAAATATCGAATTTAAAAACACCCACATCGTCTGCAATGTTCATATCGAATTGAACGGTAGGAAATCCTTTTGGAGGTAAACTAGTGGCTGAATAATAATGAATGGGATTGTCTAAAATTAAAATTCCTGCAGAATGCACACTTACATAATTAGGAAATCCCTCTATCAGTTTTCCGTACTTTAAAACCAATTTCGAAATATCGTCTAATGTATCACCAGTAGCTCTTTTGCTGAGCTTGTCTATTTCTTCTTTAGGCAAACCGAATACTTTACCAAGCTCTCTAACTACTGCTCTGTATTTAAACGTTACATAGGTTGCTAATAAAGCCACGTTCTGAAAACGATCGAACATATATTGTGTCACGGTGTTTCTATCTTTCCAGGAAAAGTCAATGTCAAAATCTGGTGGAGAAGCTCTGAAAGGATTGATAAAACGCTCGAAATATAAATCGAGCTCAATAGGATCTACATCAGTAATCCCTAAAATATACGCCACTATACTATTGGCACCACTACCTCTACCCACATGAAAAAAGTTGTTTTTTTTCGCGTACTTGATAATGTCATAATTGATTAAAAAAAAAGAAACAAACTTCAATTCAATAATGACTTTCAGTTCTTTCTGAAGTCGGTCATGTACTTTTTGAGTTGGACTTGGATATCTCTTGTGCATCTTTTCATCACACAATTGCAATAACATTTTACAATCTTCCTCAAAACTATTGCAATAGACTTGTAGGTTCTGATTTTCACGCGCATCATCGAATCCGAATTCGATCGTACACTGCTGCAATAATGCTTTTGTATTTGCAATAATAAAAGGGAACTCTTTAAAATATTGCTGCAATATCGTTGCAGAATGCATATTATCTGTTTCTAAACATTGCTCTGTTGTTGGTAATTTACTTAACAATGTATTGTTATCTATTGCACGCAATAAACGATGTGCATTAAAATCTTTTTTATTGCGGATGGTCACTTGTTGCTGTATTACAATTTTGTCTTCATACTTTTTTACATAGGAGAATCTTAGTTTATTGATTTCTGCAATAGAGATTCCAATAAACTCGTTGTCTTGAAAAGAAGTAAGATTCAGTTCTAATACTTTTTCAAAAGGATAGATAATGAATACCTCTTCTAAGCATATCGGTTTATCTGGAATGGGAATTTTAGCTTCTAAAAAAGACGACAAATAGGCATTGATGTTTTTAAAACCAGTATTACTTTTTGCAATTGCTACAAACTGTTGGGTGTTGTTATTTCTAAAATCGACACCAATAACAGGTGTTACATTCCTCTTTTTGGCTTGCTGTACAAAGTTCATACAAGCAGAGGTATTGTTAATGTCTGTTAGTGCAATTGTATCAATATTATTCTCTATTGC
>JBNMOF010000236.1:0-3241 GCA_051277175.1 Polaribacter sp.
ACTAATAGAGTGTGAAAATGCCATGTTTTTAGCCCAATGTGACAATACCCCCATGATTGATGAAGTGAGCAGACAAGAAGGAATTAAGCACTTACAACCCTTGCTAGACCTTTGGATGCGTGGTAAAAATGAAGGCATTATAAAACCGATGTCTGAGTATTTATTATATGCCTATTCGATAAACCCGTTGTCCTTTTTAATGATGTCAGAAAAAAGAGGCAGCTTTAAATTAGATAAAACACATTTAGAAGAAGCGTATCAATCTGCATGGAATAGTATCAAAGTAATGCACTAAAATTATCCTAAAAAATAACACAAAATAACCCCAAGAAGATGAACAATTTTGAATTTAAAAATCCGACCAAGATTATCTTTGGAAAGAATACTATTAAAAAATTAGAAAATGAAATACCCAAAGGAGCAAAAGTATTAGTAGTCTATGGAGGCGGAAGTATCAAGCAAAATGGAATTTACGATCAAGTAATAAAAGCACTCGCAACTTATGATATTGTTGCGTTTGGAGGAATTCCTGCAAATCCTGAATATACAGTTTTAATGGACGCTTTAAAGGTAATTAAAGAAGAAAAAGTTACTTATTTATTAGCAGTTGGTGGTGGCTCTGTTATTGATGGAACGAAGTTTTTATCTTCAGCTGCAGTCTATGAAGGTGAAACTCCTTGGGATCTCTTATCAAAAAATATTAGAACAGAAAAAGGAATGCCTTTTGGAACCGTTTTAACTTTGCCCGCAACAGGATCTGAAATGAATTCTGGCGCCGTAATTACAAGAACAGAAACCAAAGAGAAACGCACAATGGGTGGCCCAGGTTTATTTCCTGAGTTCTCAATATTAGATCCACAAGTAATTACATCGATTCCAAAGCGTCAACTAGCAAACGGATTAACAGATGCTTTTACACACGTTTTAGAGCAATATATGACCTATCCTAATGGTGCCATCTTACAGGATCGTTTTGCTGAAAGCATATTACAATCCATTATTGAAGTGGCTCCTACAATATTAAAAGATCCAACAGATTATAAAACGGCATCTAATTTTATGTGGAGTTGCACCATGGCTTTAAACGGCCTAATTCAGAAAGGAGTACCAACAGATTGGGCAATTCACGCAATGGGGCACGAATTAACGGCTTTATTCGGTATTGATCACGCACGTACTTTAGCAATTGTTGCGCCAAGCCATTACAAATATAATTTTGAAACTAAAAAAGAAAAATTAGCACAATACGGCGAACGTGTTTGGAATATTACAGAAGGGAATACCGAGGATAAAGCACATGCCGCCATTGAAAAAACAGTTGCTTTTTTCCATGCTTTAGGCATTGATACCAAATTATCTGATTATACCAAAGATTATGAGGGCACTGCAGAAATAATTGCGCAGCGTTTTACAGATCGCGGATGGTTAGGTTTAGGAGAACATCAAGCACTATCACCAAATAAAGTTGAAGAAATTTTAAAAATGTCTTATTAAATACATGAAAATAACAAAAATAATAGCGTTAGCACTCACAATTATTACAGCATCCAGTTGTAAAGACAATAAAACGGAAGTAGCTTCTAAAAAAGATTTAGAAGAAAAATTAACAATTAAAAAAAATAAAAAAATGAACATATTATTTGTATTAACATCGCATGATAAACTAGGAAATACCGGAAACAAAACAGGATTTTGGGTAGAAGAATTTGCAAATCCGTATTACACATTATTAGATAAAGGAGCTTCAATTACACTTGCAACGCCAAAAGGAGGGGCTGCACCAATAGATCCAAGCAGTGCATCACCAGATGCTGCAACAGCAGCAACAGCACGTTTTGACAAAGATACCATAGCACAAGGTTTAATTGCGAACACCACCGTATTGGCAGACATAAATCCAGATGATTTTGATGCTGTATTTTATCCAGGAGGACACGGTCCGTTATGGGATTTAGCCAATGATGCAACTTCAATTGCTTTGATTGAAAAATTTAACCGTCAAGAAAAGCCAATTGCTTTTGTATGTCACGCTCCTGCTGCTTTAAAAGATGTAAAAAATGCAGATGGTACCCCCTTAGTAAAAGGTAAAAAAGTAACTGGCTTTACAAATACCGAAGAAGCTGCGGTGCAATTAACAGATATTGTTCCCTTTTTAGTGGAAGATATGTTAATTAAAAATGGCGGAATCTATTCTAAAAAAGAAGACTGGGCTGCATATGCCTTACAAGACGGAAATTTAATTACCGGTCAAAATCCAGCATCTTCAGAATTAGTTGCTGAAAAATTATTAGAAAGTATCAAGTAATTCAAATTAGTACTTATAAAAAAAGGGTTGTCTGCAGAGACAACCCTTTTTTTTATTGGCACCAATGTTACCAATCTGTAGTCGTAATTTATTATTTCTTCAATCTTATTTTATTTTTACTCAATTTAAGCGCTCCCGAGAGAACGAAGCATTTTTGTGTGCGCTACAATCGCTTGAAACATTGATTTTTTAACATGATATGGCATTCCAAATTCCCTTGCGGTTTCTGCCACTATTTTTGTGAGTTTTTTATAATGAACATGACAAACATCTGGCAATAAATGATGCTCTACTTGATAATTTAAACCTCCAATAAGCCAAAATAAGAAGCCACTATTCGGAGAAAAATTACTAGTCGTTGCGAGCTGATGTCCATACCAATTGTCGTTTATTATACCTTCTTTATCCGGCAACGGAAACTTTGTATCAGGCATGATGTGCGCTATCTGAAAAACAACGCTTACCAAAGTACCGGTTACAAAATGCATGCATAAAAATGCGAGCAATATTAAACCCCAAGAAAAAGGCACCATAACCATTGGAAGCACAAGTGCGTACGAATAATAGAAAATTTTCCATGCAATTAACTTCGCCAGTTCTTTATTATAATCTTGTTTTTCAGTTAAAAGCCCCATATTATTATAGCGCTTTAAGCGTACAAAGTCTTTTGAGGTAATCCAAGATATCGTAGAGATTGCGTAGAAAAACCAGATATAAATATGCTGAAATTGATGCACCCAGTAATATTTTGCATGTGGAGAAAATCGCAGAAAAAATGGCGCATTCAAATCGTCATCTGCGTGCTCTATATTCGTGTAGGTGTGATGTAAGACATTGTGTTGTATTTTCCAAACAACAGCATTTCCTCCAATGAGGTTGAATGAATATCCTAACAATGTATTAATTTTATTGTTTTTTGAGTACGAACCATGAATT
>JBNMOF010000237.1:0-3201 GCA_051277175.1 Polaribacter sp.
CTCTCTAAAATTGATGCTTTTATGGGGAACTAATTTTATCTTTGTATATGCTTTTCAACCAAATTATAGGTCAAGAACATATAAAAAACCATTTGCAGGTTTCTGCTAAAAACGGCAGGATTCCTCATGCTCAATTGTTTGTTGGCAAAGAAGGAAGTGGCACCTTACCAATGGCAATTGCATATGCACAGTTTTTATTGTGTAGCTCTTCTGACGATGCAGCTGCTTGCGCTATTAAGTGTGAAAAACTGCAACACCCAGATTTGCATTTTGCTTTTCCAGTAACCACAAATGATGCCGTAAAGAAACATCCAGTTAGCAATTTATTTTTAAAAGATTGGCGCGATTTTATTAAAAATCAGCCTTATGGAAGTTTGTTTAATTGGCTACAATTTATTGGAGTTGAAAATAAACAAGGAAATATTGGAGTTGATGAAGCGGAAGCTGTTGTTAAAAAATTGCAATTAAAATCATATGAAGGTGGCTTCAAAGTGATGCTTATTTGGATGGCAGAAAAAATGAATATTGCTGCTGCCAATAAATTATTAAAACTGATTGAAGAACCGCCAAATAAGACCGTTTTTATTTTAATTACAGAAAATGAAGAGCAAATTATTAATACAATAAAATCTCGTTGCCAGGCATTGCATTTTCCTGTTTTAAGTGAGCATGATATTGCCAATTCGCTGATTGAAAGAGAAAGCTGTTCTGAAAATGAAGCTACTAAAATTTCGCAACAAGCGGAAGGAAACTATAACAAGGCAATTCATTTTTTACAAAATGACGCTTCAGACTTGGTTTTTGAAGAATGGTTTGTTACCTGGATTAGAACTGCATTCAAAGCAAAAGGAAATGCTGCCGTTGTGCAACAATTAATAGAATGGTCTGAAACCATTGCAAAAACTGGACGTGAAACTCAAAAACAATTTTTAAACTATTGTTTGCAATTTTTTAGACAGGCTTTATTACTAAATTACAAAAGCGACCAATTGGTTTTCATGGAAACCCAAACGGGCTTTGATCTGTCTAAATTTGCACCTTTTGTGCATGCAGGAAATATTTTAGACATAGAAAAAGAACTGAATGATGCAATGTATCACATCGAAAGAAATGGAAATGCAAAAATTATTTTATTAGATCTTTCTATGAAGTTAACGCGATTTTTACATAAAAAGGAAGAGACTATTTAGCAGCCATATCAAAGACCACTAGTGCTCTTTATTAACGAGTACCGTAAATGCTTCTGAAATTTTTATTTAAAAAATACTCTAAAAAAAACTTAAAAGTTACGCTCCTTTTTCAACCCTTTCAGCGGAATATAACTCTGCAATTGTTGGGTTTTCTGGACAACTTTTTATTTGAATAAAGGCGTCACCAATCTGTACATTTCCTATTTGCAAAACTTTAAAATAAACACCGCAAAAAGTAGTATTCCAAAATTGTTTTACAATTTTCATATCATTAAAACGAATGCCTAACTTGTAACAAGGATTTCTTTGCACGGTTGCCTCTAAAATGGCTTCACCTACTTTAAAAGTGTCTCCGGCATGAATTGTAGTTTCATCTAAATCGTCCATCGTTAAGTTTTCACCAAACATACCAAACTGCCAATCTAAATTTGGATAAGTAGGCTTAAAGAAATCGTAATGTTTTAGAGAATACCCATAAATAGCCTGTAAATTTCCACCATGATTTTCTCTGTCACAAATCTCATCACCTCTGACATCGTTTTTATCTAAAAAAATTGGTTTGTCTACTGAAAACTTAAAGCTGCCGGTAGTTACCTTTTCCCCTTTCCAATCGATGACTCTTCGTTCGCCAATATTTGTTGAGACTATTTTCATTTCTTAAATTATAATATCATATCTTTTATGCAGAAGCATTTGCAGTAATTACAATCATTATGTATCCAATAATGAGAATACATATAAACCACCAATATTTTTTAAACATTGATTTAGTCCAATTATTTCCACCCCACATAGGAAAATTATTCTTTTTTGACATAAGTACTTACTTTTTCTACTAATTTAAAACTTTAATTTGTTCAATTTCTAAATCGAGCATATACAAAAACTTTTTACCTAATTTATGAACTCTATTGTACCTATACACAAACGTACAACTCCAAATAATTTCTTATACATCATAATACTGACGATATAATGTTATTTCTTAAATTTTTCCAATGCTTTTTTCGTGAATTCAGACAAGACCAATTCTCCAGAAATAGCAGCTCTTTCCGCTAATAAACTGGTCCAACCCTCAGTTCCTTTCCACAATACTTTTTTCATTTCTGTCAAAGCCATCGGATTATAAGATGCTAATTTTTTAGACAAATTTTCTACTTCTTTGTCCAATTCATTTATGGTTTCAAATACCTTTGCATACAAGCCTTTTTCTTTTGCCCAATAAGCATTTTTCCAATTCGTTGCATCCAAAGTAAGTGCTGCCGTTCCTGAAGTTCCAATCTTTCTGGAAACCGCCGGTTCAATAACAAATGGGCCAATTCCTATAGTAAGTTCAGATAATTTTACAGCTGCATTTTCTGTTGCCAAGACATAATCACAGGCTGCCACCAAACCAACACCACCACCCACAGCTTTTCCTTGAATTCTTCCAATAATTAATTTTCCACAAGTTCTCATCGCATTAATTACGTTTGCAAATCCAGCAAAAAATTGTTTTCCTTCTTCTAAATTTGAAACAGCTACTAATTCATCAAAAGAAGCACCCGCACAAAATGCTTTTTCTCCCTCTGATTTTAAGATTATTATAGAAACTTCAGCTTTCTTACCAACCACTAGCAACTCTTTGGTTAACCGATCTAATAATTCACTTGGAAAAGAATTACTTGCGGGATGGCCAAATTCTATCGTTGCAATGTTGTTTTGAATGTTGGTATATAAACTTCCGTTTTGTCTTGTTGTGGTCATAAACTGAATTTGGAGTAAAAGTAGGTTTTAATTACATAGTTTTTATTTCTAAACGAGACTTTTTAGTATTCCATAATTTAGAACGCCAATAAAAGCGAGAGTAGACAATTACAAAAAAAAGCTTATTTCAGAATGATAAGCTAAGCTTGCTGTTTTTCTGCAAGTGGTAAAAAGGTCTTTCTGAATTTAAAAATCAATGGCAAACCTCTAGCAATAATCCAAAAAGCAAAGGCCATCCAAATAGCAATTAATTTGTCATCGAAAT
>JBNMOF010000238.1:0-3196 GCA_051277175.1 Polaribacter sp.
ATTTGCTCCAGGAAAAGCAAGTAATGCCGGTGGTGTTGCAACTTCTGGTTTAGAAATGAGCCAGAATTCATTACGTTTAAGCTGGTCTCGTAAAGAAGTAGACGATAAATTAAAAGATATTATGGAAGATATTCATGATTCTTGTGTACAATATGGTGAAAACGAAGACGGAACAGTTGATTATATTAAAGGTGCAAATATTGCAGGTTTTGTTAAGGTTGCAGACGCAATGTTAGCGCAAGGAATCGTTTAAAAATCCAACTTTCAATTTATAGTATTTAAACGCATCAAATTTTTTTGATGCGTTTTTTTGTATAGCTTATTTTTAAAAGCAATCTTTACACTTATATTTTTATACTGATGCTATTACTATCTCTTTTTTTCTTCGGGTTTTTATTCTCTTTTGCAGGTTCAATAACACCAAGTATTTTAAATATGACTGCTTTAAAAATTAGCTTAGAGAAAGGTCAAGAAGTTGCAAATAAATACGCTATAGCAGTTGCTATTATTGCGATTCCACAAGTGGGGATTGCCGTTGTTTTAACCAAATATATTGCTGAAAACCCACTAATATTAGAGACGCTAGAAAAGGTAGGAGTTTTTATTTTCATTTTGTTGTCTTATTATTTTTACAGCGCGTCTAAAAAAGCTAAAATCAAAGTAGAAGGGTTAACATCCAAAAAAGAAAATCCGCTTTTAATAGGGATTACGCTTTCGATTTTAAACCTGTTTGCCATTCCTTTTTTCTGTGGAATTATAATATTATTAGATACTTTTAACTTATTTATTTTTCGCTTTGTACCGGTTCTATTTTTTACTTTAGGTTCTGTAGTTGGTACTTTTTATATTCTTTTTTTATATGGGAAATTTGCAAAAATAATTCAACAAAAAACAGGAAAATTAACAAAAGACATCAATATTATTTTAGCTATTTTAACAGGACTTGTTGCAGTTTTTACATGTATAAAACTATTTATTTAAAAGGAAATGAAAATAATTAAGAACCTCCTTATTGAAGGAAAACACTCCAAACTAATTGTAACTGATGTTTTTTATGAAGAAACAAATCAGCCAAAAAAAATAGTTATTTTTTGTCATGGGTATAAAGGCTTTAAAGATTGGGGCGCTTGGAATTTAATGGCAAAAGCATTTGCAAATGCTGGGTTCTTCTTTATAAAATTTAATTTTTCTCACAATGGAGGAACGGTTGAACAACCCATAGATTTTCCGGATTTAGAAGCTTTTGGAAACAACAATTACACAAAAGAATTAGACGATTTAGAAAGTGTTATCAATTGGATTTCTATAAATGCTGATTTTAAAAAAGAAGCTGATATTAATGATGTTGCCATTATTGGTCATAGCAGAGGTGGTGGAATTGTATTGCTAAAAGCAAATGAAGATGCGCGCGTAAAAAAAGTAATTTCTTTAGCGGGAGTTTCAGATTATAAAAGTCGGTTTCCAAAAAAAGAGAAGTTTCAAGAATGGGTAGAAGAAGGAGTTTACTTTGTTAAAAATGGACGAACGCATCAAGAAATGCCTCATTTTTATCAATTCTTCAAAGATTTTGAGGAAAATGAACAGCGCTTAGATATTCAAAAGGCGACTCAAAACTTAAAGATTCCGCTACTAATAATTCATGGAGATAACGATACTTCTGTTGCTATCGAGGAAGCAGAAAACATACACAAATGGAACCCTAAAAGTAGCTTTCAAACTATTGAAAATGCAGACCATGTTTTTAATGTTTCCCATCCTTGGGAAAACCAAAAAATGTCGCAGGAGTTAGAAGAGGTAATAAAACAGAGTGTCGCTTTTTTAAAGTAAAAACACGTTGTTAAAAAAGAGTACAATTATTACGGTTTCTTGGAAGTGCAGGAATGGTTAACGATATCTTTTTCCGTATTTTTGATAGATGGAATTGCAACCTCCTTTTAGAAAAATAATTCATGTAGATATGGATGCTTTTTATGCATCGGTAGCTGAGTTAGACAATCCAGAATTGCGAGGAAAAGCGATTGCCGTTGGTGGTAGTGAATCAAGAGGAGTGGTGTCTGCTGCAAGTTACGAAGCAAGAAAATATGGCGTGAAATCTGCTATGAGTAGTTTTTTAGCAAAACAAAAATGTCCACATATTATTTTTGTGAAATCAGATTTTGAGCGTTACAAAGAATTATCTGCAAAAATTAGAGAAATATTTTACGATTATACAGACTTAGTAGAGCCGCTATCTTTAGACGAGGCCTATTTAGATGTTACAGAAAATAAGAAGGGAAATCCGTCTGCAAATGAGATTGCGCGAGAAATTAGAGAACGTATTTATAAAGAAACTGGTTTGCGCGCTTCTGCGGGAATTTCCATTAATAAGTTTATAGCAAAAGTAGCTTCAGATATTAACAAACCAAACGGACAAAAAACAATTCACCCAGAAGAGGTACTTCAATTTTTGGAAGAATTACCAGTCAATAAATTTTATGGTGTTGGTAAAGTTACCGCTGCAAAAATGTACAATTTAGGAATTTTTGTGGGGAATGATTTAAAGAAGAAAACAGTAGAAGAGTTGGTGAAGTCTTTTGGGAAGTCAGGAGCGCATTATTATAATATAGTTCGTGGAATTCACAATAGCGAGGTAAAACCAAATAGAATTCGAAAATCTATTGCAGCGGAAAGAACGTTTAGTGAAAATATTTCTTCAGAAATTTTTATGATAGAACGTTTAGATAAAATTGCCGATGAGTTAGAAAGACGGATGAAAAAAAACGATGTAAAAGGAAAAACGATTACGTTAAAAATTAAATATTCTGATTTTACACAGCAAACAAGAAGCAAAACAAAATCAGATTTTATGCAAACGAAAAAAGAGTTTTTTCCGGTGGTAAAAGAATTGCTATATCAAAATAAATTAACAAATTCTGTTCGTTTATTAGGACTTTCTTTCGGAAATTTAAACACAGAAAAGAGCGAACCTTTTTGGGTGCAGCTACAGTTTGAATTTTAATGCAATGCGTCAGTAATATTTGGAGAGATAAAGCATTATTAGAAATTAGCAATAATGTTCTTCTTAAATAGAAAAGAATGAACGACGAGAAATCCCTTAAATTATAGCTTCTCTAAAGGGAAATTGCGCAACTGAAGTTTTGCGAGCTCAGAAAAGACCGTTTTCAAAATAAGAGGAAAAGATAAAATGGATATAACT
>JBNMOF010000239.1:0-3154 GCA_051277175.1 Polaribacter sp.
GTGTTGAACTTTCATTTTCTACAATATCACCTAAAACAAATGAGTTGACTGCATCCGTTCTAAATTCATTCGAAAAACGACCTGCAAGATTATAATTTAACTGATTGTTAAAATCTTTTTTATACGCTGTACTAAATCGAAACAAACCAGTGTTACTTGTCTGACTTGTTTGGCTATCAACAACATCATTCGGTGTTTCTGGATCTATATAATCTTTCGAATTAATATTTCGTTGTCCATTACTATTACCTGACCAAATTAAGAACCCACTTAAATCTAATTTTGGGTTTGGTGAATAACTGAAATTTAGAGCTGTTAACTTCGTTTCTATCCTATTTGCATTTCTTGCATTAACGTTTAAGAAACCTATTCCTGCATCTGAAATATTAATGTTTGTGCCATTTGATGGACTCTGACTTCGAAAGTTGCCTCCAAAACCCCTAGCATCTCTTCTACTGATAACAACGTCACCAATATTATTTATATCTCCAATAACATTAATCGTGTATTTGGGTGAATAATAAAATAATTTCGGCTGAAAAAGATACAAACCAGTGTCTGCCGAATTTCCTGCGCCAGCGGTAACATCTCCAAACCAAAAATTCTTTTTACCTTCTTTTAGTTTGATGTTTATTGCAACCCTATCTTGGTTATTTTGCACACCACTTAGTTGATTTACATTTGAATAGTTTCTTAATACCTGAATTTTATCAACTGCATTCGAAGGAATATTTTTTGCAGCTAATTTAGTATCACCGCTAAAAAATTCTTTACCATCGATCATTATTTTTTCAACAACTTTTCCTTCAACTTCAATTTCACCCGCATCATTTATTTCTACGCCAGGTAACTTTTTTAGTACATCTTCTAGTTTTCTTTCAGAACCATTTTTAAAGGAATCTGCATTATAAATTATGGTATCCCCTTTAATAGTTACAGGCATTTTAGAAACGATGCTAATACCATCTAACATTTTATCTTCGACCATGGCATAGTTCTTAGAAATATTAGCTTCTTTCGTCTGTATAAATTCACTAATTTCTTTAAAACCAATATAACTAATTTTAATATTATAAACTGTATTCTTCATCAAATCCAATTTAAAATTTCCTTGAGCATCGGTAAAGCCGTAAGAAGCAATTCTTTTAGCAACGGTATCCAATGCAATTACATTTGCCATTTCTAAAGGATTACCAATAGAATCTTTAACAACACCTCTTAAATTAATTTGGGCAGTTGAAACCCAAGACACCATAAAAATAACAATAAGTAGTATTTTTTTCATATATATTTTGTTGTTGGTTAAGTTGAATCCGAGTGCTTAGTTTCTTCCTCTACCACGGCCTCTGTTCTGAAAACGCGTTTTTAATTCTTCTGTTTTTACTTTTACAATTTTAACATACTCTTCTCTAGAAACTTCTTTTCCTTTGTTTGGTTCCTCTATTTCTAAAACTTCTTGCGAACTAATGGTAACTTCTGTACAAAGCATGGTCGTTCTACCAGCATTTAATTCTAAAATTAATCCTGGTAAACCATAGTAAGTATTAGGCCCTGCACTTACAGGAATTTGAGGTGTATACCAAGCGGTAATATTTAACATTTTTTTTGCTGGTTTTGCGTCTTTTGTTTTCGTCGAATCTTTCTTTTTGTTATTTCTACTAAAAATACTTCCCCAATCTATATTGGTATCTTCCTTTACAAGTGTTGCTTTATAACAGGTATATTGACCAATTTTTTTAGTCTCCATTCCCAATTCCCATTGTAATTGTTCCATTTCTTCAACAACCAAAAAACGTTTGCTGAATTGCTCCACGTCTTCAATCATCTTTTTATCTTTCGTATTCTTATAAATGGAACCCTGTCCGTTACTCTTACCCCAACTTGGACCGGAAGCACCCGGTGCCTCTAAGGATACATCTTCTCTAAAAGAAGATGCTGTTTTATTAAAAGTTAATGTATATGTTTTTTCTAAGAAGCTCTTCATACGAGCCATTCTTTCTTTTTTCTGTTGCTCGCTCATTTTTCCAAATCGACTCATGTCCATTGTCGTTTTAGACATGTATTTGGCTGTACCCTGAAAACTTTTTTGTGCAAATGTGGTAACCGTTGCAAGTGCTAAAAGAAAAGTAAAAATTGACCTCATATTAATTTGTTTTAGTTTTGTCCAAAAATAATGTTAATAATTAACCCTTAGACTTAAAGAAACCTTAAAAGTTTAATTAAACTTAAAATAAACTAAACAACCCCCCCATGCTAACCTCCGATTTTAATATTAATACCATTCCCTAAGTCGACACCGTTTCTACCTTTAAACTTTTCCATCAGTTCATCAGATTTTTGTTTTTCAATTTTAGTAAACTTCTTTTGTGAAACTACTTTCCCTTTTTTAGGCTCTTCAATTTTAATTTTTTGAGAAGGATTTAATATAATTTCTGTACAAACAATTGTTGTTTTACCATCATTTACTTCTAAGATTAACCCCGGTAAACCTTGGTAATTGTCAGGACCATTACTTACAGGCACTTGGGTTGTATACCACGCTGTAATTAAGGTGGTTTCTTTCTTAATTTCTTCAACAGATTCTCCATTTTTAAAAGTTACATTCTTATTTTCGACTTCTTTTGAATACGTCGCTTTGTAACAAGTGTATGTACCAATGTTTTTTATTTCTGTAGACATTTCCCATTTATGTTCGGGCAATTTGTCTTTTACTAAAAAACGTTTTCCCATAATATCAGTTTGATTAGAAAATCTTTTTTCATTTATATTCTTATAATAAACACTTGTGTTATTAGCGCCTCCAAAGGCAACAGCCATAGTCTTTAGCCCACCAACCTGTGGTTTTGGTTCTTTTAAGGTTACCTCTTCTTTATAAGTTGATGAATTTTTATCAAAGTTTAAAATGAACGTTTTCTGGTTCATTTTTTGAATTCTTTTTCTTATTTTTTCTTGCATCTTGTCATCAACTCCTTTTTGGCCTTCCCCAAACTTAAAACTAGATTTTTTACTTGTTTTGTAAATTGCTTTTCCTGTAAAGTTTTGTGCATTTATAGTAAAGACAAATAGTAATGCTACTGCTGCCATAATTGTTTTCATAATTTATTTATTTTGATATCCTTTTGAAATTCTAATTAATGATTTAACTGTTTTCTTT
>JBNMOF010000240.1:0-3141 GCA_051277175.1 Polaribacter sp.
GTTAAGGCAAATGCTAAGATTTTTGGTGATGTAGTCGTTGGAAAACTCTCTATAGAACCAGGCGCAACCTTTAATGCAAGTTGTGTTATGAAAGGCTTTGTAGAAGAAAATAAACCTAATGAAAAACGAGCACAACAAAAAGAGCAACCCAAAAAAACCTTTAAATAAAGCGCTCCAACTTTCTGGTGCAGGTTTACAAATGTTTGCTATTATTGCTATTGGCACCTATATAGGTTTAAAACTTGATGAAAAGTTTCCAAATAAAAACAAATTATTTTCTGTTTTATTATCATTAACATCTGTAATTCTTGCTATTTTTATTGTGATAAGACGTATTATTGTAGCTTCTAAAGAAGACGAAAATGAATCCTGAATTTATAAAGAGACAAGCTATTTTTTTAATTCAATTACTTGTTGTAAGTATTTTAATTTTTGGTATTCATAGTTATTTGGTACATCATTTTGCAAAAGAAATGGCATTTTTCTTTCCTGTATGGCAGATTTATACTTTTCATTTTATAACTACAGCACTCTTGTATGGGGTAATTAACTACAAATATTCACAAGGGAAAACCGATGTTTTTAATTTTTTTATGGGAGGAACTTTGTTAAAAATGATACTTGCTATTATTTTCCTATCACCTTTATTATTGTCAGAATTTGAAAACAAACAACCAGATGTTTTTAATTTCTTTATTACATATTTTTTATATTTAGGTTTTGAAGTTTATTCGATTACAAAATTTCTGCAAAAATAAACCGGTTTAATTGTGATGAATTTTCTTTAAAATATTATTTGTCAATTAATATAATGTGTGTACATTTGCACCGAATTTAAGACATGGGTTTTAACACATCAATAATGATATTGAACACTTTGAAAAGTACGTTTTTTACGGTTTTGTTTTTAACCATCTCTTCTTTAGGATTTGCTTCTGAGACCAAGCAAGAGATAGATGATGAGAAGTTTAATCCTAAAGAAATGATTTTGCACCACGTAAAAGATGCACATGAATTTCATCTTTTTGATTGGAAAGACAAACCAATTTCTTTATCTCTACCTATTATTTTATGGACAGACAATGGTTTAATAACTTTTATGTCTAGTGAGTTTCATCATGATGATACAGGTCAATCAATCGTTGAAAAAAATGGAGGTAAATTTGTGAAATTGCATGAAAAAATATATCAATTAAACGCAGAGGCAACATCTGTTACTTTTGATGTTGAACATCATCCAATAAACGCAAAAAAACCATTAGATTTTTCAATTACAAGAAACGTATTCATGATGTGGGTTTCTGTACTTATTTTACTATTTATCTTTTTTGCAACAGCAAGAAGTTATAAAAACTCTAAAGACGGAGTTCCAACAGGAATTGCTAGTTTTATTGAGCCTTTAGTGATTTTTGTTAGAGACGAAATAGGTGTTCCAATGATTGGAGAAAATAAATATAAAAAGTATATGCCATATTTATTAACGGTATTTTTCTTTATATGGATTAATAATATATTTGGATTAATTCCAATTTTAAATGGTGCTAACGTAAGTGGTAATATTGCATTTACATTTACATTAGCTCTAATTACATTTATAATCACAACATTTAGTGGTAACAAAAACTACTGGAAACATATCTTTTGGATGCCAGGGGTTCCTATACCAATGAAAATATTTTTAATGCCAATTGAGATTATTGGAATGTTTGTAAAACCAATATCTTTGATGATTCGTTTATTTGCGAATATTACAGCGGGGCACGTTATTATTTTAGCACTAATGTCCCTAATATTTGTTTTTAAATCTGTTGCAATTGCACCAGTATCTGTAGCCTTCTCATTATTTATTACAGTTATTGAAATTATTGTAACAGCAATACAAGCATATATATTTACAATTTTGTCAGCCCTTTATTTTGGAATGGCAACAGAAGAAGAACATTAATTAATTTAAATTTTTATATTATGACTATTACTGGAATTGCAGCTATTGGAGCTGGTTTAGCAGCTATTGGAGCTGGTGTTGGTATTGGTAAAATTGGTGGATCTGCTATGGAAGCAATGGCACGTCAACCAGAAATGCACGGGAAAATTCAATCTTCTGCATTAATTTTAGCAGCCTTCGTTGAAGCAGTAGCACTATTTGGAGTTGTTGTAGCATTCTTACAAGGATAAACAACAATCAATTAGAGTACAAAAATACAGAAGTAACGGTTGGTTACTTCTGTGTTTTTAAAATTTAAGTTTAAAAAAAAATAAAGAAATGGATTTAATTACTCCTGGATTAGGACTTGTTTTTTGGACAACAATTACATTTATATGTTTATTGTTTATTTTAAGAAAATTTGCTTGGAATCCAATATTAAGCGCTGTTAGCGATCGTGAAAAAGGCATAAAAGATGCACTCGATTTTGCAGAAGAGGCAAGAAAAGAAATGCAAAACTTACAAGCAGACAACACAAAGTTGGTGAAAGAAGCTAGAGCAGAGCGAGAAGAGATGATGAAAGAAGCTAGAGATATTAGAAATAATATGATAGCAGAAGCTAAAGAAGATGCGAAGGAAGTTACTACAAAATTAATAGAAAATGCACAAGCAGTAATTATTCAGGAAAGACAAGCAGCCATTGCAGAAATAAAAAAGAGTGTTGCAGAATTATCTATTGGTATTGCAGAATCAGTAATTAAAAAAGAATTATCTAATAAGAAAGATCAACTAGAATTAGTTGAAGGAATCTTAAAAGAGGTTACTTTAAACTAAGTTAATCATGAAAGACGCAAGAGCATCAATACGGTATGCAAAAGCAATCTTAAATCTTGCTAAAGATTCTAAAGAAGAAACTATTGTAAATGATGATATGTTATTCATTGCTACTACAATTTCTGAAAATGATGAATTTGAGGTAATGTTAAGAAGTCCTATTGTTAAACCTTCTGATAAAATAAAAGTTTTAAATGCTTTATTTCATGGTAAGGTAAACAACATTACGCTTGGCTTATTTCACTTATTACAAGACAATAAGAGAATAGCAATGTTGCATTCTATTGCAAAGCAATATGCTATCATTTATAATTTTGATAAACATATGCAGGTTGCTAAAGTTACTACAGCAGTGCCTTTAACAAAAGAAATAGAAGCAAAGG
>JBNMOF010000241.1:0-3136 GCA_051277175.1 Polaribacter sp.
TGCTTTAGTAGCGGTGAATATTGTTTCGTTTATCAATCAGTAATTTATTATATTGCGTACATATTAAGTTTATGAAACAAATTGTAGTTACTATCTTTTTGCTTTTCTTTATACTAGCAAACGCTCAGGATGTTGCTATTCTCAAATATAATGGTGGCGGAGATTGGTATGCAAATCCTACTGCGATTCCTAATTTAGTTGCCTTTACAAACAAAAACATTCATACTACAATTTCTAAAGATCCACAGGCTGTAAGTATTAATAATGAAGAAATTTTCAACTTTCCAATGTTGTTTATGACAGGCCATGGGAATGTTTTATTTTCTGATGATGACTCAGAAAACTTAAGAAATTACTTGATTTCTGGTGGATTTTTACACATTTCAGACAATTACGGTTTGGATACATTTATAAGAAGAGAAATCAAAAAAGTATTTCCAAAGTTAGAGTTTATAGAAATCCCTAGCAATCATGCTATTTATAATCAGACATTTAAATTTCCGAACGGTATTCCAAAAATTCATGAACATGACAAGAAAGCTGCGCAAGGTTTTGGTATTTTCTACGCGGGCAGACTGGTTATTTTTTATGACTATGAAACGGATTTAAGTGATGGTTGGGAAGATGAAATAATCCACAACAATCCCAAAAGTGTAAGAGAAAAAGCATTAAAAATGGGTTCAAATATTATTGAATATGCTTTTAAGAATTAACCCAGAAATAAATATCGACTCCATAAAAATAAACTTTGACTCCAGTGGTTTATGGATATTAAATATTGCAATCGCAATTATTATGTTTGGGGTTGCACTCGGCATTTCTATGGACGATTTTAAACGTCTTTTTAAAAAACCAAAAATACTTTTTATTGGTGTTTTATCTCAATTTTTCTTATTACCACTATTTACTTTTATTGCCATATTAATTATAGAACCACATCCTAGTTTTGCTCTAGGAATGCTAATAATAGCTGCCTGTCCTGGCGGAAATGTTTCTAACTTTTTCAGTAAGATGGCTGGAGGAAATGCTGCTTTATCAGTTAGCTTAACAGCTTTTTCCACCTTAATTTGTATTTTTATGACACCTTTTAATTTACAATTTTGGGGAAGTTTATACGAACCAACCAATCAAATACTAAAAACAGTTTCATTAAACCCGATAGATCTATTTAAATTGGTAGCAGTAATCTTGGGCATTCCATTATCTTTTGGAATGCTTGTAAAACACTATCATTCTGACATGGCAAAAAAAATAGAAAAAATACTAAAACCAGTATCTATGTTCGTGTTTATTGCACTTATTTTTATTGCTTTTTCACAAAATTTAGAAGTTTTTGTAAACCATATTCACCACGTAATTCTCTTAGTTATTTTTCATAATATTTTTGCTTATATTTTAGGTTTTTATACCGCCAAGAGCTTTGGTTTAAATAAACAAGACACCAAAACCATTGCCATGGAAACAGGTATTCAAAATGGAGGTTTAGGGTTATTATTAATATTTGGTTTCTTTGAGGGTTTAGGCGGAATGGCTTTACTAGCAGCTTTCTGGGGAATTTGGGATGTTTTTTCTGGAATTCTTTTGGCAACTTATTGGGGAAGAAATACGAACAGAAGGATTCAATAAAATAATTTTTTCCTCCTAAAGAAATATCGTTTATGATTCAAAAAATTTGGTTTACACTTGTTTGGAGCAGCATAAAATTTGGCTTATTTTTTTACAGTAAAAAAATAACCGTTTTAGGTCGTAAAAATATACCTAAAAAAGGAGCTGTCTTATTTGTAGTAAACCACCCTAACGGTTTGGTGGACCCTTTGTACGTTACTACAACGAACAGAAGACAAAATCACTTTTTAGTAAGAGCTGCATCTTTTAAAAAACCCTTCGTTAAAAAAATTTTAGAATCACTTTATTTGCTGCCTATTTATAGGATGAGGGATGGAGTGAAACAACTAGCCAACAATCAAGAAATTTTTGAAAAGTGCCATATAATTTTAAATAAAGGGGAAACTTTGATGATTTTTCCAGAAGGAACTCACGATAAAAAAAGAACTGTAAGATCTTTAAGTAAAGGTTTTACAAGAATTCTTTTTGGGGCTTTAGAAAAGCACAAAAACTTAGAAATTACCGTGGTTCCTGTAGGCATCACTTACCAACATACTTCTCATTTTCCTGCAAAAGTTACCGTAAATTATGGAGCACCAATTGCTACGAGAGCTCTTTTTGAAACGAATCCTTCTGCAAAGTCTATTCTTATTTTAAAAAGTGCAGTGAGCGAACAGTTAAAAAAATTAAGTGTGCATATTCCTGATGACGAAAATTATGAAACCGTTTTACAAAGACTAATTGACGCACAGGTTGATTTTACAGCAATAGACAACGTTAATGAAATGATAAAAAACAATGCATTTCCACCTAAAAAAGCTCCTAAAAAAGCCCCTTTAAAAGCACTCCGCTTTTTAATAATTCTAAATACTATAATTCCGTTTTTACTTTGGAAAAAAACCTCAAAAAAAATTGATGAAATTGAATTTATAGATACTTTTAGATTTAGCTTGAGTCTTGTTTTGTGTGGTCTTTTTTATGGGCTACAATCTTGGATTGTTAGTCTCTTTTTTGGTAGTATCGTTGGTTTCTTTTATCTCTCTGTCTCTGCTCTACTCATTCTAATATACGTCAAATTAGTACCTACCAATGCAAAGAAATACGTTTAACCCTGATTGAAATGATATGCTTTTTAATTGTCAGTTCGAGTGTCACGCTTTTGGGCTTAATATATCGAGAACAAAATAAAAAGATATTGTTGAAATCAGAAAATAGTTTTTACAAGAGATAGTGTAATATATGGGAATCAATAGTTAAAAAGAGATAATCGTATCACCCACAAAAACGTGGTCTTCAATATCCTTTTTTAAAATAGCTTCTAATTAATAATAGCATCTTGAATTATTTGCTGAATTCTTGTACGCATGTTACTATCAATTAAACCTCGGTTGTCCATCTTTGGATACACTCTGTTTGATAAAAAAACATACAGCAATCCACTTTTTGGATCTGCCCAAGTATAGGTACCTGTAAAACCAGAATGACCAAAACTTTCGTCGGAAACACACCCACAAGTAGCTTTTACATCTGG
>JBNMOF010000242.1:0-3128 GCA_051277175.1 Polaribacter sp.
GCAAACAGGATCTGGTACACAATCGAACATGAATGTGAACGAAGTTATTGCAAATAGGGCACATGAAATTGCAGGAAAAATAATAGGCGAAGGAGAAAAAACCATTCAACCAAATGATGACGTCAACAAATCACAATCATCTAATGATACTTTTCCAACAGGAATGCACATTGCAGCTTATAAAAAGATTGTAGAAAATACAATTCCTGGAATTGAGCAATTAAGAAATACATTAAAATCAAAATCAGAAGCATTTAAAGATGTTGTAAAAATTGGACGTACACATTTAATGGATGCAACTCCACTTACTTTAGGTCAAGAATTTTCTGGTTATGTGTCGCAGTTAAACTTCGGTTTAAAAGCTTTAAAAAATACACTAGAGCATTTAAGTCAATTGGCTTTAGGAGGTACCGCAGTCGGTACAGGATTAAATACACCTGCAGGTTATGATACTTTAGTAGCTAAATATATTGCTCAATTTACAGACTTACCATTTATAACTGCTGAGAATAAATTTGAAGCCCTAGCAGCACACGATGCTTTAGTAGAAACGCATGGCGCTTTAAAACAAGTCGCTGTTTCTTTAAATAAAATTGCAAATGATATTAGAATGATGGCTTCTGGGCCTAGGTCTGGAATTGGAGAAATAAACATTCCAGCAAACGAACCAGGAAGTTCTATTATGCCAGGAAAAGTAAATCCTACGCAAGCGGAGGCAATTACAATGGTTTGTGCACAAGTAATGGGAAATGACGTTGCAGTTACCGTTGGTGGAATGCAAGGCCATTACGAATTAAACGTTTTTAAACCAATGATGGCTGCAAACGTATTACAATCTGCTGAATTAATTGGAGATGCTTGTATTTCTTTTGATGTAAACTGTGCCGCGGGTATTGAACCAAATCAAGCCAGAATTGCAGAATTGGTTAATAATTCTTTAATGCTAGTAACTGCTTTAAATACTAAAATAGGATATTATAAAGCTGCTGAGATTGCAAATACAGCTCATGAAAACGGAACTACTCTAAAGATAGAGGCGGTTCGTTTAGGATATGTAACTCCAGAACAATACGATGAATGGGTAAAACCTGAGGAAATGACTGGTGGATTAAAATAAAAATATTAATTTTTAAATGCTAAAAACTGCAGATCTCCTGCAGTTTTTTTTGCTAAAAGAAAATAATGATGAACACACACGAAGAATTTATGAGTGAAGCTGTAAAAGCAGCTTTGAAAGGAATGGGCAATAATGAAGGCGGACCTTTTGGTTGTATTATTGTAAAAGATGGAAAAATCGTTGGTCGCGGAAATAATAAAGTTACCTCTACAAATGATCCTACTGCACATGCAGAAGTTACAGCAATTAGAGATGCATGTAAAAATTTAGGCTCTTTTCAATTAAACGGTTGTATTGTATATACCTCTTGTGAGCCGTGTCCTATGTGTTTAGGTGCAATTTATTGGGCAAGACCAGACAAAGTGTATTATGGAAGCAATCAAGAAGATGCAGCAAACATAGGTTTTGATGACGCATTTATTTATAAAGAAATTCCTTTACCGTATGAAGAGAGAAGTATTCCCTTTGAACAAATAGGGAGAAATATTGCACTAGAACCCTTTCATAAATGGGGCGAAAAGCAAGACAAAACTGAATATTAAATTCATGAGAAAAATCCGAAGTTAAAGCTTCGGTTTTTTTTATTTAATATTATTGTAATATGTTCTTTTTTACAAGTAACGCTCTTTTACAACATTTAAATGATGTATTTGATGACCAGAAAATAAATATCCCAAAGCCCTAACAGATATTTCTTCTTCAGAAGCAACTCCTGTTCTTAATAAAGCTTCCTTAGAAAAACTTTTATATAGCTGAATTGTAGACTTTCTCAACACCTTCATTTCCGCTAATAAATCGTAATAATTTCTATCATTTGCATTGTCATTATCCACAAAAATATCTTGATCATATCCCGGTAATGAAGTTTTATCATTTCTGGCAAAACACAAAGCTCTGTAGCAGAAAACTCGTTCTGTATCTATAACATGCTGTATTACTTCTTTAAGCGTCCATTTTCCTTCGGCATAAGAGAAAGCATGTTTCTCTTTAGGTACATTTCTCAATAGACTTTCAAATTCTTTTTGAGCGCTTTTTAAGCTTTCTAAAATAGAGCCATCTTCTGAGTACACTAATTTTATATATTGCTCAAAATAAGGAGCATATTCTGTTTTTAACATCATAAAATATTTATTTCTTTGGTTTTAAAAAGTCTAATAATTAAACTCTTCTTTTAAAAAATATGAGTCATCATTTCATCTGCTACAATATCTTCATATTTAGCCGTTATTGTGATGTCTAGAATGTCATCTTTTTGTAATTTATAAGGAATATCGTTGCCTCTTTTTATTTCCGGATTAGAAATGGATATCTTCTTAAATATGTGCATTCTTTTGTCGAAATACAGGCACTTAAAAAAATTATTAGCCTGGGTAAAACTAAATATCTCTTCATTTTAAATTTTAAAGATTAAATCAGCATTCACAAATATACTTTTTCTAACTGGAAAGCATTAATTTTATTTTATTTTTGCACTTTATTTTTCAATTTTCGTTTTATAGCATGTTATATCAACAAAGAAAATATCTTTACTTTTTATTAGAAGCTAGCAACCAGCACGGCGTTCATTCGCCTTTTATATACCAACTTGTCACGCAATGTTTTTACAAAAAAATACATAAGAATTTATGGAAGACGTTCCTAAATTCAAGAAAATATTTGGAAGACAATAGTGAAAAAAAAAAAAACACTGATTTAGGAAGTAGATCTAAAATTTTTAAAAGTAACACACATCAAGTTTCTAAAATTGCAAAAGTTGCAGGAATCACTAATGAAAAAGCGAACCTATTAATTAAAACTATAAATTACTTAAAACCAAAACAAATTCTAGAGATAGGAACGGCCATGAGCTTAGGAACTTCAGCAATTAAAACTGAAAATGACGCGGTATCCATATTAACTTTAGAAGAATGCCCAGAAACTAGTAAAATATTACAAAAACTATTTGAGAAAAATAATTTTAAAGCTATTGAAATAATAAATGGAAATTTTTCAAAGACACTTTCAATGAATA
>JBNMOF010000243.1:0-3127 GCA_051277175.1 Polaribacter sp.
AGTATTAGTAAAAAAACGACGGTTATACTTGTAAAATTCTTTAAAAATTGATGCTTGGGGACAACGTTCGGTTTTAATTTGATTACGTAGTCCTCTACATATTAAAAGAACTCCCAAATCAGCACAAAAGCTCTAATTTATAATGAATAATTACAAAATATGACAAAACTAACGTTAAATCCTGTTGTATCGAAGCAAAATTAAGAATAGATTAAACGTTAAAAAGAATATAAATTTAATTGCGTTTTCCCTTACTGTTATTTAAAAGACATTTGCTTTATAGAGGTCTTGTATTTCTATAAAATTTGTGGGTTAATTGCACATTTGGGTATTATTGCTACATTTAAAAAAGAAAAAGAAAAACCGCTTTGTTTATCCATAGATCTTTTTTTGTGGTCTAAAAATTATTTTAATATTCAAAACCACCGACACCATTGAGGAATACACCTTTTTTAAAACTTTAGACTCTTTATTATGGTTTCTAGTATGCTTATTCCTTTTATTAAAGGTATTTTTACTTCACAAACCTTTTCTTTCAAAACACTATAATTAGTGGGACTAATGAAGGCTATAATCGTAGGGGTTTATAGTTGAAATTAAGAAGGAAAAAAAGGGTGTAGCCTTTCTGTTAATTCAGAGAGGTTTTTTTATATCCCCAAAATCATTTTTGCAATCATAAAATAAATTAAGATTCCAAAAATATCGTTAGAAGTAGTAATAAAAGGACCTGTTGCAATAGCAGGGTCAATTCCTCTTTTATTTAAAAATAAAGGAACGAATGTGCCTATTAAACCAGCAATAATAATCACAACTACAAGAGATACAGAAATAGCCAAAGCAAGTCCTATTTTACCTTCATAAACCCAAACAAAAAAGAATAAAAATAATGCCAGAATAGCCCCATTTAAAGTTGCTAAAAGCATTTCTTTTAAAAGGCGACTATTTATACTTCCTTTTACATCGTCATTTGCTAAACCTTGAACAATAATTGCAGAAGATTGTACACCAACATTTCCTGCCATGGCAGCAATTAACGGAGTGAAAAAGAATAAAGAAGCATAAGTGGTAAATACATCTTGGAATCCTTCCATAATAATAAAAGCACCAACACCCCCAATTAACCCTAAAAATAACCAGGGTAAACGTGCTTTTGTCAATTCAAAAATACTATCGTCTGAATCTACATCTTGAGTTAAACCAGCAGCCATTTGATAATCTTTGTCTGCTTCTTCCTTTAAAACATCAACAATATCATCAATAGTAATTCTACCTAATAAAACATTATTATCATTTACAACTGGTATTGCTTCTAAATCGTACTTTACCATGATTTTAGCAACTTCCTCGTCATTTTGATTGACATTAACAGCATCTACTGTGGCTTTAGAAATATCTGAAATATTTTGATCAGATTTGGCTACTATTAAGTCTTTTAAAGACAGTCTACCTACCAATTTATCTTCCTTGTCTACAACGTAAATCGAGTGCACTCTTGTAACTTCTTGTGCCTGTCCTCTAATTCTTCGCATGCATCCAGCAACCGTCCATGTTTCATACACTTTTACGAGTTCTTTTGCCATTAAAGCTCCTGCAGTATTGTCTGCATAAGAAAGTAATTCTTTAATATCGGCCGCTAATTCGTCATCTTCTAAAGCGTTGATTACACGTTTTTGACGTTCCGGAGAAAGTTCTCCGATAATATCTGCAGCATCATCAGAATCCATTTCACCAACTTCTTCTGCAATTTCTTTTGCAGATAAGTTTTCTAGAATATTTTCTCGGGTATCTTCATCTAATTCTGTAAGAATTTCCGATGTTTTCTCACTATCTAAAAGCTTAATTATATAAATAGCTTCATCAAAACTAACCTCATCTAAAACCTCTGCAATATCTGCAAAATGCACTTCTGAAAATAGTTCTTTTATTTCAGCATCGTTATTTTCATAGATAAAGCCAATTAGGTTTTCTAGAAATTCGTCAGTAATTTCAAATGCCATTTTCTATTAATTTTTGTGTGAGCGAAATAAAAGCTTCTACAGATAATTGTTCTGGACGTTTCGTAAAGATAGGGTCTTCTTTTAAAGAGTCTGAAAGGTTGAAAGATTTTAAGCTAGATCGCAGCATTTTTCTACGCTGATTAAAAGCTGTTTTTACAACTCTGAAAAATATTTTCTCATCTACAGGAAGCGAATAATCTTTCTTTCGAACCAATCTTATTACACCTGAATCTACTTTTGGTGGCGGATTAAAAACCGTTGGTGGAACTGTAAAAAGATATTCTACATCGAAAAAAGCTTGTGTTAAAACCGAAAGAATCCCATAGACTTTACTACCTTCTTTTTCTGCAATTCTTTTGGCAACTTCTTTTTGAAACATGCCTGCAAATTCTGGAACAAACTCTCTGTTTTCTATCGCTTTAAAAACAATTTGAGTGGAGATATTGTAAGGAAAATTACCAATAATAGCGACTTGTTTTTTTTGAAAAATTTCTTGTATTTCTTTTTTTAAAAAATCGCCTTCTAAAATAGAAAAGTGCTCTTTTGAAGTGTCTAATTTAATGTGTTCTAAAGGAAAAGTATCTTGCAAATAAGCAACAGATTCTCTGTCTAATTCCATGACAGTAATTTTTGCTTTTTTTTGTAATAAATACTTGGTCAAAACCCCCATTCCTGGACCAATTTCTAAAACGTTGTCGTAACCATTTCCAGTTAAAGCATCGGCAATATTTTTAGCAATGCTTTCATCTGTTAAAAAATGCTGACCTAAATGTTTTTTCGCTTTTACAAACACACTCTTTGATTTTATCGGTATATACGCAAAGATACAGTTAAATTCGGCATAATTTTTGGTTGTAATTGACTTTTAAAAATCAATTAAAATGTTAAAAAAAACAGTTATTCAGTTTTTATTATTTGCATTTATTTGTTTTCATAGTTTTTCTCAAGAGGGTAAACTGGAGAAAGCAAAAAAGAGTTTAAAAACAACCTATTCTTCAGGAAATGCTGGAACAGTTTCTGCAAAGAGTTCAAACTCTTCGTCAACCACAAGAAATAATGATGTTATTGGTATTGAAAATACGGTTGCTAGAATTATATGGTATGTTGCCGCATATACCGTTTATGGTATT
>JBNMOF010000244.1:0-3077 GCA_051277175.1 Polaribacter sp.
AGTTCTATTAGCAAACAAGGACGACTGGCAAATCCAAAAATTTCTGTTCTATTGCAGGTAGAAATTATAAAAATGGAAGTAATTCCTTTTTCTTTGGCTGCATTTAAAAGCGCTGTTTGATTTTCTTTAGATACAGAAAACCTACCACGCATTTTTGCATCTGCTTTTTTATAACTTACTCCAATATTGTAAAAGTGCTCTTGCGCTTGTTGCTTCATATTTTCTTAAAGATGGTGCAAAAGTAAAACCTTCATTAATAAAAAAATGTCGCTTAAAGAACTTTTAATAACGTTCTGTGTTTTTTCTTTATTTTTTTTTGATAAAAAGTCTAAAAACCCTTATTTTTGTATTGTGAACAAGGTTTTAGATCCTCTTTACATAGAATGATTCTAAATAGAAGGGATTGCAAAAAATAAGAAAGATATGTTTAAAAATGTCGGAGAAAGTTCTTTAGATGAAATCACTTTAGAAAAAGGGTTTTATGTGCTTCATTTTCAGAATGAAAGCGATAAAGTGCAAAATTTCGAAAGAGAAATAGACAGTACTTTTATACAAATGCACTTTTGTTTGCGTGGGAATTCTAAATTCCTTTTTAATACAGGTGATTATTCTTTTGATGTTTTAGACAACAGGTCAATATTATTGTACAATCCGCAGAGAACTTTACCCATCAATTTAGAGATTCAACCTAAAACCACCTTAGTATCTTTATTAATTTCTATTGAAAAATTTCATTCATTATTTTCTAAAGAGTCTGGTTACATTCCTTTTTTAAGTAGTGAAAACAGCAATCGTAAATTTTATGATGATCAAGAAATAAAGCCAATAGTTTCTATAGTGTTGCAGCAAATTATCAACTCTAATACGAATAGTTCTATCAGAGAATTGTATGTAAAAGGGAAGGTTTACGAATTGTTAAGTCTTCATTTTCAAAAAGAAGAAAACACAGATGCAGAATATTGTCCTTTTCTAGTAGACGAACAGAATGTATTGAAAATTAGAAAAGCAAAAGATATTATTATTTCTAGAATGTCTGAACCACCCAGCTTACAAGAGTTGGCAACTGAAATTGGCTTAAATATAAAGAAACTAAAAGAAGGTTTTAAACAAATTTATGGCGATACCGTCTATAGTTTTTTATTCGATTATAAAATGGAAGAGGCGCGTAAATTACTAGAAAGCAATCAATACAATGTGAATGAAGTTGGTTTGCAGGTTGGCTACAGTACGGCAAGTCATTTTATTGCCGCATTTAAAAAGAAGTTTGGCACCACACCAAAGAAGTATGTAATGAGCTTGAACAAATAACAACACTATTTTTAGAAACAAAACTTTGGAGCAATTAACGCATAACGACATCGAAAACGATCAAAAACAGTATCCAATTACTATTGTTTGCGATGCTATTAGAACTCCAGAAAATATAGGAATGTGTTTTCGAATTTCAGAAAGTTTTGGCGTAGAAAAAATATATTTTCATGAAAATTCACCTACCATAGAAAATAGAATCGTTCAAAAAACTGCAAGAAATACATTACATCAAATTAAACATGCCTCTTACCATGATTTTGATGCGTTAATACATCAATTAAAAATAGCTGGAAATACAATTATAGGCATAGAAATTACTGATAAAAGCATAAATATTCAAGATTTTGATTTTAAAAATCATGAAAAATTAGTATTACTTTTGGGTAGTGAAAGAAATGGAATTAAAAACATCAATTTGTTAGACGCAACAATAGCGATACCGATGTATGGTAGAAATTCATCTATGAATGTAATTCATAGTTTAGCAATTACGCTTTATGAAGTTACCAACCAATTAGTAAAAAAATAAAAATTAATTCTGAAACGAGCTCAGAACAATAAGAATATAAATAGTTACTGAAATAAATTCAGCACACAATGAAAGGAGTTTTATTAGTTAATTTAGGGTCGCCAGCAAGCACATCTACAAAAGATGTTAGAAAATATTTAGACCAATTTTTAATGGATGAGCGTGTTATTGATGCACCATATTGGCTTCGAGCGATACTAGTTCGAGGAATCATTTTAAATACGAGACCAAAAAAATCTGCAAAAGCATATAAAAAAATCTGGTGGGATGAAGGTTCGCCATTAATTGTTTTATCAGAAAGATTACATACCAAAGTACAAGAAAAGACAGAATTACCGGTTGCCTTGTCAATGCGTTATGGCGACCCATCTATGAAAACTGGGTTACAAGAATTGCATGACAAAGGTGTTACAGATGTGCTAATTATTCCGCTATATCCGCAGCATGCAATGGCAACTACCGATACAATTTTGGTATTAGCAGAGCAGTTGAGAAAAGAATTTTTTCCGCAAATGACGTTCACAGATATTCCTGCTTTTTATCATAAGAAAGAGTATATAAAAGTATTAGCAGAAAGCATTAAGACTTCTTTAGAGGGTAAAGAATGGGATAAAATTTTATTCTCTTATCACGGAATACCAGAAAGACATGTTAGAAAATCTGACATCACAAAAAGCCACTGCAAACCTAATGATAGTGTAAACTTTGAATGCTGTAAAACGGCTTCTCCTGCGCATGAATTTTGTTATAAGCACCAATGTTATGAAACGACGAGGCAAGTTGTAGAGTATTTAGGTATAGAGCCACATCAACACTTTGTTTCTTTTCAATCTAGATTAGCTGGTGACCCATGGTTACAGCCTTACACAGATAAAATGCTTGAGAAATACCCAAATGAAGGTGTAAAAAATTTAGCAGTTGTTACGCCAGCATTTGTGTCTGATTGTTTAGAGACTTTAGAAGAAATTGCCATGGAAGGTAAAGAAGAGTTTTTAAAGGCTGGTGGTGAAAAATTTTACGCAATTCCGTGTATTAATGATAATGACGACTGGGTAGATGTTTTAGTAAATTGGATGGAAGCATAATTTTTTTTTAGTTGATGTCTGATTGCTGCTCATAAAAATACAGCAGTTTGATGCGTTCCATACCAAAGTCATTAAAATGTAGTACTTTGAAATCAAATTATAAATAAATGGATTACCTATACGTAAAAGCATTACATATCATTTTCGTGGTT